>CANGTC010000253.1 GCA_947456505.1 Beijerinckiaceae bacterium
ATCGCCATCTGCGACGAGGTCTGGGAACATGTGATCTTCGACGGGCGCCGCCATGTGTCGATGATGGAGATTCCCTCCATGCGCGAGCGCACCATCAAGATCGGCAGCGCGGGCAAGATCTTCTCCCTCACGGGATGGAAGGTGGGGCTTGTGGCGGCGGCGCCCGCCTTGATGAAAGTCATCGCCAAATCGCACCAGTTCCTCACCTTCACCACGCCGCCCAATCTGCAGGCGGCGGTGGCCTATGGGCTGGGTAAGGATGAAGCCTATTTCACGGATATGCGCGCCAGCTTCCAGCGCAGCCGCGATCGCTTTTGCGAGGGGCTGATCGCGCGCGGCTTTCCGGTGATCCCCAGTCAGGGCACCTATTTCGTCAATGTCGACATCGGCGCTTTGGGCCTCGATGATGACGTGGCTTTCTGCACTCAACTGGTGGAGCGCTACGGGGTTGCGGCCATTCCCGTTTCCGCCTTTTATGCGCAGGATCACGTGCGTACGGTCGTGCGCTTCTGTTTCGCCAAGAAGGACGTGACCCTGGATGCCGGGCTGGAGCGTCTGGAACACGCCGTCGCTGATCTCAGAAAAGGGGCCGCATGATGCGCAAGCTTGTTTTCGCTTTCGTTTCCCTGTGTTTCGCTGGCGCCGCCCTCGCGCAGGAGCGCGTGGTCAATGTCTATAACTGGTCTGATTATATCGACCCCAGGGTGCTCAGCGATTTCACCAAGGAAACCGGCATTCGTGTGGTCTATGACACCTACGATTCCAACGAGTCCCTTGAGACGAAACTGCTCGCGGGCAAGACCGGCTATGACGTCGTCGTCCCTTCCGCGCCCTTCTTGCAGAGGCAGATTCAGGCGGGCGTGTTCCAGAAGCTCGACAAGTCGAAACTGCCCAATGCAAAGGGACTCTCGCCCGAGGTCATGGCGCGCCTCGCCGTCTATGATCCCGGCAATCAATATTCAGTGAATTACATGTGGTACGCGACGGGCGTCGCATACAATGTGCAGAAGGCCCAGCAGGTCTTCCAAGGCCGTCCGGTCGACAGTTGGGACGTGATCTTCAAGCCTGAGAATCTCAAGCGCTTTAGTGACTGCGGCGTCTATTTGCTGGACAGTCCCGATGACGTGCTCAGCTCCGCCTTGCGCTTTCTGGGCCTCAATCCCGACTCCAAGAAAGCTGATGACATTCGCCGCGCGGCGGACGCGGTGACCAAGGTGAAATCCTCGGTGAAGAAGTTCCACTCCTCCGAATATATCAACGCTCTGGCCAACGGCGACATCTGCCTGGCGCTGGGCTGGGCGGGCGACGCCTTTCAGGCGCGCAACCGGGCGCGCGACGCCAACAACGGGGTGGAGATTGATTTCGTGATTCCGAAGGAGGGCGCGCTCATGTCCATGGATATGCTCGCGATCCTGAAAGACGCGCCCCATGTGGCCGAGGCCCATGCCTTCATCGACTATATGCTGCGGCCCGAGGTGGCGGCGCGCAACACCAATGTGACCAACTACGCCAACAGCGTGCCGGCGTCGAAGCCTTTCATCGACAAGGCGGTGCTGGAGAACAAGGCGATCTATCCAAGTGACGAGGTGATGAAGCGCCTGTTCACGGTGAGTTCGAACGACATGCCCACCCAGAAAATCATTACGCGGGAATGGACGCGGGTGAAGACGGGCAAATGAAAAAGGGCTTCGCAATCGCGAAGCCCTTTTGCGATGGCTTGCAGCTCAGACTTGAGCTGGTCTCACAGACCCGAGCTGATCCACTTCACCAGATCGCTCTTGGGGGCGGCGCCCACCTTCTGCGAAGCGGCCTTGCCGTCCTTGAAGAGGATCAGGGTGGGGATGGAGCGGATGCCGAGGGAGCCGGGGACGCCCGGGTTTTCGTCGACGTTCATCTTCACGATCTTGACCTTGCCGGTCATTTCCGCAGCGATCTCCTCGAGGGAGGGGCCGATAGCCTTGCAGGGGCCGCACCATTCGGCCCAGAAATCCACCACGACGGGTTCAGAGGACTTCAGGACGTCGGCTTCGAAGGTTGCGTCGGTGACTTTGCTGGTAGACATGGGCGCCTCATGGGATGCACGGGTCCGCGCCCGGCGTAGGGGTGAAACCTAGGTTTGCGGCCGCGCCGCGTCAAGCGGGGGGCTGACCATGGCGTGGGGTCTTCGGGGATAGGTCACTCAGCGGTGGATATTTCCAGCCAGAAGCGTAGGATTCCGCCTCATTTCTGGAGCGGCGCGGCGGCATGACCATGGTTTTGGCGATGATTTTCATCCTGGCCTATGCCGCGATCGCCTTCGAACATCCCCTGGGGATCAACAAGTCTGCTTCCGCCCTGATCGGCGCGGGCCTCCTGTGGACCGTCCATGCGCTGGCTCTTGGCGATCCTGCGAAACTGGACGCGCAGCTCGGCGAGTCGGTCATGGCGACCGCGCAGATCGTCTTCTTTCTCGTGGGCGCCATGACCATCGTTGAGGTGGTGGATGCGCACAATGGCTTTGAGGTCATCACCCGCCGCATCAAGACCTCGAAGCTCTCCTCCCTCATCTGGCTGGTCGGCGTCGTCACGTTTTTTCTGAGCGCCATCCTCGACAATATGACCACCGCCATCGTCATGGTTTCCTTGATGCGCAAGCTCCTCAATCGGCATGATGATCGTCTGCTTTTTGCTGGCGTGATCATCATTGCGGCCAATGCGGGCGGGGCCTGGTCGCCCATTGGCGACGTCACCACGACCATGCTGTGGATCGGCGGCCAGATCACGCCTCTGGCGATCATGAAGGGCGTCTTGCTGCCTTCAGCGGTGAGCGCCCTTGTGCCCCTCGGCGGTGTCGCACACCATTTGCGCGGGCGCGATGTGGAGGCTCCGGCGCAGGACAACGGGCTTGGCCGCGCATCGACCAGTTCCTTCGAGAGCAGTCTGATGTTCTTTCTGGGGCTGGGCATTCTGGTGACTGTTCCAGCTTTCAAGGCGGCGACCCATCTGCCGCCGTTTCTTGGCGTCCTCTTCGGGCTCGGCGTCCTGTGGCTGGTGGGCGACCTCGTCCATCGCGACAAGGAGGACGACGCCAAAAAGCCGCTGACCCTGGTGCATGCCCTGAGCCGCATCGACATGGGCTCGGTGGTGTTTTTCATCGGCATTCTGCTGGCGGTCGCGAGCCTGGAGCATGCCCATATTCTGACCGCGCTGGCGCAAGGGTTGGACCGGATCTTTGGACGGCTTGATGTGATCGTCATCCTCATCGGCCTCGCCAGCGCGGTGGTCGACAACGTGCCGCTGGTGGCGGCCTCCATGGGCATGTACAGCCTCGCGCAGTATCCGCCCGATCATTTCCTCTGGGAGTTCCTGGCCTATTGTGCGGGCACGGGCGGGTCGATCCTCATCATCGGCTCGGCGGCGGGGGTCGCGGCCATGGGCTTGGAGAAGATCCAGTTTTTTTGGTATGTGAAAAAGATCAGCGGCCTCGCTCTGATCGGCTATCTGGCGGGCGCGGGCGTCTATATTCTCGAGCATCGCTTGTTTTAAAGACGCCCGCGTGATCGGCGCCGGCGCGAATAGGGGGGAATCAGCATGTCGCAAGATCAGGATATCAAGTCGAAGTTTCTGGGCACCTGGAAGCTGGTGGACGTTGATCGCGAGATCGCCGACTCCGGCGAGAAGCTCGATCAGGGCGTCGTGCACACGGGCTTTATTTGCTACACCGATGAGCCCCGCATGATGGTCGTCATCCGCCGCAGCATTCCAGGCCAGCCCGGTCAGGAGATCACCTGCTACGCCGGTCCCTGGACGCTCGATGGGGACAGGGTGATCCATCACGTGGAGATTGCAGCGCGCGAGCCCTGGGCGGGGACCGATCAGGAGCGCGGTTTCGCCTTCGAGGGCAATCGCCTGACCCTCTCGCCCCCGGTCTCGCCGGACTTCGTCCATGGCGCTGTCACGCGGCGCCATCTGACCTGGGAAAAGCTCTGAGCCTTGAACCCCGCGCAATAAAAAACGGCGGCCTCAAGAGCCGCCGTTTTCAATTCCGGAGCGCCTCCGCTTATTCGGCGGCGAGCTGCGATGTCGGCGCGGCTTCCAGCACCGCCTTGTCCACATGCTTCTCGAACTGCACGAAGTTCTTGGCGAACATCTCGACGAGGTGCTTCGCCGTGGCGGCGAATTCGGACTTCGAGGCCCAGGTCTTCACGGGGTTCAGGATGTGGGGCTCGACGCCGGGAACCGAGGTCGGCACCGCGAGGCCGAAATAGGGGTCCGTGCGGAAGGTCGCCTTGTTGAGCGAGCCATCGAGTGCGGCGGTGAGCAGGCGGCGGGTGACGCGGATGGGCATGCGACGGCCCACGCCCTCCTTGCCGCCGGTCCAGCCGGTGTTGAGCAGCCAGCAATCCACATGATGCTTGGCGATCAGCTCGCGCAGCAGGTCGCCGTATTCCGACGCGTGACGCGGCAGGAAGGGGTGACCGAAGCAGGTCGAGAAGGTCGCCTCGGGACCTACCACGCCCTTTTCCGTGCCCGCCACCTTGGCGGTGTAGCCGGAGAGGAAGTGATACATGGCCTGGGCCGGATCTAGCTTGGAGATGGGGGGCAGCACGCCGAAGGCGTCGCAGGTCAGCATCACCACATTCTTCGGGTGACCGCTGCGGCCCGTGTCCGACGAATTCGAGATGAAGTCGATGGGATAGGCGATGCGGGTGTTCTCGGTCTTCTCTTCGCTGTCGAAGTCGGGAACGCGGGTGACGGGATCGAGCACCACATTCTCCATCACCGTGCCGAA
>CANGTC010000254.1 GCA_947456505.1 Beijerinckiaceae bacterium
ACTTCTCCGTAAACGCGATGTGCTTCGTGGCGAATTCCACCACCTGGCCAGCCATGATCTCGATCTGCTTGGCGATGGCGGGTTCGGAGCAACCGCCGTCCTTGAATTTCACCACCGCTGCATTCACGCCCACTCCCAGCGGCACGGGCCAGCCGCGCAGCGCATGGGTGATCTGGCGCAGTTGCGAGAGCACCATGCCAGGACCCTGGAAGCCATAGCCGCAGCCGATGGCGCCCACCGCGCGGCCATCGAGATAGACGCGGTCGTCGGCGCGCATCTCCTCGATATAGTCGATGGCGTTCTTGATGAGGCCCGACACGCCGCCGTGATAGCAGGGTGAGGAGAAGATCACCCCATCCGCCCGGCGAAGGCTCGCGACGAGATGTTTGGCGGCTTCCGTCATGGAGTTGGGATCGGGATCGTACATGGGCAGTTGCAGGTCGTGGCCTGCGAATATTTCTGTCTCGGCGCCCGCCGCCGCCGCCGCCTTCAAGGCGATGATGAGCGCCTGTTCGGAAGAGGACCCTTCTCGGGTGGTGCCGCCGATGCCGACGATGAAGGGTTTGCGTGCGCTCATAGATGAATCCTTCCCAAATCGATTGTCTCTGTTTACCGGGCTGCGCCCGCCTTGTCACGCCGCCGCCGCCGTAAAGCCCCGGTATTCACGATCCGTCAGTGGTTTCAGGGCGGGCATGACCTCGCGGGCGAAGCGGCGAATGTTCGCCTCCGACATCTCAGCGGGCATGGTGCCGAAGGTCAGCATGGTCACCAGTTCCTGGAATCCCATGTCGCGATGGTTGTCCATGATCTGCTTGCGCACGGTGTCGGGACTGCCGACCACGATGATGCCGCGCGCCATCAGGTTCTCGATGGTGACGCCGCCGCTGTTGGCTTTCTTGTGCTTGAGAATGTGCGTCAGGGACTCCGGGCTCATGTAGCCCGGGGGGAAGAACATGAGTTCGGTGGCCTTGGGCAGCAGCACATTGAAGAGCGCTTCGATATGGGGCCGGGCCTCGTTCACCGCCTGCTCGTCGGTCTCGCCCACATAGACCGGCGCGCCCCAGCCGATGCGGTCGGAAGAGGCCTCGTAGCCATATTTGCGCAGGGCGATGTCGCGGTACATGTCGAGATAGCGCCCGACGGATTCGCGGGGGCTATAATTCTGGAGATAGACGAATTTGCGATCAGGATGAGCCGCCCATTCGATGGTTTCGAGACTGCCTTGCGAGGGGCACCAGATCGGCGGATGGGGCTTTTGGAAGGGGCGCGGCCAGAGGTTCACATATTCGAGGTGGAAGTGCTTGCCCTCGAAGGAAAAGGGGCCCGTCTCGGTCCAGGCCCGCACCACCAGCTCCGCCGCCTCCTTGTGGCGCTCCAGGGAATGGACGGGATTGGCGCCCATGGAGAAATATTCGGTCCCCACGCCGCGCACGAATCCCGTGACGAGCCGCCCGCCGGTGATGACGTCGATCATGGCGTGCTCTTCGGCCAGCGTGAGGGGATTCTCGCGCAGGCAGAAGGCGTTGCCTAGAATGGCGATACGGCATTGTTTCGTGCGCCGCGCCAGCGCCGAGGCGGTGACCACGGGCGAGGGCATGAGGCCATAGGCGGTCTGGTGATGCTCGTTCACCGCCACGCCGTCAAAGCCCAGTTCATCCGCAAGCTCCAGCTCGTCGAGATAGCGGTTGTAGAGGGCGTGGCCCTTCACGGGGTCGAAATAGCTGTTGGGCAGCAGCACCCAGGCGCTGCGGAACTTGTCCTTCACGCTCAGGTCAATGTCCGCATAGGACATGAGGTTGAAGCTGGTGATCTTCATCGCACGGCCCCGTTCGCCTTGATCAGCCCTTGAGGAAATCCTGCAACAGCGCGCCCACCTGCGCCCGCTGCTCCACATGGGGCAGATGGCCGGCATGGGCGATCTTCACCACTTTAGCCGCAGGCATGAAACCGGCGAAGGCGTCAGCGTAAACCGGCGGGATGATGCGGTCCGTGTCGCCCCACAGGATCATCACGGGCCTGGTGACGCGATGCAGCCAGCGCTCCAGACGGGGATTGTAGAGGCGGGGATTCCAGCCAAGGCGCGCGCTGGCGATGCGGTTGAGAATCGCCTGGCTCTGGTGTTTGCTCACCATGGCGCGGGCGGCGGCCTCGGCGCCCAATTGCGGGTCCGCATAGGCGATGCGCGCCTGCTCGTCCGGGTCGATCATGTAGATGTCGGCCTTGGGCGAGCCCTTCACATGGATGCCCGCAGGGGCGATGAGGGCCAGGCAGCGGATGCGCTCGCAGGACCGTACGGCCATCTCCAGCCCCGCCCAGGCGCCCAGCGAATGGCCGATCACGCGCACGCCGCGCAGGTGCATCTGCTCCAGCATGTCCATCAGGAGATAGGCCACATCGGAAATGTCATCGACGAAGGGCGGCGCCTCGGAGAGGCCGAAGCCCGGGAGATCGGGAACGATCACGTCATAGCTTTTCGCCAGATCGTCGAGAATTTCGGGCCATTCCGGCAGGCCGTCGGCGCCATGCAGGAACAGCAGAGGCTCCCCCGCGCCGCCGCGCTTGAGCGCAACCTTCGCCCCGTTCACCGTGATCGTCTGTGCGACGAAGTCCATTGGCCGTTTCCTCGATTTGCTGCTTGTGGTCTGTGCGTCCGGAGCCTTACGGTAGGCTCTTGCGCGCTGGCGCTCAAGTAGCGCAGGAGCAGCGATCAAGTCCACGGTGAAAAATTGGACTTTTCAGGGGAGTGCATATGCTCGAAGGCGTCAGGGTGATCGAACTCGGCAATTTCATCACGGGCCCGCTAGCCGCCATGATGCTCGCCGATCTCGGCGCCGAGGTGATCAAGGTGGAGCGTCCCGAGGGCGACCCCTTCCGGCGCGGCCATGGCTCGACCTATGGGCCCGCCTTCGTCGCCTATAACCGCAACAAGAAGAGCGTGGTCATCGACACGGGCTCGGCTTCTGGCCGCGCGGATCTGCTGGCGCTTATCGACACCGCCGATGTGCTGATCGACAATTTCCGCCCCGGCGTTATCGAGAAGCTGGGGCTCGCGCCCGATGTGCTGCGCGCGCGCAATCCCCGGCTCATCCAGTGCTCCATCACGGGCTTTGGCGCCAAGGGTCCCTATCGCGATCGCCCGGCCTTCGACACTGTGGGCCAGGCGCTGAGCGGCGTCGCGAGTTTCCTCATCGAGCCCGAGGCGCCGGAGTCATTCGGGCCGACGGTCGCTGACAACGCCACGGGCATGTATGCGGCCTATGGCGTCATGGGCGCGCTTGTGGAGCGCGGGCGTACGGGGTTGGGGCGGCGCATCGAGGTCAATATGCTCGAAAGCGCCATGGCCTTCATTCAGGACGCCTATACCAATTACACCATGGCGGGCATCGTGGGCTCGAAATATTCGCGCATCGTCAGGTCGCAATGTTTCGCCTTCCGCTGCGCGGATGATCGCCTGATCGGCATTCATCTGTCGACCACGGAAAAGTTCTGGCGGGAGCTGGTGGAGACGCTTGGCGCCACAGAGCTCCTTGAAGACGAACGCTTCCGCACCCATCAGACCCGCGTCGGGCATTATCATCTGTTGAAGGATCTGCTCGCCGCTCGCTTCCTCACGCGCCCGCGCGGCGAATGGATGGCGCTGCTGGACCAGAGCGACGTACCCTTCTCGCCCATTCATAACGTGAAGGAAGCGCTGGAGGACCCGCAGGTCGTGGCGCTGGGCGTGGCGGTGGAGATGGAGCATCCCCGGATGGGCACGGTGACGTCCGTCGCCTGTCCGCTGTTGGTGGACGGCGCGCGCCCCATGGCGCAGATGCAGGCGCCGCCGATGATTGGCGAGCATACGCAGGAGGTGTTGGGGAGTTTGGGGCGGCAGTAGGCAGTCGGCAGTCGGCAGTAGGCAGTCGATTCAGGTTTCAGCTTCTTGACTAATAACTTACAGTCTCCCCCTAATTCCGACTGCCGACTGCCGACTGCCGACTGCCGACTGCCTAATGCCGAACTACTTCCGCGCCACCGCCTTGTCATAAATCGCCGTATCCACATAGCGCGACATCGGCCCCATTTTCTTCAGCGGTTCGCCATAGGTCTCGCGGATCTTCAGCACGGTTTCGATGGCCTTGGGATTGATCGCCCCATGGGGGTTTAAACCACCGGGGCCAATGAGGCGCTTGTAGAGCTTCTCGGCCTCCGCGTCGGTGAGGCCTTTGGCGTATTTCTTCAGCACTTCGATGGAATCGGTCTTGTTGGCGAAGACATGGTCCTGCGCTTTCGACATGGCGCGGGCGAAGGCGACGAGATCGGCCTCCTTGTCCTTCGCATAGGCGCGGCGCGTGACGAAGGCTGTGCCCTGGTATGCGCCCAGCTCCTGCGCGGCGTCGGCGAGCATGCGATAGCCCTCGCGCTCCACCGCCATATCCTGCGGCGAGCCGATGATGGCGGCCACCGCCTTTTCGCCGCGCATGGCCTCGATGCGCTTGTCCGTGTTGCCAACGGAAATCGCTTTGTAATCCCGGTCGAACTCCAGCCCGCCCTTGTCCTTGAGGATCTGGTAGAGCACGATTCCATAGCCCGATTTCAAGGCGTCGACGGCCACCGTCTTGCCCTTGATGTCCGCGTAGCCCTTGATTTCCGGGCGCACCATCAGGGTGTTCATGCCGCCATGGCCGCCCATGAAGGCGAACATGTCGAAGGGGCCGGGCAGGGGAATGTCGCTCTGCCCCTCCGCATAGGCCACGATATTGTCGAAGGCCGTGCTG
>CANGTC010000255.1 GCA_947456505.1 Beijerinckiaceae bacterium
ATAACCGTGGACGGTGGAGCGCGGCGGCAGATCCTTGGAGATCGCTCGCCACTGGCAACCCGTTGATAAAACATACAAGAGCGCGTTCACGACCTCGCGCAGGTTCACCGTGCGTTTGTCGCCGCCGCGTTTTGCCGGGGGGATCAAGGGCTCAACTAACGCCCACTCCTCATCCGTCAAATCGCTCGGATAGTGCAACCGGCCGCGATCATAACGTCCACGATTTTCAGTCGTCCACATCACAGGCTCCCTCGAATCAGGAAGCCTCTCTTGAATCACAAATGATTCAATTAATACAACATCTCATCGGACAGACACTCAGCACCTCAGCCGTCCGCAAACCTTATTTGGCGCCGAATCCCGAGATCATGATTTTAACAGTCCTCATGGCGATAAGGAGATCGAGTTGAAAGGAGTAGTTCTTGATATAAAAGAAATCATAATACAACTTCTGCCGGGCAGCCTCAACCTCTGCGACATTTCCCTGCTTTACGGCAGCCCAACCAGTAATGCCAGGGCGTACGATGTGACGAAAGTGATAAAGGTCGATTTCACTCGCATACCAATGCGCCAATGGGGCCGCCTCGGGTCTCGGGCCAATCCAGCTCATTTCGCAAAAAAGTATATTGATTATTTGCGGGAACTCATCGAGCCTTGTGCGGCGTAACACACGCCCCACACGGGTGATCCGATCATCGTCCACAACGGTAAAGTGCCTAGCTTCATACAGATCAACCTGCTCGCGCATTGTGCGCAACTTCCAAACGCGAAACATTTTGCCTTTGAGGCCGATGCGGGTCTGCCGGAAAAAGATCGGTCCACCATCATCCAACTTGATGGCAATTGCGCACACGGCAATAATGACAAGAAAGCACGGTGCCAGAATGAGAGCAACCCCAATGTCTACTGCTTTCTTGAGTTCGTGATAAAATCCAAGATCATGTGTGGTCGTCTTGATGACCTGTTCAACATGCTGGGCAGGAATTTTGCCTTCAAACAGTTCGCTGATTTCCAACTTACCAAAGGCCTTGACACCATTTAAAGCGCAAAAAGCAAGGTAACGTTTCTTCTCTGAAGAAAGCTCATTTTTAAAGTCTACAATGATCCCATCAGATGCTTTATTATTGAGAGGCTCTGAATAGTCGATTATACTCAAACTGAAGTTTTTGGGGTATGCGTCTCCTCCGAACTCGTCGTCCGGAAACGCATGAAAACGCCACTGACGATGCCGTTCCTCAAGGAAACAGGCTGCGGTGAGAACCGGAAGGGCTAAAAGGAAACTCAGAAGCATTTCCAGGCGTTGATAGTCTAATCGGGCAAGAAAAATGATTACGACGGCAATCAGAAAGGACAATGATACTACGGGGATAACATATCCAAATGCTGCAGGCGTCGAGGAATTCATGACGAACTTCATAAACCTGGAGCCCATAAACACCGCAGAAAAAGACCAAAAGAGACTTTGGACCCAGAGATCGGCGCTTTCGTAGGGGCCAAGACCGGAAACCCGCATTAATTTAGCAACCAATGCGGCGCAACACACTACAAGGCCGGCCTGAAAAAACTCGGATGAAATAAGCTCGTACAGACGGTCCTTTCGGCTGTTTGCATCGAGAGGTCGTGTCGAAGTATGTGAAAGGATTTTACTATTCAAAAAATATGCGCCAATCAGGATTGCGGCCCACCACCAACTTTGCCACAAGCCGTGGCTGATGCATCCGATCAAAATAATGACGGCAAGAAAACTCAAGAAGGCTGCCGAGGATCCCTCCATCTTATTTAAGCTATTTGAAATCAACCGCGCTCCGCTCAGGAAACTCAGCAACAATCCAGGAAGGCCTAGCTCTACAGCGATTTGCAGGATATTGTTATGACTATGCCAATTTTTGAGTTGATCTCGGGTTTCAGGGCTGGCTGAAGCAAAAAACTGCGTGGAGTCAGGTAACGCTGCACTGTCAATACCCCAACCCCAAGGTAACCCATGTACCGCGAAATCCGTAAAAGCTGTCCAGAGCGCTATCCGTTGAGGTGCTGATCCGGCGGCCCAGAACTCTGCAGGGACAAAGCTTTGAAGCAGCCCCAATTTTGGCATGGCGAAGGCGCCAAACAGCCATACAAAACCGAGCGACCCCAAAATAAGGGGCTTTGGGAAAGCGCCAGGGCGGATACTGGCGCAAAGATAGCTTAGAAATAAAATGAGGATTGCCAATTTTGCAGTTTCGCTTTTACTCAAAAAGATCGCGACTGCGAGGAAAAGCCCAACGAATAGCAACTTGAGAAGCTTCAATCCCTCTTGATGACGAAGCAGGGCCGCCGCTAATATGACATAAGTTACAGCAACCATATTGTATTTAAATCCGATATCGTCATGCAGAGCGTGAACGAGGTGCAAAATCCTCTGTCCCATCGTCAAATCCAGCGCGATAAACACGCTGCCGCAGGACAAACCAATCGCCAATAAACGCGGCGCGTTTTTAGAAAGAGGAAATTCCGAAATCATCAAGATGGACGCAAAGAGCAAGACTACATTAACTATGGAGTGAACACCGCGAGACGGCCATGGCGACCATGCAAGGCTGATGGTCGCCCAAGCGAGGAAAGCGGCGAAAAGCAGGATTGCGGAGTTGCTAAGGTGCGACTTGAGGGCCTTTCCAAGCCTAGCATCCCTCCAGAGGATAACCGCTGCGAACAATCCGGTCGCAATCAAGATTGGTGGCCCTGCCTTGCGGACAAATGGAAGTATTGCAGGAAAAATCAGGAAGAGCGCGAACGCAATCACGTCTGATGGGTCGAGATTTTTAACTCGGCCTTCCTTAACCGGCTGAGACGCCATGTTCACTTTAACAAATGCTCCGCACTTTGGGTGAACAGAACCACCCGCGCCAACCGTTCAACTCAGAAGAAAAGGAGGCCTAGGCCACCTTTTCCAGATTTTCCGACAATACCATCACGGAATGCTGCTTTCCGAGCATGCTCAAAAGGATCCGGCAACGACGCTCATCATGCTTTTCCACGAAGACGGCTTCGATGTCGGCAAAGGGTCCCCTGGCCAACCGTACCGCTTCGCCCGCGCGAAAGCGATCTGCGCCCAGCTGGATCTTTCCATATTCATTCTCGCGGGCGCGCAAACCTGCGATGATCGTATCAGGCACCAAGGCCGAATGGAGGTCTCGGGCCGCAAGAGAACTGACGCCCGGGGTGCGCTTGACGTCCCCGAGGCCGAACAGACCCATTGCAGAGCGAACGAAGAGGTAGTTTGGGAACAGGGGTCTCAACACGAGCACCCTTTTGCGTGCATGGGAGATCATCCGCTCGTAGCGGGGACAATAGACCTCAAATTCCGAACGTTTGAGGTTCGCCTCGGCAAAAAACTCCCGATTGGGTTCGCTTCGCACGCAAACCCACTGTGGTTTTGAGAGTTCTTGGTCTTGGACGGTCAGCAAGCGTGAAACCTTTCAAATTTGCTCAAGGGCTCCCGAACGGACAGGCGATCCCACATTCTCCCGCTTACGTTCTATCACAAAATTAACGCTGAGGAAGACCTTCTGCACCTCCCTCCTATTCGTCTGCACAAAAAAGGGCGAAGGAGGGGTGTCTGAAGGAACTGCATCTCCCGACGGCTTCCAGATAGGCTTACTCAACCAGCATCATGACGAAGTTTGCTCTGGTGCCAAAAAATCATTAATTTCAGATAGTTGATGACCGGCAGATGATGAGGGGAAGAGCATGTGCCTGACATCGTCCCCCATTCGAGGGCAACCGCCTAAGGAGCCGGGAGCGCAGAGGTTGGAGCATTAGGAATCGACAACACTTTGATCGATAGAAACAATAAATATGAACATGTTAATAAAAATTGGTCATTCGGTAACTTGCAACGAGCATGCGCCCATATTGGCGGTGATCTAAAGGCGCACTCCCCCTGATGCGGTCCATTTTTTTATCTGCTCGGCCCTGCCCGTCGTCAACCCCGTTCGATCCAACCCCGGGGGCTACGCGCTTGCCCGCCCCGCCACATCCCGGCTCCCCACAAACGGCGATGGCGCCTGGCCGCCCTTCAAGGAACGGCACGGCGCCATGACCAGGCGACACCCAACCGCCTGCACCTGCCCTGAGACGGCGCAGGCGGCAAGGCCTCAGCCTCACTTCCTGAAATGCGGCATCACCTCGGAGGCGAACATGTCCATGTTGCGCTTGGTCAGCTCGTCCGAGAGCGTCCCGAACTGCAACATGGTGACGAGGCTGTTGACGCCGGTGCGGTCGACCATTTCGCTGATTTTCTGGCGAACGGTCTTGGCGCTGCCAATCAGCGCCGTGCCGCTGGCGATGAGCATTTCGGCGGTGGGGCGCACCTTGCCCAGCGAGGAGCGCAGCTTCATGGTCTGCTTCATCGAGGACATGGAGGTGTAGCCCGGCGGCAGCAGCATCTCCCAGGGATTGGGCAGATAATCGCCGAAGAGGGTCTCAATGGCCTTGCCCGCCTCTTCCTTCGCCTTTTCATCGGTGTCAGCCACATAGACCGGCACGGCCCAGCCAAGCTGGTCGCCCGAGCATTCGTAGCCGAATTCCGTGCACTGGTTGCGGTAGGCGGTGAGATAGCGCGTCACCAGATCCGTCGAGGAGAAGGTCACGAGGAACTGGTATTTGCGGCTGGGGTCAGCCGCCCACTTCACGGTCTCGGAGGAGCCCTGCGATGGGATCCAGATCGGCGGGCGGGGCTGCTGGTAGGGGCGCGGCCAGCAGTTCACATATTTGAAG
>CANGTC010000256.1 GCA_947456505.1 Beijerinckiaceae bacterium
AGTCATGGGTGGCGGCGTTGTTGATGGGCCGCCGGATCGCCGAATAGCGGAAGCCGAAGGCGGTGCGGTCCACGAAGAGGCGCGGCGCCTTGTCGGTGGAGGGGCGCAGCCAGTTGTTATCATTGGCCTTGGCGCCATCCACGCGCGCAGGAACCATGTCGGAGGAATGCAGCGTCGAGGAATGGGCGGAATCGATGGCGCCTTCCAGGATCTGCGCCCAGTTGCAATCCACGATCACCTTGGAAATGGAGATGCGGGTGTCAGGCGTCGGCTGGAACACCGGGGGATCGAAGGCGGGCATCTCGTTGGCCGGGCCCATGTAGACCCAGATGAAGCCTGCGGCCTCATGGGTGGGATAGGCCTTCTGCTTCACCTTCTCCTTGAGCGCGCTCTCGCCGGGCTCGGAGGACATGTCGACCGTATTGCCGTCAACATCGAACTTCCAGCCGTGATAGAGGCAGCGCAGCCCGCATTCCTCGTTTCGGCCAAAAGCCAGCGAGGCCTTGCGGTGGGGGCAGAATTCGTCGAGCACGCCCACGCGGCCATCGGAATCGCGGAAGGCCACGAGATCCTCTCCCAGCAGCCTGATCTTGACGGGATCGCAATCGGGCTCGGCGACCTCCTCGGACAGGCAGGCCGGAAGCCAGTGCCGACGCATGATCCCACCCATGGGGGCGTCGCCGGTGACGCGGGTCAGGATGGCGTTTTCCTCTTTGGTCAGCATAGGCTCTCCTGCAGGTCTGCACCGCGACATCTTAGGGCTCTAAGACAATCTATCACGCGCCAGACCCCCTGTCGATATGGACTGACCCAGATTTCCGCGCCCGCCCCCCTTGAACCCGCTGAATTAGAAATCTAAGTTCCGCCACCGGACTCCGGCCCCAAAGCCGGTTCCCCCTCTGGAGCCCCAGATGTCGAGCCCAGCCTTCGAAACCGCTACGCAACTGCTGCGCATCGCCGCAAAAGACGAGATCGCGCGCGATATTTTCCGCTTCGAACTGGTCCGCGCCGATGGCGGCGATCTGCCGGAGTTCACGGCGGGCGCCCATGTGAGCCTGCGTACGCCCAATGGGCTGATCCGCAAATATTCGCTCTGCAACAACCCGGAGGAGCGGGACCGTTACGCCATAGCGGTGAAGCGCGAGGACCCGGGCACGGGCGGCTCCCTGTCCTTCACCCGCGACGCCAATGTGGGCGACGAGGTGGAGGTGGGCGAACCGCGCAATGATTTCCCGCTGGCGGGCAACATCCCCAACCACCTCTTCATCGCCGGCGGCATCGGCATCACGCCGATCTACTCGATGATGCAGCATCTCAAGAGCACGGGCGCAGGGCGCTTCAAGCTCTATTATCTGACGCGCTCGCCCGAACTCACCGCCTTCCGCGAGGAGCTGAAGGCCTCGGCCTATGCGGGCCAGGTGGTGATCCACCACGACCACGGCGACCCCGAGAAGTCCCTGGACCTCTGGCCGATCCTCGAGAAGCCCCAGGGCCGCCACCTCTATTGCTGCGGCCCGCGCCCCCTCATGGAGGCTGTGCGCGACATGAGCGGCCATTGGTCGAGCGCAGCCGTGCATTTCGAGGATTTCGGCGCCTCCAAACCCGCCCACAAGGCGGATGACAAGCCCTTCACCGTGCGCCTCGCCAAATCCGGGCGCAGCGTCGAGATCCCTGCGGACGTATCGATCCTTGACGCATTGCGCGCCGAGGGGATCGCGGTTTCCAGCTCCTGCGAGAGCGGCACCTGCGGCTCCTGCCGCACAAAGCTGCTTGAAGGAGAGGCGGAGCACCGCGACCTCGTGCTGACCGAGCGCGAGCATTCCAACAATATCATGATCTGCGTTTCCCGCGCCAAATCCGGCGAACTGGTTCTCGACTTGTGAGCGCGGCGCAACCCATGCAACAGAAGCGACTTCGTCTGGGCATCGCAGGCCTTGGCCGCGCCTTCAGCCTCATGCTGCCGACGCTGGCGGGGGATGCGCGCATCCTGATAGTCGCGGGCGCCGATCCGCGCGCGGAGGCGCGGGCGCAGTTCGAGCGGGATTTTTCCGGGCGCAGCTTCGAAAGCGTGGAGGCCATGTGCGAGAGCGCCGACATCGACGCGATCTATATCTCGACGCCCCACCAGTTCCACCGGGCCAATGTGGAGGCGGCGGCGCGCAACGGCAAACATGTGCTGGTGGAAAAGCCCATGTCCCTGTCCATCGCCGATTGCGCGGCCATGATCGAGGCGGCCCAACGCGGCGGCGTACATATGGTGGTCGGCCACAGCCACAGTTTCGATCGGCCCATCGCGCGGGCGCGGGAGATCGTGACGTCCGGCGAAATCGGCCGGTTGCGCATGATCAACGCCATGCAATTCACTGATTTCCTCTATCGACCCAGGCGTCCCGAGGAATTGCAGACGGACCAGGGCGGCGGCGTCATCTTCAATCAGGCGCCCCATCAGGTGGACAATGTTCGGCTCATCGCGGGGGGCCGCACGAAGAGCGTGCGCGCCTCGGTTGGCGTCTGGGACGCGGCGCGTCCTACGGAGGGCGCCTATCAGGCCTTCCTGACCTTTGAGAATGACGTCACCGCATCCATCTCCTACAGCGGCTACGGCCATTTCGACACGGATGAATTCTGCGACTGGATCGCCGAAAGCGGGCAGCGCAAGGATCCTGACCGCTACGGGACCGCCCGCGCCGCGCTGCAAGGGGTGAGCGGCGACGCCGAACTCGACCTCAAACAACAGCTTAACTATGGCGGATCAAAATATACCCCGCCCCACGGGGTGAACCCGGCGACACGCTGGCACCAGCACTTCGGCCTGCTGGTCGCCTCCTGCGAGGGTGGCGATTTGCGTCCGCAGCCCCATGGCGTCATGATCTATGGCGACTCCACGCGCCGTTTCGAGGCTCTGGAGCTGCCGCCGGTGCCGCGCAGCGAGGTGATGGACGAACTCTGCGCCGCCGTGTTCGAGGGCAAGGCGCCGCTGCACGGGGGAGAATGGGCCATGGCGACCATGGAGGTCTGCTTCGCCATTCTGGAATCAGCGCGGCGGGGGAACGAGATCATTCTGTCCCACCAATGCGGGCTGGATGTCGGCGCGTGAGGCCTGCAGAGGAGTTGGCGGCGTGAGCGAAGCGAAGAAAAAGGTCAAGGAGGCGCAAGCCATTCTTCGCCACTGGCGCGAGGCTGTGCCCGACGACCGCTTCGCCCATCTCGTGAAGGACGCCGGGCGCGGCTTGACCCGCGCATTGCAGATGCGCCTGACGGAACATTCAGTCTCCTTCGGCCACTGGACCTTTCTGCGGATCCTTTGGGTGGAGGATGGCCTGACTCAGCGCGAACTCAGTGAACGCGCCGGGCTCATGGAGCCCACCACCTTCTCCGCGCTGAAAGCCATGGAGCAACTGGGCTATGTGGCTCGCCGCCAGCAGCCCGACAGCCGCAAGAAGGTCTATGTCTTCCTCACCGACGCGGGCCGCGCCCTGCGCGACAAGCTCGTGCCTCTGGCCGAAGAGGTGAACCAGATCGCGCTGGATGGCATTGACCCCGCCACCATCGCCGCCACCCGCGACATGCTGCTGGCGATGATCCACAACCTGGCGGCGGATGAGCAGAAGCAATCGCGCGAAGAGCGGCGCATGCCCTCCACGCGGCAGATCTCCAGCCTGCTGGACCGCGCGCGCAAAGACAACTGAGATACGTAAACACATAAACGTCGCCCATGATGGCGCAGGGGTTCAAGGGGAAACAGATGGTGATGCGGCGAAGCTATGATTACGTGATCGTCGGCGCGGGTTCGGCGGGCTGCGTGCTCGCCAATCGCCTGACGGAAGATGAAGGCGCGACGGTTCTGCTCATCGAGGCGGGCGGGCGCGATCTCAATCCGCTGATCCATATCCCGCTCGGCATGGGCAAGATGCATGAATATGGCATGCATGACTGGGGCTATCATACGGAGCCCGAGCCCAATCTGAACAACCGCACTATCGAGGCAGCGCGCGGCAAGGTGCTCGGCGGCTCCTCCTCCATCAATGTGATGGCCTATACGCGCGGCCATCGCGGCGACTATGACCGCTGGGCGCAAAAGGGCTGCAAGGGCTGGTCCTACGCCGATATTCTCCCCTATTTCAAACGCGGCGAAAGCTTCGCAGAGGGCGGCGACACCTGGCGCGGCGGCGATGGCCCCCTGCAGGTGCAATTCGCCTCCACGCGCGACCCACTTTTCGACGCCTGGATCGAAGCGGCGCGGGCCACGGGCCTGCCTGTCACCGACGACTATAATGGCAAGCAGAACGAAGGCTTCGGCCGCAGCCAATATACGATCGGCAATGGCAAGCGTTCGTCCTCCGCCGTCGCCTATCTGCATCCCGCGCGCAAGCGCCCCAATCTCACCGTGGATGTGCGCGCGCAGGTGACGCGCGTGATCATGAGCGGAACCCATGCGACGGGCGTGGAATATGTGAAGGACAGCCTCGTCATTCACGCGGAGGCGCGCAGGGAAGTCATCCTCGCCAGCGGAACCTTCAACACGCCGCAATTGCTGATGCTCTCGGGCATCGGCCCGGCCGCGCATCTGAAGGAAATGGGCATAGCGCCCGTGGTCGATCTGCCAGTTGGCGAGAATCTGCAGGACCATCTGGCGGTGCTGATCACCTTCACGCGCCCGCAGAACCAGAGCACCTTCCGCGACAACATGCGCTTCGACCGCATGGCCTTCAACATGCTGCGCGCCCACTTCACCGGCAAGGGCCCGGGA
>CANGTC010000257.1 GCA_947456505.1 Beijerinckiaceae bacterium
CACGATCCGCCGCCTGCGCAAACAAGGCGTAGAGGTTGTCTCGGTCACCCAGCCAACGGGTGATGATCCCTCGCAAGAGCTGATGCGTCAGATCATCGGCGTCTTTGACGAATATACGTCCAGAGAGAATGGCAAGAACGTGACCCGCGCCATGCGGGAATCCGCCAAGCAGGGCTTCTGGAATGGCGCGACGCCTCCTCTTGGCTATCGGATCGTCGAAGCTGAACGCCGCGGCTCGAAAATCAAGAAGCGCCTTGAGGTTGATCCCGTCGAAGCGGAAACCGTTCGCTTGATCTTCAAGCTCTATGTCGAAGGCGATGGCTCATCAGGTCCTCTTGGCATCAAGGACACTTGCAAGTGGCTTAACGCCCGCGGATACAGGACGCGCAAGGGCGCCACCTTTGGCGTGGGGCCAATTCACGTCATCCTGAAAAACCCTTGCTACGCAACGGGCAAGTGGCCCTATGGCCGCAGGAACTCAAGGGCGGGGACGCTTCATGATCCTGCTTCAATCATCGAAATAGAAATTCCGCCGATCCTTCCGCTCGATTTGTTCGAACGGGTGCAGGACAAGCTCACCAGCCACAATCCGAGGGTGACTCCGCCGCGGGTCGTGAATGGACCAACACTTCTGACGGGCCTCGCCGTCTGCGCTGACTGCGGCGCGGGTATGACGCGCACCGGCACCCGTCGCAAGGATCGCATCTATACCTATTACAGCTGCGCTGGCTGCCAGCAGAAGGGCAAGTCTGTCTGCAAGGGCCGGCATGTGCCAATGCCCAAACTCGATGAACTAGTTCTGGAAAACGTGAAGCAGCAGCTCTTCACCCCAGACAGGCTCACTGCCATCCTGAAAGCCCTGATCGAGCGGCGCTCGCACAAGGATCAAGCAGTGGCTGATCGCAAGGCAAGCTTGGACGCAAGCCTTGCTCAGGTGCAGGACAAACTTGCCCGCCTCTACAAGGCGATCGAGGACGGGATCGTCGAGCTCGACCAAGATCTGAAAGATCGGGTGGCCGCCCTGAAAAATGAAAAGGCGCTCATTGAGGCGACCATTGACCGCCTTGCCGCCACTAGCCGCGCGCAGGCTCAGATCTCGCCTGAAAAGCTCGACGCCTTCGCCGCGCTGATGCGCGACAAACTCGAAACCGGCGACACCCAGGCCCGTAAAGCTTATCTGCGCTCGGTTATTTCACGGATCGAAGTGGACGATCAAAAGGTCCGGATCATCGGCGACAAAGCCACCCTCGCGGACGTCATCGCGGGCCGCCAGACCCAGACGGGAAATGTTCGTGGTTTTGTACGCAAATGGCGCACCCGGCACGATTCGAACGTGCGACCTTTGCCTTCGGAGGGCAGTTCCTGAGAGGTGATCCGGTTTGCGAGGATTTGCTGAGTGTTGATAAAGCCAGATAAATCAACAGTTTTTGTTTGCATCTCTTTTCAAGTGTTTGACGGCGTCTGCGCGAATTTGGTAGCTATGTGGTAGCTAGGAGTCTTGAGCTACCACGGGTGCGCCATGAGCAGCAAGAGGATCGGTCTCAAGGAAGTCAGGGCTCTGGGCCCCGGCGAAACGATCTGGGATGCAGCAGTGCCGTCATTCGGCGCGCGCCGCCAGAAGGGGCCTGCGGTGGCCTATGTCTTGAAATTCCGGACCGCCGAGGGTCGCCAGCGGTGGCATACGATTGGCCGCCACGGGGCGCCGTGGACGCCGGAGATGGCGAGGGAGGAGGCACGGCGCCTGCTTGGTGAGGTCGTTCGCGGAACTGACCCGTCGGCTGATAGATCAGCGAAACGCACCGCGCCGACTGTAGCGGAGCTTTGTGACCTATATTATGGGGATGCGGAGGCTGGGCGCCTGCTGACACGGCGCAAGACGTCGAAGAAGGCGAGCACGCTACTCACGGACAAGGGGCGCATACAGCGGCACATCATCCCGTTGCTGGGGCGGCTGTCGGTGCCCGCCGTGTCGCGCGACGATATCGACGCCTTCATGCATGCGGTCGCCGATGGGAAGACTGCTGGCCGGACGAAGACAGCCAAGAAACGGGGATTGGCGCATGTGCGCGGGGGCAGGGGGACCGCCAGCCGGACGGTCGGACTATTAGGCGCGATATTCACCTATGCGGTTCGCAAGCGCATGCGCGCTGACAATCCAGTCCATGGGGTGATCCGGTTTGCTGATGGGATGAAGGAGCGCCGGTTGAGCGACGCCGAGTACGAGGCGCTCGGCAAGGCGATCAGGGAGGCTGAGGCCGCCGAGTATTGGCCTTACGCCATCGAGGCGATCCGTTTCCTTGCCTTGACGGGTTGGCGCTCGGGGGAGGCCCTCGGACTGCAATGGGCACAGATCGACCTAGCCCGCCGGACGGTTACATTGACTGATACGAAGACCGGAAAATCCGTCCGGCCCCTTTCGAATGGGGCCTGCGATATCCTGCGGCGGCTGCCAACCAACGGCGGGTTGGTGTTTCGGGCGAGCCGCGGCGAGGGGCCCATGTCAGGCTTCCGGAAGATTTGGGACCGCATGGCCAAACTCGGCCCCTTGCCGGGCGACGTGACTCCTCACGTTTTGCGGCATAGCTTTGCGTCATTGGCTTCGGATCTCGGCTATTCCGAGCCGACTATCGCGGCGATGGTGGGGCACAAGGGGCGGACAATCACGTCGCGGTATGTCCACTCTGCCGATGCGGTGCTCTTGGCGGCGGCTGATGCTGTCGCGGACAGGACTGCCCTGTTGATGGGTGAGGTGAAAAGCGGTGTGGTTGTAAAATTGCGGAAGTAAGGTCGGGACTGTTGTTTTTCTAGCCGTCAAAAGACGCATTGCATTATAAGGGGGGGACCATGTTGCGCAGATCGCCGGAGAAATCGCTTACGCTATTCCAAATTGCTGATGACTGGTCGCGCGAAATTCAGCCTGCGCGTTCCTTAGATGAATTGCTCAATGAACTTGTTACGGCATGGTGGAGAGGCGAATTGCACGCCGGGAACGGCCCAACGCGTCTCAAACTCTTGAGGGCGCTTTTCAAGACCGGCCGAGCGGAAATACCATTCTGGGTAAAGGGCGATGATGCCCCCCAAACTTCATGGGAGCTTGCCGACGGTGGTGTTGAAGTACTCCTTGTTCCGGTTTTGCCAATACCAAGTACCCAGCCAGAAGCTTGGACGGATGAGGAATGTGGGGCGGCCTATGAGGCGATTGCCGAACATTGGAGGGATGGCTGTTTCGATCTGATCTCGCCGTTGGTGAGTGGCGGCATCTCCTTTTTTGAGCCATCATTTGCGCAATGGATTACTGCGTGCGGGCACACGCCACCCGAATTTTGGCGCAGGCCGCAGTCTAACGTTCTCAGTCCGGCCCCTGCTCCAGCTGTTGCATCGGGTTTACTTCAGCCGCCGAAACTTCCCAGTCGGCAGCGTGGGCCTGCCCCCGTGAAATTCACGCGGGTTAAAGCTGCCATGTACGAAGAAGCAAAGTCGGGGAAAATGAACATCCAGGAATTGATGTCAGTTTCGGAGGATGCGCTGTCTGCCCGACACGGCGTTTCGCGTGACACCATCCGCAAGGCCCGGAACGCCATTTTGGCGGAGATTGTCGGAGATTGAAACTCCGACAAACTCCCACCATCGACAAATATCGACACTGTCCACCCTGTGAAAATGTAGCTCCATAGCAAGCGCGCGGGTTCTCCCGCTTATGCGAATGGTGCGAAGATGGTTGATGAGCTTCACGACGACGATGCCCTTCTGACGCGGGATATGGTGGCTGCCGCCCTGACGAAGGCAGGCTACCCCGTCAAATCCAAAACGCTGGCAACCAAGGCCACACGCGGCGGCGGCCCCTCGTACCGCCTGTTTGGCGTTCGTCCGCTGTATCGCTGGGGTGATGCGCTGGCATGGGCTCAGGGGCGTCTGAGCGCGCCACGCGGTAGTACGTCTGAAAAAGACGCAGGTGCTATGGCGGCACCGTCCGCTGTCACGCAGAAGCGTTTCACTTCGGCACCCGTCATCACCGAATAGCAACCCGAGCCACCCCTTGTGAAAGGATGGCCCGGGCGCTGAATGTTGTCGTGGAACACAACATTTATAGCAATTTTCAGCCTCTTTCGCAATCGGCGGCTCGCAATCATGCGGGTCAAAATGCGTAACTTTCCTAACCAATCGAAGTCTAGCCGCTGCACCCCCTTGATGGATGCTGTGCGTTTTGCTCGTCCGCCACCCGCTTGCACCAAATGAGTTCGCGGAACTGAGAGAAAGTATCGATAAACCGCGCGCTTTTATCGCGCACAATCCCGAAGGGATTCAAAAATGACTACTCTTGATAATGACAACGAAAAGCACTTGTCTGAAAATCCAGCACAAGCTGCCGAACCCGGCCCCGTTGAAAACTTGTTCCAGCAAGCTCTGCGGGCCAGAAATGAGTTGGCTTCTAGTGACCTTGCCCCCGGGGTTTAATCCAGTTTGAAGTTCGTTCTGGCCCAGCTTGAGGACCAGAACATGAAGCGTAGTAGGTTTTCTGAAGAGCAAATCATAGCCATCCTGAAGGAGCACGAGGCAGGCCTTCCGGTGGCTGACCTTTGCCGCAAGCACGGCGTCAGTGACGCCAGTATCTACAAGTGGAAGGCCAGATATGGCGGGATGGACGTTTCCGAGGCGAGGCGTCTGAAGACCCTTGAGGAGGAGAACGCCCGTCTGAAGCGGCTGCTGGCGGACGCCATGCTCGACAATGTCGCCTTA
>CANGTC010000258.1 GCA_947456505.1 Beijerinckiaceae bacterium
AGGACATCATCGCCATTCTGGGCATGGATGAACTGTCGGAAGACGACAAGATCGCCGTCGCCCGCGCCCGCAAGATCGAGCGCTTCCTGTCCCAGCCCTTCCATGTGGCGGAAGTCTTCACCGGTTCGCCTGGCAAGCTCGTCTCGCTGGCCGACACCATCAAGGGCTTCAAGGGCCTGGTCGAAGGCAAGTACGATCACCTCCCCGAGGCCGCCTTCTACATGGTCGGCACCATCGAGGAAGCCGTCGAGAAGGCCCAGCGTCTCGCCGCCGAAGTCGCCTGAGCCAATCGAATCGTCACCGGAGATTGAGCAATGGCCGCTTTCCACTTCGAACTCGTCTCGCCGGAGCGTCAGCTCTTCTCCGGCAGCGTCGAGGCTGTCGTCGTGCCGGGCGCCGAAGGCGCATTCACGGTGCTTAAAGACCACGCCCCGATCATGGCCGTGCTGAAAGCGGGCGTGATCGAGGTCGAGGAGACCCAGAGCAAAAAGCAGCGCCTCTTCGTGCGCGGCGGCTTCGCCGACGTCTCGGACACAGGCCTCACCATTCTGGCCGCGCAAGCCATCCCGGTGGAGGAGCTGGACGCCGCAAAGCTCGACGCCCAGATCCAGGACGCCGAGGAAGACCTAAAGGACGCTGGCACTGATGAGGGTAAGCGTCTGGCCGCCGAGAAGCTCGCGCAATTGCGTGAGGTTCGCGCGATCCTCAGCCTCTGAGCCCGGGTGCAGACGTCTCGCAAGAAGCCGGGTTCGTCCCGGCTTTTTTTATGGGTCGCCGCATCCGCCTTCGCACGACTTGAACCGGGACGCCGCCGTGCTGCCTGACATCAGCGATTATCCGCAACTCGCCGCCAGTTTCCAATGGCGCATTCCCGCGCGGTTCAACATGGGGGTGGCGGTCTCCGACGTCTGGGCCGCAACCGAACCGGATCGACCCGCGATCCTTGATTTGCGCGGCGACGCAATCGAAACCCTGACCTTCGGCGCCCTCGCCGAGCGCTCCACGCGGCTGGCCCATGCGCTGGCTCTGGCAGGGGTTGCGCGGGGCGACCGGGTGGCGATCCTTCTGCCGCAGATGGCCGAGGTCGTCGTGGCCCATGTGGCGATCTACAAACTGGGCGCCGTCGCCCTGCCGCTGGCCTCCCTGTTCGGGGTGGATGCGCTGGACTATCGGCTGGCGGATGCGGGCGTGCGGGCGCTCATCACCGACGCGCCGGGCCTCGCCAAGGTCGCCTCCATCCGGGCCAACCTGCCGCAACTCGATGTGTTGATCTCCACTGACGGCCCCGATGGCGCCACGCTCGGTTTCGCGCAGATGCTGGAGCGCGGTTCCCCCACATTCCCCGCCGCCGATACGGGCCCCGACGATCCCGCCATGATGATCTACACGTCAGGCACGACCGGCCCGCCCAAGGGCGCGCTGCACGCCCATCGGGTGCTGCTGGGCCATCTGCCGGGCGTGCAATTCCCCCACGAGGGTTTCCCGAAAGCGGGCGACCGGTTCTGGACGCCCGCCGATTGGGCCTGGGCGGGGGGCCTGCTCAATGTGTTGCTGCCCAGCCTCTATTTCGGCGTGTCCGTGGTGGCGCGCCGGTTTGATCGGTTTGATCCGGAGGCGGCGCTGCATCTCATGTCCCGCATGCAGGTGCGCAACGCCTTCATCCCGCCGACCGCGCTGCGCATGTTGCGCGCCATTCATGCGGCGGGGCGGCGCTATAATGTGGATCTGCGCACGCTGGCCTCCGGCGGCGAGTCCCTGGGCGCGGAGACCTACGCGTGGGGCCGCGAGGCCTTTGGGCTGACGATCAACGAATTCTACGGGCAGACCGAATGCAATCTGGTGCTGGCCTCCAACAACGCCATGGGCGTGTCCCGCGCGGGCGCCATCGGCAAGGCCGTGCCGGGCCATGTCTGCGACGTGATCCGCCCTGACGGGACGCGCTGCGAGGCCGACGAGCCCGGCCAGATCGCTGTCCTGAGGCCGGACCCCGTCATGTTCCTGGGCTACTGGAACAACGAGACGGCCACCGAGGCCAAATTCATCGGCGACTGGATGACGACCGGCGATCAGGGGCGGCGCGATGCGGACGGCTACGTCTTCTTCTTTGGCCGCGACGATGATGTCATCACCTCCTCGGGCTATCGCATCGGGCCCGGCGAGATCGAGGATTGCCTGCTGCGTCATCCCGCCGTGGAGATCGCCGCCGCCGTTGGCAAGCCCGACGCCATTCGCGGCGAGATCGTGAAGGCCTTCATCGTGCCCAAGCCCGGCTTCCAGCCCTCGGCGGATCTGGCCGCCGACATCCAGGCTTTCGTGCGCACGCGCCTCTCGGCCCATGAATATCCGCGCGAAGTGGCCTTCATCGACCGCCTGCCTCTGACGACCTCCGGCAAGGTGATCCGCCGGGAGCTGCGCGACCGCGGCTGATCAGCCGAGCAAGCCGCCCGCGCCAGGCTTCAGCGGATTGTCCACGAGCGCCGCGCGATCAGGCTGGTCGGGGCGCACCTCGCCCGTGAAAGCGCGCCAGAGACCTTCCACGAAGCGCGGCTCCATGTCTTTCAGGATGAAAACGATCCTTGTGCGCCGCTCGCCCCTCGGCCAGGCGTCGAGGCTGACGGGGGGATGGAAGACATGCTGCACCCCATGGATCACCACGGGGCGGTCGGGCTCATCGTCCAGCCCCACGATGCCCTTCACCCGCAGCAGATGCGGCCCATGGGCCTGGCGCAGGAGATCGAGAAACAGATCGAAGCCGCTCTTGGGCATGAGCGTATCGCTCTCAAGACAGAAAGCCCTGATGCGCGCGTCGTGACGGTTCACATCATGGGGGTCCTGCGCGACATGGGCGTGGCCGTGATGGTGATCATGCCCGTGATCGTGGCCGTGATGGTGGTGATCGTGATGATCCCCAAAGGCCTCCGCATTCAGCCATCGCCGCACATCAGGAATTTTCGTCTCGGGATCGAAGAGGCCCAGATCAAGCAGCGCAGCCGCGCCCGCCTCGCCCTTCGCCGCATCCAGAATCGTCGCGGCGGGGTTGAGCGCATGGAGGCGCCGACGCAGAACCGCGACCGCAGCCTCTCCCGCCTCGCCTTCCAGCAGATCCGTCTTGGTGAGCACGATGCGGTCGGCCACCGCCGCCTGTTTCACCGCCTCCTCATGGGCGTCGAGGGTCGCGGCGCCGTTGACGCCATCGACCAGGGTCACGACGCCGTCGAGGCGGAAGCGCATGAGCAGATAGGGGTGATACATGATCGTGTGCAGCACGGGCGCAGGGTCCGCCAGCCCCGTGGTCTCGATGACCACGCGCTTGAAGGCGGGCATGCGGTCATTGTCGCGACGGCGCAGCAGGTCCTCCAGGGTGGTGATGAGGTCGCCGCGAATGGTGCAGCACAGGCAGCCCGAGGACAGCAGCAGCATGTCCCCGTCTGCGGCCTCCACCAGCAGATGGTCGAGGCCCACTTCGCCAAATTCATTTATGATGACGACGGTGTCCGCCAGCGCCGGGTCTTTCAGCAGGCGGTTCAGGAGCGTGCTCTTGCCTGCGCCCAGAAAGCCCGTGAGCACGGTCACGGGGATCGGCGGCGGGGGACGGCGCGCCTGCGAATTCTCGGTCAAGCCTGGCTCCTGCTCAATGTTGGGCTGTCCTGGGTCTGGCCGGGGGCGTTGGGCTGGTCTCGGCCTTTGGGGCGACCTTTTTTTTCGCGGCCTTCTTGCCCTTGGCCATATGCTTGCCTTTGGCTTTGGCCGATGGCGGGGCAGCGATGCTCGCCTCGGCCCTCGGCGCATCGCCGCGCGCCGCCAGCGCTGGCCCGGTCCAGCCGGGCGCCCGGCCCACATAGACATCCACGGGCTCGAAGTTCGGCCTCTTGTGCATCTGCTCCTGCACGGCGGCTACGTTGCTGGCGGGGACGCCAGCGCCGTTATTGGCGAAGAAGGGCGCCGTATGGTCGCCCTCGGCGGACCGCTGGACGACCGGGACCGCGAAATCGTCTTCGGCCACTTGCTCGCGACGGGCGCCGCAGACGCGCGGACGCATGTTGGGCGCGGCGCCCTGAACGGCGGGAAGCCCCGCGATGGGGGTCGAGCCGGAACCAGAGGCGAACCCCCCGTCGAGCAGGCTCGCGGTCTTGAGGGTGCGCGCCTTGGCGTTGGGGTAGCCCAGCACCACCACGATCAGCCTCCGTCCGCCCCGCGTGGCGGAGGCCACCACATTGAAGCCCGCCGGACAGGTGAAGCCGGTCTTCATGCCATCGGCGCCGGGATAGCGGCCGAGCAAGCCGTTATGGGTAGGGATGACCTGCGCCCCCAGCCGCAGGGCGCCAATGCCGTAGTAATCGGCATATTCGGGAAAATCGCGATAGAGCGCCCGGCCCACGAGCGCCATGTCCCGGGCGGAGGAATAGTGGTTGTCGTGGTGCAACCCGTTGGGGTTCACGAAATGGGATTCGTTCATGCCCAGACGGGCGGCGGCGGCGTTCATCTGATCGGCGAAACCCTCGAGGGAGCCGCCGAGCCCCTCGGCGATGGTCACCGCGATGTCATTGGCCGATTTCACCATCAGCATCTTCATGGCGTTATCGAGCGTGACTTCCGAACCGGGGTTGAAGCCCATCTTGGACGCGGGCATGCGGGCGGCGCGCATGGAGACGACGATGGGCGTATCCAGCGTCACCCGCTTCTCCCGCACGGCGGTGAGCGCCACATAGAGCGTCATCAGCTTG
>CANGTC010000259.1 GCA_947456505.1 Beijerinckiaceae bacterium
CCCGCGATCACTTCCGCCGCAAGCACGTCTACGGGCGAGAACGTCAGCACGTCCACCGCTGTCTACACCGTCGCCGCCTCCGATCCCGACGCCAACACCACGCTCACCTATTCACTTTCAGGCGGAGCAGACGCCGCGCTCTTCAACATCAACGCCTCGACAGGCGCTGTGACCTTTAAAGCTTCGCCGAACTTCGAGGCTCCGTCGGATGCTGGCTCGAACAATGTCTATGATATCACTGTCCGCGCATCCGATGGTGCCCTCTACGCCGACAAGGCCGTTGCTGTTACGGTCACGAACGTCAACGAGGCTCCTATAATTACCGCTGGGGCCCTTGTCTCTGGAAAGCCCAATAACGGCGCAGCATTCCCAGTCACTGGTCATGCAGACTCCGGAACTACCTTTACGGCTGATGGGCGTTTGTATTTTCAATATGCTTATAGTGGCGTAACACCAGTAATTTATCAGGCTTATTTCTCACCCGGCGACAATGTAGATTGGAACAATTGGACGAGTGGCACCAATATTACCAACGCCGTCTCTGTAACTGGGGATATGAGTTCAACGGTAATAACAATTAGACCAGCTGCAGGAATCGCAGACCGAGCGATGACCATTAACGTTGATGGTTCTATTGCTCCTTGGCTTGGCGTTTCCATAGATGTTGCTGGCGTAAAGGGCGCGACAATAGCTGAAAACACTTTGACAACGTCGACCGTATACACCGTCGCCGCCTCTGACCCTGACGCCAACACAGTCCTAACCTATTCGATCTCGGGCGGCGCGGATGCCGCATTGTTCAACATCAACGCCTCGACAGGCGCTGTGACCTTTAAAGCTTCGCCGAACTTCGAGGCTCCGTCGGATGCTGGCGCGAACAACGTCTATGATATCATCGTTCGAGCTTCAGATGGCGCGCTCTACGCCGACAAGGCCGTTGCTGTTACGGTCACGAACGTCAACGAGGCTCCCGCGATCACCTCCGCCGCAAGCACGTCTACGGGTGAGAACGTCAGCACGTCCGCCGCTGTCTACACCGTCGCCGCCTCCGATCCCGACGCCAACACCACGCTCACCTATTCAATTTCAGGCGGAGCAGACGCCGCGCTCTTCAACATCAACGCCTCGACAGGCGCTGTGACCTTTAAAGCTTCGCCGAACTTCGAGGCTCCGTCGGATGCTGAAGCCAACAACATATATGATATCATAGTTCGTGCTTCTAATGGGTCGCTCTACACGGATAAAGCCGTCGCAGTCGCGGTGACCGACCTTGCAGAAACAACAACTCCAATTGGCGGAACAGCCGTCACGTTCTCTGGCACCCTGCCCAGCAACGGTATCGAGATGTTCCAGATTAGGAACTTCTCGAAGGATGCCGTTGGGCATGTGACGGCTGATGTCTACGCCCATCTGACCAGCAGTATGGACAGTTATGATCTTAGCCTCGATTTAGGGGCTGCTTCCTTTACCAACACCGCGTTCACATCGAGCTTGGCTGCTTCCTGGACTGTATTGTCAAACAAGGTAGGAACTGGGTTATCGATTTCAGGTTATTCACTGACGCCTCAGAGCGCGGGTGATATAAAAATCGGCGCTCTGGCATTCGACGTAGGACTGACCTCGCCGATTCACCTGGCAGTTGGTAGTGGATCGGGCATTAGCTTAAGTGATCAACCTACAAGTGCCACCACCTATGCGATCGACCTGACCGAAGCCGCCAATGCGCAAACGCTGAATGGGACGTCCGGAAGCGATCTTCTCGCAGCAGTTGGCCAAACCGGGGCGGTTACGATCAATGCAGGCGCAGGGGCCGATCTGATCCTCGTCGAGACATCCAATGCGACGGCGACGGGTGGGGCGGGCGCCGACACCTACCAGATCGGTAAGGCCAATACGCGCCTCGCGATTACCGACTTCGAGAAGACGTTGGATCATATCGACTTCTCGAACCTCAAGAACGTCACGTCCACGACGATCCAGGCGATGATCTCTGCCGCCGTTGAGAGCGGAACAGGAACGCAGCTAAAGACCGTCCTCAATCTCGACCTTCTTGACGGTGTTACAGGCAACGATACCGGGGCCATTGAACTAACTGGGTTGAGCAAGAACGACCTGAACTCGTCCTTGTTCATTACCGGAAGCGATCACTCGCTGTTGAACCAACTGGAAGCTATCGCCACCTCTCCTCCGTTGATTACTTCTGCTACCACAGCAACGGCTCCCGAGAATATCTCTGTAGCGACGCCAGTATACACGGTAGTCGCCACGGCTCAGAATGCAGGCGCATCCCTAACCTACTCCATAACGGGAGGTGCGGATGCGAACCTTTTTAACATCAACGCTTCGACCGGAGCAGTTACCTTCAAGTCCTCGCCGAACTTCGAGGCCCCGACTGATATGGGGGTGAACAATGTCTATGATATCTTGGTGCAGGCGTCGGATGGATCGCTGTCATCGACCCAGGCTGTCTCCATCGCCGTGACGAATGTCAACGAAACTCCAGTCATCATCTCAGGCGGAACCGCGGCAACGACTGAGAATGTTTCTAGCTCAACTATCATCTATACTCCGATAGCGACAGATCCAGATGCTAACACTATGCTTACCTATTTGATTTCCGGCGGTGCAGACGCTGCGCTTTTCAACATAAATGCCTCCACAGGCGGCATCTCCTTCAAGACTTCTCCCAACTTTGAAGCTCCTGCTGATGCGGGCATGAACAATGTCTATGATATCGTGGTTCAGGCATCGGACGGCTCTTTATCTGCTACCAAAGCCGTGGCCATTACGGTCACAAACGTCAATGAGGCACCCATCATTACGACAGCAGCGTCCGCCACAATATCCGAGAACAGATCGACGTCGAAGTCCATCACCACCGTCACCGCCTCCGACGCTGACGCCAATACGGTTCTAACTTATTCTCTATCTGGCGGGGCGGACTCTAACCTGTTCCGTATCAACGCAACGACGGGTGAAGTTTTCTTCAACGCATCACCGGATTTCGAGAAGCCTGTTGATGCGGGCAAGAACAATGTTTACGACATTATCGTGCAGGCGTCGGATGGTTCTTTGTCCTCGACGCAAGCGGTAGCAATTACGGTTGTGGATGTGGCGGAGGGCGTTCGCGGCATCGACTTCTTCTGGAAAGCGAACTCTTCGGGCCAGCATGCCCTGCTAAGCGGGGTCACTGACAGCGTGACTGGTGGCAGCCAGCCTCCTGAGGGTGCTAACGCCCCTATCCAGTTCAAGAACATCATCTGGGACGCAACAGGCCACGCGGCCGTTGATGTCTACGCCCACGTCACGACCGCTGTGGACAGCATCCAGATCAATCTGGGGCTGGGCAGCGCGACGAATACGGCGTTCACCTCGACCCTGTCGGCTGATTGGACCCTGCTGGGCAACACGTCAGGCAGTGAGTATATCATCGGTGGTTATTCGATGACGGCTTTGGCGACAGGCGATGTCAAGCTTGGCACATTGACGTTCGATACGGGCGCAGCATCCCAGATGCGGCTAGCGGTGGACACAGGCTCTGCGTTGAGCAGCACCACCCAAGGGGCGATCAATGCCACGCCCTATGGGTATACCCTCGCCCATGTCACGACGGGCGCTGACGGCGCTTACAGCATGTCTCCGCTCGACGCGGGGACCTATGCGCTGACGGCGACGAGATCGACTAGCGACATTGGAACCGCCATCACCTCCGCTGATGCTCTTGCTGCGCTGAAGATCGCCGTCGCGATGAACCCCAACCCCACAGTGAACAGTGTGCAGTTGGCGGTATCGCCATTCCAGATCATGTCCGCTGACGCCAATCAGGACGGCAAGGTGACCAGCGCAGATGCCCTGGCCATCCTGAAGATGGCGGTCCATATGACCAACGCCGTCACGCCCGAGTGGATGTTCGTAGAAGAAACTCGTGATCTCTCGGGTATCACGAGGACCACCGCAGCTTGGGACCACAACATCACCGCCAATGTGCAGGGTGACACGACCGTGAACCTCGCGGGCTTCATCAAGGGCGACGTTAACGGCAGTTGGACGCCGCCAACCGGCACACAATATGTGGAGACGGGCGATCCCAGTCATTTCACGAGCCTGTACAGCGCCCTCCACATACCGCTTAGCGAGTGGGCGATTGCATAAAGGCGTCTGGCTAAAAACTTTCGTGCTGTGCTCACCGCCCGAGCTTAACTCTGTCTAAAGCCCGACCTCAGCAGACCCACCCCCGTTTTAGGGGGGGCCGTGGTCCAAGGACCGCGATCCGCCTGATCTGGGAAAAGGCCCAAGGGACCCGCACCGCTATCTGCCTGCCTCTCTGACCTCAAGCTCACTGGCGTGAGGGCTGGCGTGGTTTCACACGAGTGCTTTCTGGTGCATGGAAATGGGGTCCCTGGGGCTTTGTGAACCCACGTGCAGTGTACCGAACCTGTGCGTACCCAAACGGAGCCAGGAAGCTGTAACCGGCGTGTAACCGGTCACTTAGTCTGGTCCTCGTTTGGGAGTGAGCTCGAGCTATTCCTCTACCGATGCGCGCTGTCTTGTGCAGCGAACACTACCCTTCGCGCGAGCGTGCTTCCAGAACATCGTGCGGCCCGTGGCTGCCGACCCACCGCGCCTGGTCGAATTTCGGTTCCGCGTCTCTGGCGTCGGTAGCGACATTTAATCGGGCCTTGATTCCACGAAGTTCATGGGTCACGATGTGGA
>CANGTC010000260.1 GCA_947456505.1 Beijerinckiaceae bacterium
CCGCCATCTGGTGCGATCGGCTCTTTGCTGGCGGAGAGAAGGCGTGAGCAACGACACCCAGACCCTCGTTCTCGCCGTCCCCTCCAAGGGGCGGCTGCAGGAGAACGCCAACAACTTCTTCAAGCGCGCAGGCCTTACGGTCGTGCAGGGACGCGGGGCGCGCGACTATCGCGGCTCACTGGCGGAACTGCCGGGCGTCGAGGTGGCGTTTCTCTCGGCCTCCGAAATCGTGCAGCAACTGGCCTCCGGCGCCGCCCACATGGGCGTCACCGGCGAGGATCTCGTGCGCGAGCAACTGGCTGATCCCGCCGCCAAGATCGAATTCCTGACGCCTCTGGGCTTTGGCCACGCCAATGTGATCGTCGCCGTACCCGAGGCCTGGATCGACGTGCGGACCATGGCGGATCTGGAGGACGTCGCCGCCGCCTTCCAGGCGCGGCGCGGAACCCGCATGCGGGTCGCCACCAAATATGTGAACCTGACCCGCGCCTTTTTCGCGCAGAACGGCGTCACCGATTACCGCATCGTGGAATCCCTCGGCGCCACCGAGGGCGCCCCTGCGGCGGGCCAGGCCGAGCTGATCGTGGACATCACCACCACTGGCGCCACCTTGCAGGCCAATGCGCTGAAGGTGCTGGACGACGGCGTCATGCTGCGCTCCGAGGCCAATCTGGTGGCCTCCGTCTGCGCCCAGTGGAGTCCGGCCGCCCGCGCGGTGGCGCGCACCATCCTGTCGCGGATTTCGGCTGAGGAAGACGCCCGCACCTCCCGTGAAGTCCGCGCCTTCGTGCCCAAGCCGCAGGAACTTGCCGCCGAGGCGCAAACCCGCTTCGGCGCCCGCGCCCTCTTCGGCTTCGCCAAAGACGGCCCCCTGCGGCTCATCTGCCCGGCCAAGCAAGTGGCGGGGCTATCGGAATGGCTGGTGGAGAGCGGCGCCGACCATGTGAGCGTGACCGCGCTGGACTATCTCTTCAGCGCGCATAACGCGCTCTACGAGAAGCTGGCGGCGCGGATCGGGTGATTGATCCGCCGCCTGGCTTCGACATCTTAAAAAACTTACGCCCTTTGGCGGCTCACTCAGCCGCCGCCGTCTTCGCCTGCTCCACCGGCGTATAGGCGCCCTCCGCGTTCTTCTCCATCACCACGCGGCGCTGGTGGAAGGCGGCCAAGGTTGAGCGGTGGCCGATGGAGACCACCGTAGTGCCCGGCAGATTGTCCGCCAGCAGGCGATAGAGCGCAGCCTCGGTGGGTTCATCAAGGGCCGAAGTGGCCTCATCAAGGAAGAGCCAATCGGGCTTCGCCAAGAGGGCGCGCGCCACCGCCAGCCTCTGCTGCTCGCCGCCGGACAGGCGCTGGCTCCAGTTGTCCTCTTCATCGAGGCGCTCGACGAAGGGGCCCATGAGCGCGTTCTCCAAAGCCTTGCGCAGGGCCGCGTCATCGAAATGGGCGGCGTCCTGCGGATAGGTCACGGCGTTGCGCAGGGTTCCGATGGGGATATAGGGCTTTTGCGGCAGCAGCATCACGCTGGCGCCTGCGGGCACGGTGATGCCGCCCTTGCCGAAGGGCCACACGCCCGCAACCGCGCGGAACAGCGTGGACTTGCCCGAACCCGAATGGCCCGACAGCAACACGGCCTCGCCCGGATGGAAGGTGATCTGCGCATGGGTCACAATGACGCGCCCATCGGGAAGGGCGAGATCGAGCCCCGCAATCCCGATTTCCCCTGCGCTGGCGGGGGAGGTCACGATGTCGCTGGCCTGCTCGAGGGCATGGGCCTGATCAATGGCCGCGTCAAAGCTCGACAGACGATCCAGCACGGCTTTGAAATCGGCGAGCGAGGTATAGTAGGTGACGAAGAAATTCAGCGCGCCTTCGACGCGGTTGAAGGCGCCCGCCGTCTGCGACATCACGCCCAGCTGGATCTTGCCCGCGAAATAAAACGGCGCGGCCACGATATAGGGAATGAAGGGGCTGATCTGCCCATAGGTTGACGTGAAGACCATCAGACGTTTGCGAAGATCCACGATCTGCAGATAGTTTTCGAAGATGCGCCCGAACCGCCCCATGGCGAGCCGCCGCTCCGCCGCCTCGCCTTTCAGCAGAGCGATCTGCTCGGAATATTCGCGCAGGCGCGCCAGCGAAAAACGAAAGTCAGCTTCATACCGCTGACGCTGGAAATAGAGCCCCACCAGCGAGCGCCCGATGACATGGGTGATGAGCGTGCCGACAACGGAATAGATCAGCGCGACCCAGAAGAGGAAGCCCGGCACGGCGAAGTCCGTGCCCGGAATGGTGAAATCCGCCGACAGGGTCCACAGGATCACCGCGAAGGAGACCAGCGAGGAGAGAGTCGAGATCAGCAGGATCGAATAGGAGTAGATGCCATAGCCCACCTGCCCGCCATCGATGAAGCGGTTCACGTCTTCAGCGATGCGCTGGTCAGGATTGTCGGCGTTGAGGCCCTTCAGCCCCATGCGATAGTGGGTGGAGCCATTGAGCCAGCGGCCCACATAATGCTCGGTAAGCCAGCGCCGCCAGCGGATCATGAGAATGGACTGCGCGATGAATTCGATGATGGCGCTGACGATGTAGATCGCCACCCAGAAAAGGAAGACCGTGTAGAGCAGGCTCCAGAAGGCCGCCTGATCCTTGTTCTGAATCGCGTTGAACCAATCGCGGTTGAAGAAGGAGAGGCGCACATTGATGCCGACCTGCGCCTGATTCACCACCACCAGAAAGACCACCGCCGCAATGGCGAGGCGGTTCTCGCGCACCTGGAAGGGACCAAAGGGCCAGATGCGCGCCTGCGTCACGCCCTCGCTCTCGAAATAGCGATCCGCGATGGCGCAAATGCTGCGCACCACCTTCAGATGCGACATGGCCCAGACGAGAATGCCGAACATGGCCACCGTCAGCGCCACGCTATCGGGCAGCTTGTAGGCCTTCAGCGATTCCGGCCACAGACCCACCACCGAAAGCAGGAACAAGCCACCGAAGACCACCACCTCCGTGGCGAAGATCACGATGAAGATCTTCAGGAATGTGGAGATGCGCGCCGACTTGAATGTGGCCCCTGCGCAGAGCAGCCCGCCCACCCCCAAAAGGAGGGCCGAAACATCGGCCGTGGACCACCAGACACCGAGAGAAATCGCCGAGAGGGCCGCCACGGCCAGACTGAGGAGCGTCATGTCGAATCCTGAAAAGCGCAAGGCCTGAGGACGAAGATAGCACAGGCGCGCGTTCCGACCATTCAAATCGGGTCGATTTGAGGCGGATCGCCCTGAAGGGGCGGACGCGGTCCCTGGCGAGCCGCGCCCGGCGCCGTCAGCGACCGGTCAGCAGGGGCGTTTCGCCTTCGTGCAACTGCATGTCGAAGGCGGTGAGCATCGAAGCGGTGGCTGCGTAATTGCCGAACAGCAAGACGATATCCACCAGCTTGTTGGGCCCGAAGGTTTCCTTCGCCTTGGCGAAGGTCGCGGATGACACCTTGTGGTCGCGCCACAGCTCTCGTCCGAACTGGATCACAAGCGCGTCAGTGGGGTCCAGCCCATCAAGGGGCTTGCGGTTCTTGATGACGTCGACGACGGCGGGCGGCACGCCCACCTTGAGCCCCTCCGGCTCGTGGGCGTTCCACTCGAAATGGCTGTCGAACTCGCGCGCGGTGGTCATGATGACGATTTCACGGATGCGCGGCGAAATGCCCGCCTGCTGACGCAGATAGACATTGATGGCCGCCAGGTGGGGCGCGGTCGCCAGACTGTAGAGCTGGATGCCGCTCGGGCCCTGCAGCCCGGCGATGGTTGCGCCCGGCGTCGTGCCCCGGTCATAGGACTTGCGGCCGGCCTCATCGAGGTCCTCGCGCCGGGGCAGGGGCAGGCGAAAGCCTGACTGGCGATCCACATCGGCGGGCCAGTTGGCCCTGGAGCTCGGCGCCGGGGCTGCGGTGGGGGTCTGGGCCAGCGCGCCTGCGCCGCCAAGCGCCACGGCCGCCGCCAGCAAGGCGAGCGCCCGGGCCTGTGTCTTCAAAGTCATGCTGTCCTCCCGATCTTGTCTGCGAAGCGGCATTATCGGCGGTAAGGGAGGGCGACGGCAAGCTTGGGGGAATTTCGAGAGCCACAGCGCGAGGGCGACGCGGCAGAATCATTGCGGGTCTCTGAAGTCACCCTAGTTTTCGGGGGTGTGGACTTCCCCGCACGGTCCCGCTAAAGCCGGTGCCTACCCATGTTGCGTTTCCTGACGGGGCTGTTGCAGCAAATGCCCGAAAATCCCGTGGATCACCTGAGGCTTCTGGCGCAGGACGAAGAAGACCTCGCCGTTTTCTCCGCCCATATGCAGGACGCGCTGGTGCGCGTCGCTGACATGACCTTTCTGCCCAAAACCAATGTCTTCGCTCTCGTGGGCTCGCGTTTCGACTGGGTGGCCGCGGCGCAGGGGCGGCTTGAGCGCAGCCAGGTGGGCCTGCATTTCGAGCGCGTCCTGAAGGCCAGCCGCAAGGGGCTCGGCTCCTGCGGGTCCGAAGATGTTCTGAACCTCCTGAGCATGACCTTCACCGCCACGGACGCCCCCGCTGGCTTCATCGATCTCGTCTTTTCCGGCGGCGCCGCCGTGCGGCTCGAGGTGGAATGTCTCGAAGGGCAGTTGCGCGATCTGGGTCCGAGGTGGCAAACCACTCGCCAGCCCGGCCACGCTGGCGACAGCGAGCCTC
>CANGTC010000261.1 GCA_947456505.1 Beijerinckiaceae bacterium
AGCTCGAGGGCAACATCTGCCGTTGCACGGGCTATCAGGGCATCGTCGAGGCCATCATGGACGCAAGCGCCGTGATGAACGCCGCGCGCAGCTGAGGGGAACGCCATGCATAATTTCAATTATCATCGCGCCGCTGACGTCGCTGACGCCGCCGCCAAGCTCGCGGCCACGGACGATCCCAAGCTGCTCGCGGGCGGCATGACCCTGCTGCCCACCCTGAAGAACCGCCTTGCGGCGCCGAGCGATCTCATCGATCTCGCCAATATCGCGGGCCTCAAGGGCATTTCGGTCGAGGGCAAGGAAGTCGTGGTTCGCGCCATGACGCCCCATGCGGTGGTGGCGGCTTCCGCCGAGGTGCAGAAGGCGCTTCCCGCGCTGGCGCAGCTGGCGGGCAATATCGGCGATCCCGCCGTGCGCCATCGCGGCACGATTGGTGGTTCCGTCGCCAACTCCGACCCGGCTGCGGATTATCCGGCGGCTTGCGTTGGTCTTGACGCCACCATCGTCACCAACAAGCGCAAGATCGCGGCGGATGATTTCTTCCAGGGCCTCTTCGAGACCGCGCTGGAGCATGGCGAGATCATCACCGAAGTGCGCTTCAAGATTCCGGATCGCGCGCACTACATGAAGTTCCGTCACCCGGCTTCCGGCTATGCGGTGGTGGGCGTGATGGTGGCGCAATATGGGTCCAAGGCGCGCGTGGCCGTCACGGGCGCAGGCCCCTGCGTGTTCCGCGTCGCCGAGATGGAGGCGGCTCTGGAGAAGAGCTTCGCCCCCGCCAGCGTGGCCAATGTCAAGGTCTCGGCCGAGAAGCTCATGGGCGACATCCATTGCAGCGCCGAATACCGCGCCCATCTCATCACGGTCTACGCGCGCCGCGCGGTCGAAGCCATGGTGGGCTGATCAGGATCCCCTTGCGGGGCTGACAGGCGGGCGAAAGCGCCCGCCTGCTCTCCAGAATCCAGAAATCCAGAACAAGGGCGGACGCCATGGGTGAGTTTGCGATCGGACAGCCGGTTACACGCTTTGAGGATCCTCGCCTGTTGAAGGGCGGCGGCCGCTATGTGGACGATCTCGCCTTTCCCGGCATGCTCTCTGGCATTGTGCTGCGCTCTCCTCACGCCCATGCCAAAATCATCCGTATCGACACTTCGAAGGCGAAAGCCGCGCCTGGCGTCTCGGCGGTTCTGATCGGCGAGGATTGGGCTAATTCCGGCTTTGGCGATCTGCCAACCGCCGCCGGCAAGAAGAAGCGCGACGGCTCCCCCATGTATCGTCCGCATTTTCCCGCCCTGGCCAAGGATAAGGTGCGCTATGTCGGCGATCCCGTCGCCTTCGTCGTCGCTGACACGGTTGCGCAGGCGCAGGACGCGGCGGAATTGATTGACGTCGATTACGAGATCCTGCCCTCCGTCACCTCGGTGGCGCTGGGCTCGCAGCCCGGCGCGCCGCTGGTCTGGGACGATTGCGAAAGCAACATCTGCTTCGTGCATCTGGAGGGTAATAAGGAGGCGACCGACGCCGCCTTCGCCAAGGCCGACCATATCGTCAAGAAGCGCTTCGTGATCAGCCGCGTGACGGCGGCGACCATGGAGACGCGCGGCTCCATCGGCCATTACGATCAGGCCGCTGATCGCTACACGATCTACACGACCCTGCAGCGCGCGCTGAATTTCCGCGAGGAACTGGCCGAGTCCCTGCGCATCCCCGAGAGCCGGTTGCGGGTGGTTGCCGGCGACATCGGCGGCAGCTTCGGCATGAAGTCGGGCGTGTTCAACGAAGTGGGTCTGGTGCTGCTGGCCTCCAAGGTGACGGGCTATCCCGTGAAATGGGTGAGCACGCGTTCGGAGAGTTTCCTCGCCGACGCCCATGGCCGCGACAATGTCTCGGATGCAGAGCTTGCCCTCGACAAGAACGGGATGTTCCTGGGGCTGCGCGTGCATAATCTCGTGAACATGGGCGCCTATACCCAGCCCGGCACGGACAGCGGCGCCTATAGCAATCTTGGCACCCTGGCGGGCGTCTATCTGACCCCCGCGATCCATGTGGACGTGACGGCTGTTTATACGAACACCAACCCCATGCGCCCCTTCCGCGGCAATGGGCGCCCGGAGGCGGCCTTCGTCATCGAGCGCATCGTCGATCTGGCGGCGGACGAGCTGGGGATTGATCCCGCCGAGCTGCGTCGTCGCAACATGATCCCGCCGGAGAAGATGCCTTTCCAGACGGGCCTGTCCTTCAACCTCGATTGCGGCGAGTTCGAGAAGGTTCTCGATCTGACCCTCGACATGGTGGATTATAAAGGCTTCGAGGCCCGCCGCGCCGAGGCGCGCAAGCGCGGCAAGCTGCGCGGCATAGGCATTTCCTACACCATCGAAAAGGCGGCGGCGCCGGGCTATGAGGGCGCCGAAGTGCGCTTCGACCGCACGGGCTCCGTCACGGTCCTCGCGGGTTCGGTGACGCAGGGGCAGGGCCACGAGACCATCTTCAAGCAGATCGTCTCGGACTCTCTCGGCATCCATCCCGACGAAATCCATTATCTCCAGGGCGACACCGATCAGGTCTTCTTCGGCGAGGGCACGGGCGGTTCGCGCACCTCGGCGCTGGGCGGCTCGGCGGTGACCATCGCCACCAACAAGGTCGTCGACAAGGCGAAGAAAATCGCGGCTCACATGATGGGCGTATCGGAGGTTGATTATGCGGAGGGCGTCTTCACCGCCCGCCAGACCAACCGCACCCTGACCATGAAGGATGTGGCGCGCGCCGCCATGAGCCCCAAGAATCTGCCTGAGGGCATGGAGCTCGGCCTCAACGCCACCGCCGCCTATCACACAACCAAGCAGAACTATCCCAACGGCTGCCACATCGTCGAACTCGAGATCGACGAGGACACCGGGCAGGTGGAGATGGACCGCTATGTGGTGGTGGACGATGTGGGCAATGTGCTCAATCCGCTGTTGCTGAAGGGGCAGATCATCGGCGGCATCTCTCAGGGCGTGGGGCAGATGCTGATGGAGGAGATCCGTTTCGACCCGACGAGCGGACAGAACATGACGGGTTCCTTCATGGACTACGCCATGCCCCATGCAGAGATCTTCCCCCATATCGACATCAAGTCGAACCCGGTGCCCACCAAGACGAATATTCTGGGCGTCAAGGGCGCGGGCGAGGCGGGCTGCGTGGGCGCGCTGCCTGCGGTTGCCAACGCGCTGGTTGACGCGCTGTCCCATCTGGGCGTGAAGCATGTGGAAATGCCCGCGACGCCTGAGCGCATCTGGCGCATCATGGAAGAGGCGAAGGCGGGGCGGGCTTAAACCGCCCGCTCACGCCCTATCCGGCGCCCGCAGCACCGGAGGCTCCAGCGCGGTGCGCAGGGCCTCTTCGATAGGCGCCTGCGGATCCCAGTCCTTGCCCACATAGCGCTTGCCGGTGACGCCGTCCGACAGGGTGGAGGCCAGCCAGAGCATGGGGGCGACGATCACCTCTGGCTCCAGCAGGGCGCGGCCCGTCTCGCGGGCCTGTTGCTTGCCGAGATCGCTGACGAAATCGGTGTTGACCGCCCCGCCCGGGATCAGCGAATTCACGGTGACGCCCGTGCCCGCCAAGTCCTGCGCCCAGATGAGGGTCTCCGCCTCGATGGCGGTCTTGCTGACGCCATAGGGCGAGTTCTCGCGCCGCTGCATGGTGGAGAGGCTCGTGGTGACATTCACGATGCGGCCCCAGCCCGAGGCCATGAGCGCGGGCGCGGCGGCGCGGGACATGAAGTAGGTGCCGACCACATTGGTCTCGATGATCAGGCGCCAGACCTCAGGGTCCGCCTCCCAGAAGCGCAGGCTCTTCGTGCCGGGCGCGGCTTCCAGATGCGCCGGGCCCTTGCCCGCATTGTTGACGAGAATATGCAGGCCACCGAAAAGTCGCAGGGTCTCGGCCACCGTGCGCTCGCAGTCCTCCTTGCGGGTGATGTCGCAGGGCATGCCGATGGCCTTGCCGCAGCCCTCGCGAAAGGCGACCTCCGCCACCGCGCCGCCCGTCGCCCCCGCGTTGATGTCTGCGAAGACCACATCGGCGCCCGCGCGCACCATGGCTTGCGCCATGGCCCTGCCAAGGCCAGCGGCGGCGCCGGTGACGATGGTGACGCGGCCATCGAGGCGGATGTCGGAGGCCAGCATCAATGCGCCCCCTCGTCGATCCGCGCCACGCCAATCATGGAGTCGCGGGTGACGAGGGCAGCCAGCGCGTCTTCATCGAGGCCCTCGGTCCCCGCAGGGCGCTGCGGCACCACGAGGAAGCGGATGTCGGCGGTGGAATCATGCACCCGCAGGGCCACATGATCGGGCAGGTCCGTGCCGAATTCGCGCAGCACGGCGCGCGGTTCGCGGACCACGCGGGCGCGGTAGGCGCGGCTCTTGTACCAGGCGGGCGGCAGGCCCAGCAGGTCGCGCGGGTAGCAGGAGCAGAGGGTGCAGACCACGACATTGTGGGTGTCTGGCGTATTCTCCACCGCGACCAGCTTCGTGCCGGTGATGGGGAAGCCCAGCTCGGCGGCGGCTGCATTGCCATCCTCGAACAGGCGCGCGCGATAGGCCGGATCGACCCAGGCGCGGGCCACCACCTTGGCGCCATTGGCGGGGGTGATGGAATCGCGCTTCTCGATGAACTGGCGCACTTCCGCTGCCGTGACGAC
>CANGTC010000262.1 GCA_947456505.1 Beijerinckiaceae bacterium
CTTCAACAACTGCTTCCAGAACGGCGTGCTGCCGATCCGCGTCTCGCGCGAAGATCTCGATAAATTGATGGAGGACGCCGAGCGCGGCGCCAACGCCACCATGACCATCGATCTGGAGGCCCAGGAGATTCACGGCCCCGATGGCGGCGTGGTGAAGTTCGACATCGACGCCTTCAGAAAACATTGCATGCTCAATGGTCTGGACGACATCGGCATCACCCTGCAGAAGGACAAGGGCATCACCTCCTACGAGGGCGACCTCGCCAAGAACCGCCCCTGGGCCTGAGCCTGCCGCCACGCTGACGCTTTCAGTTGCGCATGGGGGTCTGCTAGACTTCCCCCATGCGCGAAATCTTTCGATCCACGATCCGCAGCCTCGCCCTTCTGGGCCTGTTGGGCGCATCCGCGCCCGCATTGGCCGATTTCAAGAGCTGCATGGCCGCCGTACGCGGCGAGGCCATGGGCGCTGGCGTCTCGGCCGCCACCTTCGACAGCGTCACGCGCGGGCTTGAGCCCAATGACGCCGCGAGCTTTCTCGACAATCAGCCGGAATTCACCACGCCGGTCTGGGACTATATGGCGGGCCTCGTCGATGAGGACCGGATCAGGGACGGGCTTGCGCGGCTGCGCAGCTACGCATCCCCCCTCGCGTCCGCCGAAAAACTCTATGGGGTCGATCCCGCCACCATCGTGGCGGTCTGGGGCGTCGAGTCCGATTATGGACGCGGCATCGGCAAGCGCCCCCTTGTGCAATCGCTGGCGACCCTTTCTTGCGAGGGGCGGCGGCAGGCCTTTTTTCGCTCGGAGCTCTTCGCGACCCTGAAGATCATCCAGAATGGCGATGTGCCGGCGTCGGCCTTGGTGGGCTCATGGGCGGGCGCCTTTGGACACACGCAGTTCATGCCCTCCACCTTCCTGCGCTTCGCGGTGGACATGGATGGCGATGGACGGCGTGACGTGGTGGGTTCGATCCCTGACGCGCTGGGCTCCACCGCCAACTACCTGCGTCGCTCAGGCTGGGATCCCGATCAGGTCTGGGGCTTCGAAGTCACGATCCCCAAGGATTACGCGGGGCCAACCGGGCGCAAAGCGAAACAGTCCATGGCCTTCTGGACGGGCCGGGGGGTCAGGCGCGTCGATGGCAAACCGCTGGGCGCGGGAACGGCGGGCCTTATCCAGCCTGCGGAGACGGGAGGTCCAGCCTTTCTGGTCACCAGCAATTTCGATGCGCTCTTCACCTACAACGCCTCGATCTCCTATGCGCTGGCCATCGCCCATCTCTCGGACAGGCTGCGCGGGGGCGGACCCTTCGTCACCCCATGGCCAACGGATGATCCCGGCCTGACGCGGGCGGAGCGGCGCGAATTGCAGACCCTTCTTACCCGGCGCGGCTATGACATTGGCCCCGCCGACGGCGCCATCGGCGACAAGACCCGCCAGGCCATCGCCGATGTGCAGACCCGCGCGGGCCTGACCCGTGATGGACGCCCGGGAACAAAGCTGCTGAACCTGCTGCGCTCGGGTCAATAGGGGCGATCATATCCACATCACTTTGAATTGACTCGGAGGCGGGCCGCGCCGTGCTCTAATCTCGCGGTCGTCTTCAATCTCCAAGGTGATCCCATGCCTCCCCGCGCTGGCTCCCTCGTCTCTCTGGCGCTGACCGCGATCCTCGCGGCGAGCTCCGCTGTGGGACAAGAGAAGGGACAGGGCGCCTTACGGACGCCGCCATTCGTGATCGAACTCTTCACCAGCCAGGGATGCTCCTCCTGTCCTCCAGCGGACTCGCTCCTCAGCGAGTTGATAAGCGCCCATCCAAAACTCGTCGCCCTCACCCTGCCAGTGGATTATTGGGACTATATCGGCTGGAAGGATACGCTCGCCTCGCCCGCCTTCACCGCGCGGCAGAAGGCCTATGGCGCCGTGCGCGGGGACCACCAGATCTATACGCCCCAAGCCGTGGTGAACGGTCTGTCCCATGTGGTGGGCAGCGACCGGGAAGAGATCGAATCCGCCTCCAGAACCACCTTCGGAAAAGACGGCGCCCTGAGCGTGAAGCTGGAGGCCAATCCGAACGACCATGGCCTTACGATAGATCTGGGCGCCGCCCCCCAGGGGACGCCGCGCGAGGGAGCCTTCTGGCTGTTCCAGATCGCCCGCGAACGCACCGTCGCCATCGGCCGCGGGGAGAATTCCGGCCATACGGTGACCTACGCCAATGTGGTGCGCCATATCCGCAAGATCGGTGACTGGAGCGGCAAGCCGCTCCGTTTTGAGATTTCCCGCGAAGAGCTCACCGGGCAGGACAGCGACTCATATGTTCTGATCTTGCAGGCAGGGTCGGAGAACAGGCCCGGCCCCATATTGGCGGCCGTCCTGGGCGATCAGATCAAATAGAGTCGGTCAGGCAGCTCCTCCCGAGGCTCCGCGCCCGGGGGCGCATGACGGGCCAGAACCTCTCCGCAAGCCTCAATGGCCGCCAGAAAGCCTTCGGCCACCTGACCCTCGCCCATCCGGGCCGTCAGGGCGTCGATGGCCCCCTGCCATTCCTTCTGGTCAACCTTCGCCGCGACGCCCTCATCGGCGATGATGCGCGCATAGCGTTCGGCGAGCGACACGAAGATCAACACGCCCGTGCGCCCGCGCGTGTGCGAGACCCCCCGGGTCAGAAATTGCTCGCTTGCGACGCGATGGGCGAAGGCGCGGCGCGTGGCCCGGGGTGTGAGGGCGATGCGCAGCCTGCGCGATGAAAACAACACGAGAGCCGCGATGAAAATCACGATCTGCGCCGCGAACAGGGACCGCACCGGCAAGGCGGTGAACAGGATCAAGGGCCAGGGCGTCAACAGGGCCGTGAGCGAAGCCCAGAGCAAAGGCGCCGCCGCATATTCGCTTGAGGCGCGCGCGAGCACGCAAACGAGCTCCCCACTGGTGCGCGCCTCCACCGCCCGGATGGCGGCGCTGATGCGGGCGTGATCCTGCGCCGTGATCCTCATCACCAGTCTCCCGAAGCCCCGCCCCCGCCAGAGGAGCCGCCACCCCCCGAAAAACCGCCGCCGCCGCCAAAGCCCCCCATCCCGCTTCCCCAACTCCCACCGCCTGGCGGCAGGAAGATCATCGGGCCGCGCCCGGCACCCATGCGGCTTGGCCCCGCCATGCTGCGCACAATGATGAAGATCACGAGACCGAAGATCAGCAGAGGCAGGAGCTGGTCAAAGACGCTCATCTCCTCGCGCACCTGCGGGCGCTTCTGCCATTCAGCCGCGTCGGTCGTGAGGATCGTGATGACGTCATCGACGCCGCGCTCCAACCCGCCGCCGAAATCCCCCGCCTTGAAACGGGGCGCGATGGCGTTGGCGATGACGATCTTCGAGAGGGCGTCGGTGAGCGTTCCTTCCAGCCCATAGCCAACCTCGATGCGCACCTTGCGCTCTTTGGGGGCGATGAGCAGCAACACGCCATTGTTCTTAGTGGCCTCGCCAAGCTTCCAGTGGCGGAAGAGTTCATTGGCGTAGGGCTCGATGGCCTGCCCATCGAGGCTCTTGACGGTGGCCACAACCAGCTGAATGCCGGAGTTCGTCTCCAGAGCCTCAAGCTTTGGCTCGAGCGCGGCGCGGGTCGCCTGCGGGATGACGTCAGCCGCATCGACGATGCGGCCCGTCAGCTCCGGAAAGCTCGGCGCGGCGAGCGCCAGCGCCGTCCAGAGGAACAGAGCTGCGAGCATAACCCCGCGCGTTGAATCGCGCCCACGCGCCCCTCTCAGAACTTCACCTGCGGCGGCGTCTGGGCAGCCTCGCCCGCCGCAAACTCCACCATGGGCTTGTTGGCGCGGAAGAAGGTCGAGGCCCAGACCACGCCGGGAAAAGTGCGCAGCTCCGTATTATAGGCGCGCACCGCGTCGATATAATCGCGCCGGGCGACGGCGATGCGGTTCTCCGTCCCTTCGAGCTGGGATTGAAGAGCGAGGAAATTCTGGTTCGACTTGAGGTCGGGATAATTCTCGCTCACCGCCAGCAGACGGCTCAAGGCGCCAGAGAGCTGGCTTTGCGCCTCCTGGAACTGCTTGATCTTGTCGGGGTCGGTGAGTTGGGAGGCGTCGACCCGCGTCTGGGTGGCCTTGGCCCGGGCCTCGACCACCGCCGTCAGCACATCCTTCTCCTGCTTCGTATAGCCCTGGACGGTGGCGACCAGATTGGGGATCAGGTCGGCGCGGCGCTGATAATTGTTCTGCACGTCGGCCCATTTGGCCTTGGCGCTCTCCTCCATGGTCGGGATCGTGTTGTAGCCGCAGCCCGCTAGACCAAGGCTGAGGAGAGCGGCGGCGGCGAAGGCGCGCAGGCGCGAGAAGGTCAGATGCATGACAGGCTCCGTCAACGGGACCCCTTCGCATCTGTGTCACGCGTCAGCCCAGTCCAGCTCGCCGGGCGCGATTCGGGACGGACCCGCGCAAATGTTGCTAGACTTTTCGGATAGTGAAGGCCGACGTCAGTGTCTGTCCGATGAGATGTTGCATTAATTGAATCATTTGTGATTCAAGAAAGGCTGCCTGATTCGAGGGAGCCTGTGATGTGGACGACTGAAAATCGTGGACGTTATGATCGCAGCAGGTTGCGCTATCCGAGCGATTTGACGGA
>CANGTC010000263.1 GCA_947456505.1 Beijerinckiaceae bacterium
CTTGTTCTCCGAGCCGATGAAGATCCGCACGCCCTCGCCCTGTTCGGCCCGCGAGAGCAGATCGACCACGTCCTTCTTGGTTTCGAGATCGCCGAAGAGCAGGCGAATGCGCTCCAGATCCTCCGCCGCTTTCAGGTCTTCCAGCAGATTGGCCTGGCCGCGCACGATGAGCTGCGAGGTCTCGCCCATGCCCGCCCAGCTCGCCAGCCCCGCATCCACGAGGCGCGCCGTGAGTTCGTTCAGCTCGGCTTCAGCCTGGCTGCGGGCCTGCTCGATCTCGGCGCGCACCTCGCCGAGGGTGCGCCCGCGAATGCGCGCATTGAGATAATTGCTGGCCTCGACCAGCGCCGAGGCGGGCAGCCCCTTGGGAATGGCGACCACCCGGTTCTCGACCGATCCATCCTCGGACACCAGCACCGCCAACGCCCGCTCGGGTTCGAGCCCGACGAATTCGATATGCTTGAGGCGCTTGTTATCCTTGGTCGTCACCACGACGCCCGCGCCCCGCGAGAGGCCGGACAGCATGCGCGAGGCCTCGCTCAGCACGCCCTCAAGGGGCAGATCGCGGGAGGCGGCCTTCACCTGCGCGTCGATGCGGTCGCGCTCGTCCAGCGGCAGGTCGCCGATTTCGAGCAGCGCGTCCACGAAAAAGCGCAGGCCGAGCTCGGTGGGCATGCGCCCGGCGCTGGTGTGGGGAGCGTAGACGAGGCCCAGCTCCTCCAGATCCTGCATGACATTGCGGACCGAGGCGGGGGAGAGGGTCATGGGCAGCAGCCGCGAGAGCTGGCGCGACCCCACGGGCTCGCCCGAGGCGAGATAGGAATCGACGATGCGTTTGAAAATCTCGCGCGAGCGATCATTCAGCGCCGAGAGCGCGGTCCTGTCGAGCGCCAGAGGCTCCTGCGAGAAAGGATCGTGACCGGCCATGCCTCCAAGATGACCGCATGGGCGCTCGGGCGCAAGTCCTTCTTCCGGGTGCGGGCTCGCGGATGCTCGCCAGTTGCGCCCAAGCGTCCGTGAGGGCAAGATGGTCAAAAATCAGAACCGGGAGGACAAGATGAGCTTTCAGCCGCCGACAGTGCAGGACATTTTGCGCTCGCCCTACGCCAGCGCCATGCCCGGCCAGACCGTGACGCCCAATACGCAGACGCGGAATTACTTTCAGGCCATCGACAACATGATCTCCGTCTTCGCCATCAGGCCCGATGACGAGGTCCTTTTCCTCACCGATCCTCTGCTCGACCGCGCCGTGGTGGACGCGATCACCGGCATCGCCCGCTCGCGTGGTGTGCAACCGCGCGAATTCATGGCGGCGACGACGCAGGTGGCGAGCTGTCCGCCCGAGGTGCGCGGTCTCATCGAAAAGGCGACCTTCGTGGTGTCGAGCTGGTTCTGCTCGGTCAATGATCCGCTTTTCATCAAGCTGCGCCGCGACAAGGGCCAACGCTGGGTCAAGATCACCTATTTCCGCAATCTGGATTTGCTGAACACGCCCCAGGCGCGCTTCCCCATCGACCTCGTGGGCGAGATCATCCGCGCCACCGCGCGTATGTATCCCAAGGATCGCGACTTCGACATGACGTTCGCCTGCCCGCGCGGCAGCGATCTGACCATTCGCTTCACGCCCGAAATGACCAGAAATCTCCTCGCCAACAATCGCTGGCAGGGCCAGGACAAGGCGGATGTGGATGGTTGCTATGTTCATTACATGCCCACCCACGGGCCCAATCTCTACGACCGGGTCGCCTTTGGTCGGCAGGAGGGACGCCACGCCAGCATGGAGGGTGTGATCTTCCCGCAATGGGCCATCGGCTTCGACAAGCCCTTCGAGGAGAAGATTGGCATCGAATACAAGGACGATCTCGTCTGCAAGGTGCATGGCAAGTCGCTGGATGCGGAGATCCTGCGCGATATGCTGGTGGGGGTCGACGCCCATCTGCATGAGCTGGGCTGCGGCTTCAACCCCAAATATCCCCGCTACAAGGCCTATCCGGCAGGGTCCAACGCGCCTGGCGCGCTGCATTTCGGTACGGACGCCAATCGCCCCAATGATTACCTCGCCCGGCGCGTGCCTCATTGGGAGGAGCCGCACACCCATCAGGATTGCGTCGTCTTCGACATGACCGTGAAGGCGGGCGGAACCACGCTGATCGACAACGGCTTCCTCATGGCCCTGCGCGATCCTCAGGTGGTGGAGATGGCGCGCCGCTATGGCGATCCGGTGGAGTTGCTCGAAACCTTCGTTGAATGAAGGGGGAAGCCATGGGGCGTTTCATCCGCAGAATCTCGCCGATGGCGACGGCGCTGGCTTTCGCGCTGGCGCCCGCCAGCGGCTTCGCCCAGTTCTACAAGGACAAGACGCTCACGCTCTTCATAAATTATGGCGTGGGCGGCAATGCGGACACGGAAGCGCGCGTCTATCAGCGTTATCTGTCGAAATATATTCCCGGCAATCCCGCAGTCCTCATCCAGAATGCGCCGGGGGCTGGCGGCATCAACGCCATCAACTTGCTGGGCCTGGGCATAGGGCCCAAGCCCGACGGCTACACCATGTCCTATTTCACCATCAGCGCCACCGACCTGATGCTGGATAATGCCGCCCTCAAGGTTGCGGTGACGGATTTCCAGATCGTCGCGGGCGCGCGCGGCTGGAATGTGGCCTATGGCCGCAAGGATATGGCCCCGGGAATGAGCAGGCCTGCCGACCTCGGCAAGGCGCAATCGGTCTATGTTGGCGGCTATGCGCGAACCTCTTCCCATGACACGCGCCTGCGCCTGTCCCTGGAGGTGCTGGGGGTTCCCTACAAGATCGTGACCGGGTTCCCCGCCACCGCCGAAATCAACAAGGCGATGCTGCAGAACGAGGTCAACTTCTCGGGTTCCTCCCTGCCTGGATATATGACGCAGGTCATGCCCCAGATCATCAATTCCGGCGTGGGCATGCCCTTTTTCCAGTATCCTGTGATCGGTCCGGAGGGAAAGCCCGTGGGCAATCCCAATCTGATCAGGCAGGGCGTTCCGATTTTCGACGACGTCTACAGGGACGTTCATGGCAAGGCGCCCTCAGGCCCGAAATACGAGGCCCTGCTGACCATGAACGACATCGGCACCCAGCTGCAACGGGGCATGCTGTTTCCCAAAGGGGCGCCTGCGGAGGCTGTCGCGATCATGCGCGAGGCGGTCATGAAGGTCGCCGCCGATCCCGAGTTCCGGGCCGAATATCAGAAGGTGACCGGCGAATTGCCTGATCTCGTCGGCGGACCGGTGCTGGAGAAGCTCTTTGACCGCGTCCGCAACCTGGACCCCGCCTTGCGGAAGGTCATGCAGGATTCCGTGGACGGAGGGTAGGGCCCCCGAGGCCGCCCGGCGCTTGAAAGCCGTCGCGCCTGAGGTCATAACCGGGACCGTGATGAGCGCGCCCTGATGGCGCGCAGGCCGGAGCCCTCCATGTCAGCTTCCAAGAAGCCCGCCGCCTTCCAGTGGGACGACCCCTTCCTCTTCGAGCGCCAGCTCACCGAGGACGAGCGCATGATTCGCGACGCCGCGCGCGCCTATGCCCAGGACAAGCTCCTGCCCCGCGTGCTCGAGGCCTACGCCCATGAAAAGACCGACGCCGCCATCTTCACGGAGATGGGCGAGTTGGGCCTGCTGGGCGTGACCCTGCCGGAGGCCTATGGCTGCGCCAACGCCAATTATGTGGCCTATGGGCTGGTGGCCCGGGAAGTGGAGCGGGTGGATTCGGGCTATCGCTCCATGATGAGCGTGCAATCTTCCCTCGTCATGCATCCCATCTTCGCCTTCGGCAGCGAGGCCCAGCGCCTGAAATATCTGCCCAAACTGGCGAAGGGTGAATGGATCGGCTGCTTTGGCCTCACCGAGCCCGACGCGGGCTCCGACCCCGCAGGCATGAAGACCCGGGCGGAGAAGATCGCCGACGGCTATCTGCTGACGGGGTCGAAAATGTGGATCTCCAATTCCCCCATCGCCGATGTCTTCATCGTCTGGGCGAAATCGCAGGCCCATGACGGCGCCATTCGCGGCTTCATTCTGGAAAAGGGGATGAAGGGGCTCACGGCGCCCAAGATCAATGGCAAGCTGTCGCTGCGCGCCTCCATCACCGGCGAGATCGTGATGGATGGGGTGGTCGTGCCCGAGGAGAATTTGCTGCCGGGCGTCTCCGGCCTCAAGGGGCCCTTCGAATGCCTCAACCGCGCCCGCTACGGCATCGCCTGGGGCGTCATGGGCGCGGCGGAGGACTGCTGGCGCAGAGCGCGGCAGTACACGCTCGACCGGCAGCAGTTCGGCCGCCCATTGGCCGCCACCCAGCTGGTGCAGAAGAAGCTCGCGGACATGCAGACCGAGATCACCCTGGGGTTGCAGGCGGCGCTGCGGGTGGGGCAGCTGTTCGACGAGGGGCTCCTGGCGCCCGAGGCCATCTCGCTCATCAAGCGCAACAACTGCGGCAAGGCCCTCGACATCGCCCGCATGGCGCGCGACATGCACGGCGGCAACGGCATCCATGAGGAATATCATGTGATGCGCCACGCCCAGAACCTCGAGACGGTGAACACCTACGAGGGCACGCACGACGTCCACGCCCTGATCCTGGGCCGCGCCCAGAC
>CANGTC010000264.1 GCA_947456505.1 Beijerinckiaceae bacterium
GCGTGATCTTCTCGATTCGCGATTCCGCGCTCTTCAACTGGGCGTCGCAATGTTTCTTGATGGCCTCGCCGCGCTCGGAGAGGCGGATTGATTCCTCGAGGGGCGCCTGGCCCTTTTCGAGGGTGGCGACGATGCGCTCGAGTTCGGCGAGCGCGTCTTCGAAGCTCATGCGGGCGATGTCTGCGGCTTTGTCGGTCATGGGGATCCTCGACTCACCCGCTTATACCACCATTCAGCCGCGCAGGCCCACCCGCAGGCCGGGAGCCGGGCGCTCCTGCAGCACGTCGCGGCGGAAGCGGAAGAGGGCGGCCGGGCGCCCGCCGGTGGCGTGGGACATATCGCCCGTGGGCTCCACCACGGCGGAGCTTTCCACCAGGCGGCGGAAATTCTGCTTGTGCAGATGGCGCCCCGAAATGGCCTCGGCCATGCGTTGCAGGGCGGTGAGGGTGAAGGTCTCGGGCATCAGCTCGAAGATGACCGGGCGATATTTGATCTTGGCCCGCAGGCGGCCCATGGCGGTGGCGAGGATGCGGCGGTGGTCGTTGCGCATGGGCTCGCCCAGCGGGCCGACTTCGCCGATCAGCGGGCTCGCGCGCCCGTCGCGCCGCGCCTCCTCCACGAGGCCGGATTCGTAGAGCAGCTGGAACCGGTCGAGGGTGTTCTCGTCATCAAAGCGCCCGTCCTCGCCAAAGAGCATGCGCACCCGCTCGGTGCGCGACAGGCCATAGGCGTTGAGCCGGTCGGGATCGCGCGCGGCCCATTTGCGCAGGGCGGGCAGAATGCGCTCCTCGATCATGGGCGGCTTGCCCCCGCGCCAGTCCTCCCAGGGAAAGAAGGCGTACCAGGGGCGGAAGGCGGCGCCGGCGCTCAGGCTCGCGCCGCCACGGGTGAGGGCGAGATAGCCTACGGAGACCACATGGGGCGTCTGATCGCCCGCCTGGGCGTGACGGCCCCGGTCGCCGAAGGTGTAGAGCTGCTCCACATAGCCCAGCGGCGCGCCGGTCTGCTCGGCCACCCAGGCCCGCAGGCCGATCTCGAAGGTGCGGTGCGCCAGAGGATCGAAGGGGCCGGAGGGCAGGGCGGGCTCCGCCCCCGCAGGGCCGGGGGCGACCAGAATGACCGGCGAATCCTCGCGCACCGCCACAATGGCGGCGGTGAGGCCGACTTCCACGGGAAGGGAGGGATGCAGGGTCAGGGTCATGGGCGCGGGGATTCGATCACGGCCCAGCATAGCATGGAATGGCGTGACGTCAGGATGACGCCGAAGCCTCTGCGGGTTCGCCCTCCCAGACCATGGGGGCGGCGTTGGCGCGGGGGCCTGTCGCCTCATCGGTCAGGCCCGGGAGGGGGGGCAGGGGCACGGTCTGCATGCAGCCCGCCAGCACATACCAGTCGGGCAACCGCTCCACGCTATAGGCGCCGCGCGCCCGGTTCAGCAGGCCTCGTTTGGCGAGTTCCGTGCACCAGCGCGAGACCGTCTTGGGCTCCATGCGCGCCGCCCGGGCGAGGCGGGCGGGGGAGACCGGCTCGAAGATCATGCGCCCGCCATCCAGAGGGAGAATGTTGAGGCTGCCCACCAGCACATAGAAGGCGGCGAGGCTGTAGGAGAGATCGTGCTGCTCGGCGAAAATCGCCAGCCGGTCGAAACTGCTGCGCACATTGGCGCAGAGGTCGGCGAGGGGGATGGGGTTTTGTGGGGTTGGGTCGGTCATGGGGCGCAATGGGATCGTTTGAAAAGGGGATGAATAAAAAGCCAAGCTCAAGTTTAGCATGGACGCAGAGGCGTGCAAGGGGCCAAACGAAAAACCCCCGGCGATGGCTCGCCGGGGGCGGGGTTCAGCCGTGAGGCTGGATCGATCAGAAGGTGCGCTCGATGCGCAGCTTGGAGGTCCAGCTGTTCACGCTGAGCCCCGGCGAACCGGCGACAGCCCAGTTGTTCGTGGTTGAAGCGTTCTGGAGCTTATTCTTCATGTTCGCATACTGGAGCTCGAGACCGATATCGAGATCCTTCGCAGGCGAGTAGATCAAGCTGCCAGCGATTTCCGACAGCTGACCCTTGCCCCACCAGACGAGGGTGGAGGTCGGAGGATTGATCTCGATGTAGCCAGCCGAGAAGTTCGACCGCAACTGAGCCGTCCAGTAGTGGGTGAAGGCGGCGCCCACGTTCCAGCCGTTGGTGGTGCCGAGATTGCCGGCGCCATCGGTCGGGACGAGGTTGGAGTCGACTCGCACGATGCCGCCGAGGAAGCGGTGCTGCGCGGCGGTGGACATGCTGACGTTCAGCGGGCCTACGCCACCCAGCGCGCCAATCATGCCGTGGGCATAGTTGACGTTGAACCAGACCTGATCGCCAGCAGCGATCATCGGCAGCTTGTAGCTTACAGTCGCGCCAATGGCCCAGTTCGAGAAGGTGCGTTGGCCAACTTGGAAGTCGGGAGCAGTTATCTTCGCGAAGCCTGTCGTTGCATCAGCAGCCGAAGTCGTCGAGTTCTTCACCACCGAGTTGTTGCCGAGCATGCCGTGGATGGCGGCGAAGCCCCAGGCCTGATCGAGACGCACATTGGCGACGAGTTCAGCCGCCGTTGAGGGCTGCGACAGGGCGACCTGCGCCATGTTCTGGTCCTGCATGTCTTCCAGCGCGATTGTGGCTGAGAGACCGCCGCCGAGGGTCGCCGTATAGGCGATTTGCTTCATGCCGTTCGGGAAGCCCGTCCAGGGGTTCGCGCTGTACATGAAAACCGGCATCAGGGCATAGTTTTCCGGGCCGACGCCGAAGGTGAAGCCAGCCCACTGAACCATGGCTGACTCGATGGTGGGGCCTGAACCCGTCAGGAAGGCGTTGGCGGCGGGCGCTGTTGCTCCGGTGCCGGTCAGGACAGCAGCGGATTTATCCTGCTGGACGTAGCCATAGCTGTTTACGCCGCTCGCGTTGCGGATGCCAGAGGAGTTGGTCAGGCGCAGGCGAACGAAGGTGCGGGCCGCGCCCATGGCCGTGGGGGTGCGGGCGTCGACGTCGATGCGGCCACGCACTTCAAAGCCGGTGGTGGATTGCATGTCAGCGCTCTGGCTTACGACGCCAGTAAAGTCCTTCTTGTTATCGCTAGCGCTCGAGCCATTGTAGTTGTTGGTCTTCTGAGCGGGCGTGTACTGATACTCGGAGCGCACATAGCCACCCAGCTTCACGCAGGTGTCGGTGCCAGGGATCGTGTAGAACCCGGCGCCATAGGCGTCGCAGATCTTGACGTAGGTGGCGGGGGCGGCCTTCTTCGAGGGCAGGTCCGCCGCCTGTGCGCCGACGACCGTGGCGAGGACCGCCGCGGAGCCGAGCAGTAAGCTCTTGGTGATTGACATGGGTTTACCTCCAGCAATGAAAATCGCGACGTCGGCGGACAGGGTCCGCAGGGCCGAGCCTGCCTGATGAAAGCTGTGCTCATGTTTCAGGCAGACGACGCGAACGTAGCAATAAATTTGTGCGGCGCTATCTTTTAGTGAAGCTCAAGCGAGCTTTCGCAAACCGGGTTGCCCGGACGCAACAGAATTGCCCAGGTAGAGTTGAATTGGACATTTTTGGGAAATGGGGGAGTAGGCAGTCGGCAGTCGGCAGTCGGCAGTCGGGCGCCAATGTCCGAGGATTGTTCTTGACACTAAGTCACTGATTTAAAAATCTTACTGCCGACTGCCTCACCCCAGCTCAAACGCAAAGGGCACGCCCTCGGCGCATTCCTCGCCGCGGCCGATGGCCTCTATGGCATTGATCATGCGCTGGTTGCGGCCGAGCAGGCGGTCGGCGTGTTTCACCAGCAGGAGGTTGGGGGTGGCGGTGGGGGAGAGGCGGCGCAGGAGCCTTGCGGTCTCCGCCTCGTCGCGGTGGGGGGCCAGGGCGCAGACGGCGATATAGGCCGCCGCCGTGGAGCGGCTTACCCCAGCGTAGCAATGGATGAGCAGGGGCTCGGCGCGGTCCCAGTCGCGCACGAATTGCAGAAAGGTCTCGACATGGTGGGCGCCGGGGGCCACGTGGCCCTCGGTGGGCTCGGTAATGTCCGAGATATCGACGCGGTGGTGGCGATGGGCGGGGATGACGGCGGGCCGCTCCACGGCGAAATCGGGATTGATCAGCGTCACCATGGAGCGCGCGCCGGTGCTGCGTGCGGTGGCGTCGATGGCGTTGAGGGCGCAGACGTGGATGCGGGGCATGGGGGTCCTTGAACTTGTTCAGGCTTCCGCTGCGCCAGCGATCTCGTCCTCCAGCGCGCGGAAGGCGTCGAGAAAGCGCGATTCGGCCTCCTGGGAGGGCACAGGCGCCAAAAGCGGCTCGATCTGCCGCAGGCTGAAGCTCCATTCTCCGAAAATCGATTCGGCTTCCTTCACCGAGAAACCAGCCAGATGTGTCGCCTCTATGAAGGCGGCGGCCCGGTCGGCCATCTTGATTCGCTTCACGAGGGGCGCGGGGGTCACGGCGGGCAGGGAGAAGCGCAGATGGATGGCGCCGAGAATGCGCTCCTCCACGCTCTTGTAGGCGTCGCCCACGGCGGCCTTGAAGGGGGAGATGATGTCGCCGATCACATATTCGGGCGCGTCATGCAAAAGCGCCATGAGCCGCCAGCGGGCCGAGCTTTCCCC
>CANGTC010000265.1 GCA_947456505.1 Beijerinckiaceae bacterium
AGTTGAGCCAATCCATCGCTCAGACTCCGAAATAGGCCGCCGCGATCTCTTCGCGGCTGACGGTTGCGCTGGCGCCCTCGAGGGTGACGCGCCCTTCCTGCAGGCAATAGACCCGGCGGGAGGCCGCCAGCGCCTGCACGATGTCCTGCTCCACGATGACCAGCGACATGCCATCGCCGATGATCTGGGGCAAGCGCTCGTAGATTTCGCGCACGATGATGGGCGCAAGGCCCAGGCTGATTTCATCGCACAGAAGCAGGCGCGGATTGGACATGAGCGCGCGGCCGATGGCGACCATCTGCTGCTGCCCGCCCGAGAGCGATGTGCTGCGCTGGTTGCGGCGCTCCTTCAGCACGGGAAAGAGATCGTAGACCCGCGCCAGCGTCCACGGACCCTTGCGGCCATGCTCGCCGCCGATCAACAGATTTTCCTCGACGCTGAGGGAGGGAAAGAGACGCCGTCCCTCCGGCACCAGCGAAATGCCGCGCCGCAGAAGCAGATGCGTGCGCTCGCCGCCGATGGGCGCGCCATCGAAGGCGATGGCGTCGCTGCGTGTCGCGATCTGCCCGGCGATGCATTTGAGCAGGGTGCTCTTGCCCGCCCCATTGGAGCCGACGATGGCGACGACCTCGCCCTCGCCCACGCGCAGCGAGACATTGAACAGCGCCTGAAAGTCGCCATAGAAGGCGTCGAGTTGCGAGATGGCGAGGAGATCAGGCATCGGCGGGAATCCCCATGTAGATCTCCATCACCTGGGGGCGACGGATGACCTCGCGCGGGTCGCCATCAGCGATGAAGGCGCCGCCATGGAGCACCACGAGCCGCTCCACCACCGCCACCAGCGCATGGACGATATGCTCGATCCAGACGATGGTCACGCCGGTCTGCTTCAAATCACGCACAAGGCTGACCAGCGCATGACATTCCTCTTCCGTGAGGCCGCCAGCGACTTCATCGAGCAGCAGCAGTTGCGGCTGGGTGGCGAGCGCGCGGGCCAGTTCGAGGCGCTTGCGTTGCAGAAGGGTGAGGGAGCCTGCGGGGCGATTGGCCTGATCGGCGAGGCCGCAGCGCTCCAGAATGTCAGCGCAATCGGCGCCGAGATTGCCTGAGCGATCCGCCCGGCCAAATTCGGCGGCCACGAGCAGATTTTCAAAGACGCTCATGCCGCCGAAGGGCTGGGGCACCTGAAAAGAGCGGGCGATTCCCCGGCGGCAACGGGCGGCGGGCGAGAGACCCGAAAGGTCCGCACCATTGAAGAGCACGCGCCCGCCATCCTGCGGCAGCGTGCCGGTGATCATGCCGAAGAGAGATGTCTTGCCTGCGCCATTGGGGCCGATGACGCCGAGCGCCTGCCCCTGCGGCACGGACAAATCGAGGCCGTCGGCCACGACCACGGCGCCGAACCTTTTCGAAATCGAATCGAGTTGAAGGATCGGCGCCATGGGCTGGTTGGATCAGGGCAGCGGAACGAGCTTGCCGCCCAGCGGGATCTCCGGCGCCGTCGTGTTCTGCGCCACCACGAGATCGAAGCCCTTGTCCGTCTTGCGCCACTGACCCGCCACGAGCGGGGTCTTGGTGACGTTCTTGACGGGCTGGCCGCTCCACTTCACGGGACCGACGATGGATTTGTAATCGGTGGCCACGATGGCGTCGAGAACCGACTTGGGATCCTTCACATTCCTGGCGCGCTTCAGCACGTCGATGGCGACTTCGAAGAGCGCGTGCTGGAAGCCGATGGGCTGGGTCCAGGGACGGTTCGTCGCCTTGGTGTAGGCGTCCGTCAGATCGCGGGCGCTCTGGCCGGTGAGGCCAGACTTGAAGGGATGGTTTGGCGTCCACCAGATTTCGCTGGTGAGGCCATCGCCGCGCGCGCCAAGGGAATCGATCACCGAGGGGAAGAGCAGCGCCTTGCCGATGGTGACGATCTTGGGCTTGAAGCCCTGCTGGGCGCATTGGGCCCAGAAGGTGGCGAAATCCGGCGGGATCATGTTGCCGGTGACGATCTCCGCGCCCGCCTGCTTGAAGGCGGTGATCTGCGCGGTGAAATCATTCGACATGGGCTGATAGCGGCCGGGATCGACCAGCTTGAAGCCCGCCTTCTGCAGCGCAGGCGGGAAGCCGATCTTGGGATCGCCCCAGGCGTTGCCGTCGGCGTCATTGGGGAAGATGCCCGCGACCACCTTGTTGGTGGGGATCGTCTCCCACAGCGCGAGGAAGGCGCCGATGACGTCTTCAAGGCCCCAGAAGAAATGATAGGTCCATTTGAAGCCCTTGGCCGGATCGCCATTGCGGCCGAAGAAATAGGGCTGCCAGGGACAGTTGGTGGTGATGCAGGGAACCTCGTTCACCTCGGCCTGATCGGCGACCGGATTGGTCACATCGGGCGTGGAGGTCGCGAGCAGCAGGTCCACCTTGTTCGACAGGATCAGCTCGGAGGCGACCTCGGCGGCGCGGGTGGGGTTCGACTGGCTGTCCTTGGCGATGATCTCGACCTTGTAGGTCTTGCCGCCGCTGCTCAGGCCTGAGGCCAGCAGCTTCTGGATCTGGTCCAGCGTGAAGGCGTCGGCCTCGCCGAAGCCCGCGAGCGGGCCGGTGCGGGCGTTCACATAGCCAATGCGGATCACGTCATCAGCCGCAAGGGCGCTTTCAGGGCGCAGCACGGTGGGCATGGCGAGCGCGCCTGCGCCCAGTTTGACGGCCTGACGGCGCGTGATGGCTGAAGTTGTCTCGTCGCTCATGTCATCCTCCCCAAGAAATGATCAGGCGTCGTCCTTACGCGCCTTTTTCAAATGCTGAACCACTTTTTGCCGCAACTCTGCCTGCTCCTCAGCGGTCCAGGTGCGGAAGCCCTCGCCGGATTTCATGCCGAGCTTGCCCGAGGCCACGAGGCCTTCCAGATAGGGCGAGGAGCCGGGCCTGCTCTCGATGGCGGGCAGAACCGTGTTGTGAATGGCGAGGGTCAGATCCGTGCCCACGAGATCCGCGTTTTCCAGCGGCCCGAGCACCGCGAGCCGACGCCCGAAGCTCGCCTTGATGACGGTGTCCACGGTGCGCGCGTCGCAGATGCCGTTCTCGACAAGCGAGATCGCCTCGCGCCACAGCGCATGCTGCAAGCGGTTGCCGACGAAGCCCGGCACATCCTTCTTCACATGCACGGGTGTTTTGCCGATGGCCTCATGCAGGGCCATGGTGGCGTCGATGGTGGCCTGCGAGGTGCGGTCGGTGCCGATGACCTCGACCAGCGGCACGAGGAAAGGCGGGTTCCACCAATGGGTGCCCACGGTGCGCGCGCCATCGGCCACGCCCTCCATGATGCTGGTGATGGGAATCACGGAGGTGTTGCTGGCGAGGATCGCATGGGACGGCGCATGGCGCTCCACTTCGGCGAAGAGAGCCTGCTTCACGCCCAGATTTTCCAACGCCGCCTCGACCACGAAATCGGCGTCGGCGACACATTCGGCGATGGTGGATGCGGGCGCCACATGGTCGGCGGCGCCCTCATCTTCTTCGAGATCACGCAGGTTGGCGGCGATGCGCGCGCGCACGCTCTCAAGAGCCGCAGCGGACGGATCATAGATCCGCACCTCATGGCCATGCAACGCGAAGACCTGCGCAATGCCATGGCCCATGAGGCCCGCGCCCAGAACGCCGATCCGCGCTTTACTCGCCATGATGTCTCGCCTTGTCAGCCTGCGGTGTAGCCGCCATCCGCGTAGAGGATATGCCCGGTGTAGAAGTCCGAAGCGCCAGAGGCCAGGAACAGCAGCGGCCCCGCAAGATCGGAGGCCTCGCCGAGCCTGCCCTTGGGCACGCGCGTCAGGAAGCCGCCGCGCACCGCCTTGGCGTTGTCATTGTCCTCGAACATCCACTGGGTCAGCGGCGAACGGAAGACCGTGGGCGCGATGGCGTTGACGGTGATGCCTGTAGGCCCAAGCTCGCAACCCAGCGCCTTGGTCATGCCATCGACGGCGGCCTTGGAGGAGCAATAGGCCGTATAGCCCGCCGGATGGCCCAGAAGGCCACGCGCGGAGGACATGAGCACGATTTTGCCGCCATGGCCCTGGGCCTGCATCTGGGTCGCGCAGGCGCGCGCCATGAGCCAGGACTGGGTGACATTGGCGTCCATCACATCGAGGAAGCGCGCCGGGGTCATGTCGCCGATCTTGGCGACGTCGTTCTTGCCGGAGGCGACCACGAGAATGTCGACCCGGCCGAAGCGCGCCACGGCGGCGTCGACCAGTTGCTTGCAGGCCTCCTCGGTGGAGGGGCGCAGATTGACGCCCTCGACCTCAGCGCCCAGAGCGCGGCAGGCGTCGCTCACCGCATCAAGCTCGGCCTTCTTGCCAGCGGAGAGAACGAGCTTGGCGCCCGCCCCCGCCAGCACCGTGGCCGCCAGCGCGCCGAACGCGCCCGAGGCGCCGGTGACGATGGCCACCTTGCCCTTGACGCTGAACAGGGCGAGCGGATCCTTCAGGAACTCTTCGCTCATGGCTTGTGTCCCGGGGGATAGGGGATCACCACCAGCATCGAGCAGACCTCGTGCGAACGGTTGATGATCTCGCGGACTTCATTGGCGACGATGGTGCAGGAATCCAGCTTCTTCAGCAC
>CANGTC010000266.1 GCA_947456505.1 Beijerinckiaceae bacterium
CGCCAGTCGGACGGTCGGTCTCTTGGGCGCCATATTCACCTACGCGGTGCGCAAACGGATGCGGGCGGACAATCCGGTCCACGGGGTCATTCGGTTTGCGGACGGTACGAAGGAGCGCCGGTTGAGCGACGCCGAGTACGAGGCGCTCGGCAAGGCCATCAGGGAGGCTGAGGCCGCCGACTATTGGCCCTACGCCATCGAGGCGATCCGTTTCCTTGCCTTGACGGGTTGGCGCTCGGGGGAGGCCCTCGGGCTGCAATGGGCACAGATCGACCTAGCCCGCCGGACGGTTACATTGGCTGATACAAAGACCGGGAAATCCGTTCGGCCGCTTGCGAATGGTGCCTGCGATATTCTGCGGCGGCTGCCAACCAAGGATGGGCTGGCGTTTCGGGCGAGCCGAGGCGATGGGGCCATGTCGGGCTTCCGGAAGATTTGGGACCGCATGGCCAAGCTTGGCCCCCTGCCGGGGGACGTGACTCCTCACGTTTTGCGGCATAGCTTTGCCTCGATGGCTTCGGATCTCGGCTATTCCGAGCCGACTATCGCGGCAATGGTGGGCCACAAGGGGCGGACAATCACGTCGCGCTATGTGCACTCGGCTGATGCTGTGCTCTTGGCGGCGGCGGATACCGTCGCTGACAGGACTGCCCAGTTGATGGGTGATGTGAAAAGCGGTGTGGTTGTAAAATTGCGGAAGTAAGGTCGGGACTGTTGTTCTTCTAGTCGTCAAAAGACGCATCGCATTATGGGGGTGGGGACTATGTTACGCAGATCGCCGGAGAAATCGCTTACATTATTCCAAATTGCGGATGACTGGTCGCGTGAAATTCAGCCTGCGCGGTCCTTAGATGAATTGCTTAATGAACTTGTTAAGGCATGGTGGAGGGGCGAATTGGACGCCGGGAGTGGCCCAACTCGCCTCAAACTCTTGAGGGCACTTTTCAAGACCAGCCGCGCGGAGATACCGTTCTGGGTAAAGGGCGAAGATCCCCCTCAAACTTCATGGGAGCTTCCCGACGGCGGTGTTGAGGTACTTATTGTTCCGGTTTTGCCAATACCTAGTAGTGAGCCAGAAGCTTGGGCTGTCGAGGAATGTGCGGCGGCCTATGATGCGATTGCCGAACATTGGAGAGATAGCTGTTTCGATCTTATCTCACCGTTGGTGACTGGCGGCATCTCCTTGTTTGAGCCAGCGTTCGCGCAATGGATTGCTGCGTGCGGGCATACGCCACCAGAATTTTGGCGCAGGCCGCAGTCTCACTCTCTTAGTCCGGACCCACCCCCGGCCCCAGCTTTTGCGGTTGGTTCTAATGTATCGACGCCGCCGAAACTTTCCCCTCGGAAGCGAGGTCCGGTCCCCGCGACATTGCAGCGCGTCAAAAACGGCATGTACGGCGAAGTCAGGTCGGGGAAAATGAACATCGAGCAATTGATGTCGCTTCCGGAAGATTCGCTGGCAGCCCAATTCAGTGTTTCGCGTGACACTATCCGCAGAGCCAAGAACGCTATTTTGTCGGAGATTGTCGAAGATAGAAACCCCGACTAACTCCAAACTTCGACAAATATCGACACTGCTCGCCCTATGTAAATGTCGCTCCATCGCAAACGCGCGGGTTCTCCCGCTTATGCAGATGGTGCGAAGATGGCCGCTGAGCTTTATGACGACGACACCCTTCTTACCCGGGACATGGCGGCTGCCGCCTTGACTGAGGCAGGCTACCCCGTCAAATCCAAGACGCTGGCCACCAAGGCCACGCGCGGCGGCGGCCCTCCGTATCGCCTCTTTGGCGTTCGTCCGCTGTATCGCTGGGGTGATGCGCTGGCATGGGCTCAGGAGCGTCTGAGCACTCCGCGCCGCAGCACATCTGAAAAGGATGCTGAGGCGGTGACGACGTCTTATGCTGTCACTCAGCAGCGTTCCAACGCGGCTCACTCCATCGTCGAATAGTAACCCGAGCCCCCCTCGCGAAAGGTTGGCCCGGGCGCTGAATGTTGTCGTGGAACACAACATTTATATCGATTTTCAGCCTCTTTCGCAATCGGCGGCTCGCAATCATGCGGGTCAAAATGCGTAACTTTCCTCACCAGAAACAGTCGGACCGCTGCACCCCTCGAATGGATGCAGTGCGGTTTGCTCGCCCGCCCCCGGTCCGGTCATGCGCGGTCGCGTGAGGCCGCGGAGCCGCTCCGCACGCCAGATAAACCGCTTGGTCGTCGAATTCTCAATGACCGAGCCCGGCCGATATCCGGCCAACAGTGGAAACATTGGCGCAATGAGCGCCGTAATAGGAGTTTAAACCATGTCAGAACTCAATACCGCAACCGACTCTCTTAACCCGCTCTTGCTTCGTATCGATCCGGCTATCGGCGCCGATCTCGGTGTGAAGAAGGCGCTTCTTCATGTGCCTGTCCGCAAGCCCAACCGTCAGGAGTTTTTCCGCACAAATCCTCATATCGACTACCGCATGACGATGGCGATCCTCGAAATGAAAGAGGATCGCGAGATCTATGCCGTTATGCCGAATGTCGTTGCTGGTTCCCCCGGTGAAACGCGGATCGTCGAGTTGCGCCTCTGCGTAAATCGCGCCGGATCGGTGTACCTCTGGCCTGTCCCTCTGCCGACACCTGATGGTCGTGAAAATGCGTGGCACAAGATCGCCCGCGAAGCTGCTCAGATCGCTGAAACTGAATGGGTGAGGATGGCAGCTAACATGGGGGCGGGTTGCTACGATGTATTCATCGCACCCCCTGGCCTCTCCGAACCTCGTTGGCCCGAGGAGTCCTTCGTGGAGATGCTTCGGATCGCCTTCGGTGGCGGCCGCACCATCGACGGCATGGATCATCCCGTGGTTGCGCGTTTGAGGGGGCTGTGATGGAAAATTCACGGTCCGAAGTCCTCTCCGAGGCCCTTTCCAAGCTTGGCTATTGCCACGCATGGTGCATCGATTTTGAGTTTGTGGCCCTCCCGGGCCACAAACCTCGCCCGGTCTGCATGGTGGCGAAATGCGCCATCACCAATAAGACCATCCGCCTGTGGGGGGACGACATGTCCCTCTGCCCCTTTGATGTGACGACGGACAATCTCTTCATCGCATTCTACGCGAGCGCGGAGACGTCCTGCTTCGACACCTTGGGTTGGCCCCGCCCGCGTCGCATACTCGATCTCTTCACGGAATTCCGCTGCCTGACGAATGGCGTTGGGCCGGGCCACGGCAACGGACTGATCGGCGCCCAGCTCAGCTACGGCCTGACCCCGATTGGCGGTGAAGAGAAGGACGCGATGCGCGCTTTGATTATGGGTGGCGGTCCGTGGTCCGACGCTCAGGTGAACCGGATTGTCGCCTATTGCGAAAGCGATGTGGACGCACTTCGGGGGCTGCTGGGGGCTATGCTGCCGGTCCTCGCCATCTCTGCAGGCCGTTTCGGTCAAAGCCTCCTGCGCGGCCGCTACATGGCCGCGGCGGGCGTTGTGGAGAATAACGGCGTTCCGGTGGATGGCCCGCTCTGGTCCCAGTTGGTCGAACATTGGGATCGCATCAAGTGCGGGCTCATTGAAGTCGTCGATCAGGACTTCGGCGTTTACCAGGATGGCAAGTTCGTCCAGTCTAAGTTCGTCGCGTACCTGAGGGCGAACAATATTCCGTGGCCGTTCTTGCCGTCTGGCGGTCTGGCCTTGGATGACGACACGTTCCGCTCTCAGGCGCGAGCCTACCCTGCGATCTCGCCCTTGCGCGAATTGCGCCATACTCTTGGCCAGCTTCGCTTGAACGAGTTGAGCATCGGGCCGGATGGTCGCAATCGGACCCTCTTGTCCGCGTTCCGCGCCAAAACCGGCCGCAATCAGCCCTCCAATAGCCGGTTCATCTTTGGCCCGTCTGTTTGGATCCGCCATCTGATCAAGCCTGCTGAAGGTCGCGCGATTGCCTATATCGACTGGTCGTCGCAGGAGATCGCGATCGCGGGGGCGCTGTCTGGCGATAACGCGCTGTGGGAGGCGTACGCCAGCGGCGACCCCTACATCGCCTTCGCCAAGCAGGCTGGTCTGGTGCCCGCAGATGCAACGAAGAAGTCCCATCTCGAGATCCGCAATGCCTGCAAGGCTATCGTGCTCGGCGTCAATTATGGCATGGGCCCGGAAAGCATCGCCGCTCAGTCTGGGATCCACGTTCACCGTGCCCGCGAACTCCTGCGCCTGCACCTCGACACCTACCGCGTGTTCTGGCGCTGGGCGGAGGAAAATGTGGATCGTGTGCTGCTGGGTCTGCCGCTGGAAACGGTCTTTGGCTGGCGCATCCACTTTCCCCCGGGCTGCCAAGCCGACATCAATGGGCGGTCGATCCTCAACTGGCCTATGCAGAGCCACGGCGCGGAAATGATGCGCCTTGGCCTGTCCATGGCTGTTGAGGCTGGCTTCATGATCTGCGCGCCGATCCATGACGCCCTTCTGCTGGAGGCGCCTATCGACCAAATCGAGGAGCAGGCGCAGGCCGTGGCCGAGATCATGGCGCAGGCGTCGGAGATCGTTCTGGGGCCCGGAAAACGCTGCCGGTCGGACATCAAGATCGTCCGGTA
>CANGTC010000267.1 GCA_947456505.1 Beijerinckiaceae bacterium
AGTGATGTTCTTCGTGGCCTGGTTCTGGGCCTTCTTCGACGCCAGCCTCTTCACCAACGAGGCCATCCAGGCCTCGCGCGTGGAGTTCACCGGCGGCATCTGGCCCCCCAAGGGCACCGAAGTGCTCGACCCCTGGCACCTGCCCCTGCTGAACACCCTGCTGCTGTTGACCTCCGGCACCACGGTCACCTGGGCCCATCATGCGCTGCTGCATGATGACCGCAAGAGCGTGAAGAACGGCCTGATCCTGACCATTCTGCTCGGCGCCCTCTTCACCTGCGTGCAGGTCTACGAATATGCCCACGCGCCCTTCGCCTTCAAGGGTTCGATCTATGGCGCGACCTTCTTCATGGCGACCGGCTTCCACGGCTTCCATGTGCTTGTCGGCACGATCTTCCTGACCGTTTGCCTGTTCCGCGTGATGGCTGGCCACTTCAAGCCGGCCCAGCACCTGGGCTTCGAATTCGCCGCCTGGTACTGGCACTTCGTGGACGTGGTCTGGCTGTTCCTCTTCGCCTGCATCTATGTGTGGGCCTCCGTGGGCGCACATATCGCCCACGGCCACTAAGCGGCCGCGAAAAACCTTGCGAAAGGGCGGCTCCATGCCGCCCTTTTTCATTTGGAGATTGAACCCATGCGACACGCCAATGATGCGCAGCCCTCGCCCTACGCCACGGGCCTTTCCGGCCGCTGTCCGCGCTGCGGCGGCGCAAAGCTGTTTGACGGATTTCTGGAGTTGGCGCCGCACTGCGAGGCCTGCGGCCTGGATTACAGTTTCGCCGATTCAGGGGACGGCCCTGCAGTCATCGTGACCCTGCTGGCGGGCTTCATCGTGGTGGGCGCGGCGTTGATGGTGGAGGTGAAATATGAGCCGCCCTTCTGGCTGCATCTCGCCATCTTTCTGCCCCTGACCCTTTTGGTCTGCCTTGGCATGTTGCGCCCCCTGAAGGGGGTGCTGGTGTCCCTGCAATACCGCAACAAGGCGGGGCTCGGCCAGTTGGAGAAGTGAGTTGACCGAAGCCACCGCCTCCGCCCGCAGGGGGTCAGCCCTGCTGGTGAGCCTCCTCGCGCTGATCGTCTTCGCGGTCCTGGTGTCCCTGGGCCTTTGGCAGTTGGAGCGCCTGCAATGGAAAGAGGCGCTGATCGCCCGCATCGAGGCGCGCATCCATGGGGAGCCCGGTCCCCTGCCTGCCGCCTCGACCTGGGCGAGCCTGAAGCCGCTGGACTATGACTATGCGCGCGTGCGCGTGACCGGCAGGCTGGACCCCACGCGCGAGGCGCTGATCTTCCGGGGCGCAGGCAAGGTGGGGCAAGGCGCGTCGCAGCCGGGCTACTGGATCATGGCGCCCCTGCTGCTGGCCGATGGAACCAGCCTGCTGGTGAACCGAGGCTTCGTGCCGCAGGCGAACAAGGAGCCTGCGAGCCGTCCCGACCCGCAGCGTGGACAGGAGGTGACAATCACCGGCCTGCTGCGCGCCCCCGAGGACCGCAACCTCTTCACTCCCGCCGACGATGCGGCGAAGGGTCAATGGTACACCCGCGATCCCCTGGCGATAGCAGCCGCACTGGGCCTGCCAAACCCTACCCCCTTCTCCCTTGACGAGGACGCCCACGCAGCGCCCCCCGGCCTGCCCGCAGGCGGCGCGACGGTCTTCGACATCCCCAACAACCACCTGTCCTATGCGGGGACGTGGTTTGGTCTTGCGGGGACGCTGGCGGGGGTGTTCGGGTATTTTATTTGGAGGCGGCGGCGGGATTAGGGGCGCCGCCCCTTATACGTCACCATCGCCACCGCCAGCACCACAAGCGCCATGCCGCCAAGCGAGAGCGGATCCAGCGTTTCGTGGAACAGCGCCCAGGCGATGATGGCCGTGGTCGGGGGCACCAGGAAGAACAGGCTCGCCACCTCCGCCGCCGCCCCCCGACGAATCAGCACATACATGGCCGAGATGGCGCCGATGGAGAGCACAAGGCACAGCCAGGCCAGCGCCAGCAGGAAATCCACAGTCCAATCGACCCGGAATCCCTCAAGAAAAATCGCCAGCGGCAGGGTGACGACAGCGGATGCGGCGAACTGGATCACCGAGCCGCTGCGCAGGTCCATGAAGGAGCAATAGCGTTTCTGGATCAGCGTGCCCGCCGTGATCGAGAACATGGCGAAGATGGAGAAGCCCATGCCCAGGGGCGTGCCCATGCCAAGCCCCAGCTTGGTGCGCACCACCAGCACCACCCCGGCCAGCCCCATGACGAGGCCGATCCATTGACGGCGCGTCACGATCTCCCCCAACAGAGGCCCGGCCAGAGCCGCCGTCAACACGGGCTGCAGCCCCACCACCAGCGCAATAACCCCCGCCTCGACCCCCACCGAAAGCGCGGCGAAGACGCCGCCCAGATAGCCCGCATGGACGAAAAGGCCGGAAACGGCGATGGGCAGGACCTCCCCGCGTCTGGGCCATGGCGCCCTCGTCAAAAGCGCCACCCCGGTCAGCAGAAAGATCACCACGAGATAGCGGATGCTCAGAAAGGTGAAAGGCCCCGTATAGGGCATGCCATATTTGCCCGCCACGAAGCCGGTGGACCACAAAAAGACGAAAACGGCGGGCAGGGTCTTGAGCCAAAGACTGGCGCCGGATCCCCTGTCCTGACTGGACGGCGCCGCTTTATCCTGCCCCATGATGCCCCCACTATCTTTCCCGGGGGATTGCATAGACCATGACTGCGGCTTGCGCCATTGGCATAGAGTCTGTGCGCGGCGCGGTTTTGTGCTAGACCCCGCCCATTGCGGCCCATCAGCAGGATCCAGCGTGCGCTATCTCTCGACCCGTGGCGAAGCCTCCACCCTCTCCTTCACCGACGCCCTTCTGGCCGGGCTCGCCCGCGACGGCGGGCTCTATGTGCCGCAGAGCTACCCCAGCCTCGACGCCGCGACCATCGCGGGCTTCGCCGGACGCCCCTATGCGCAGGTGGCGAAAGAGGTCATCGGCCCCTTCACGGGCGGGGAGATCGCGCCAGACGCCTTCACGGCCATGCTGGAGGCCTCCTACGCCACCTTCCGCCATCCCGCGGTGACGCCGCTGGCGCAGATCGACGACAATCTCTTCGTGCTGGAGCTGTTCCACGGCCCGACCCTCGCCTTCAAGGATGTGGCCATGCAGCTGCTCGGCCGCATGATGGACCATGCGCTGAAGGCGAGAGGCGAGCGCGCCACCATCGTGGGCGCCACGTCCGGCGACACCGGCGCCGCCGCCATCGAGGCCTTCAGGGGGCTTGAGCAGGTGGATGTCTTCATCATGTATCCGCATGGGCGCGTCTCCGACGTGCAGCGCCGCCAGATGACCACGGTCGAGGCGCCGAACATTCACGCCATCGCGCTGGAAGGCACTTTCGATGATTGCCAGGCGATCCTGAAGGGCCTGTTCAACAATCACAGCTTCCGCGATGGTTTGCGCCTGTCCGGCGTCAATTCCATCAACTGGGCGCGGGTGGTGGCGCAGACGGTCTATTATTTCACCAGCGCCGCCGTGCTGGGCGGGCCGCACCGCAAGGTCTCCTTCACCGTGCCCACGGGTAATTTCGGCGACATTCTCGCGGGCTATATCGCCAAGCGCATGGGCCTGCCCATCGACCGGCTGGTGATCGCCACCAACGAGAACGACATTCTCGCCCGCACCCTCGACAGCGGCGCCTATGAGGTGAAGGGCGTCCATGCGACCTCCTCGCCCTCCATGGACATTCAGGTCTCCTCCAACTTCGAGCGCCTGCTGTTCGACGCCTATGGGCGCGACCCCGCCGCCATTCGCGGCCTCATGGGCGCGCAGGCGCAGGGCGGACGCTTCACCATCGACGCCGCGCCCCTGGCGAAGATCCGCAGCGAATTCGACGCCCTGCGCACGGGCGAGACCGGCACCGCCAAAGAGATCGCCCGCGTCTACAAGGAGGCGGGCTATCTGCTCGACCCCCACACCGCCGTGGCGGTCCATGGCGCACGCAAGGCGCTGGCGCAAGCGCCCCATGTGCCCATGGTGGCGCTGGGCACGGCCCATCCCGCGAAATTCGGCGATGCGGTCTTTGCGGCGGCGGGCCTGCGCGCGCCCCTGCCCGCCCATATGGAGGGGCTGCTGGAGCGCAAGGAGCATTTCACCGTGCTGCCGAACGATCAGGCCGCCATCGAGCGCTTCGTCAGGGGACGCGCCCGGGCCGCAGGAAACGGAGTCTGATGAGCGTCGAAATCACCACCCTGCCCTCGGGGCTGCGCGTTGTCACCCACGCCATGCGCGAGGTCGAGACGGTGTCGCTGGGCGTCTGGCTCGGCGCGGGCGCGCGCAACGAGGCGGAAGCCGAACACGGCATCTCCCATCTGCTCGAACACATGGCTTTCAAGGGCACGAGGCGGCGCAGCGCACGGGCCATCGCCGAGGAGATCGAAAGCGCGGGCGGCGACCTCAACGCGGCCACCAGCGTGGAATATACCTCCTATCAGGCGCGCCTGCTGGCGGAAGACAGCGGCATGGCGCTGGACATCCTCTCGGACATCCTCACCGACAGCGCCTTTGATCCGGCCGAGCTCGA
>CANGTC010000268.1 GCA_947456505.1 Beijerinckiaceae bacterium
CAAAACCGGTTGCAGACGCAGGTCTCACCAACCCCGCCTTTTCGATCACCGGCACGTCGAACCGGCTCAATCCCTATGGCGCCATTCCGCGTGTGCTCGGTCGCAGGCGTCTCTTCCCCGTCCTTGCCGCAAAACCCTATACGGAGACCGTGGGCAACGAGCGCTACATGCGACTGCTTCTCTTGGTGGGCTATGGCCCCCTCGATATCGATGATCTCAGAATTGGATCGACCCCTATCAGCGCATTTGACGGCGCCGAGGTCGAAATCCGCGAGGGTTGGGCCAATGATCCCGCCATCACGCTGTATACGCAGCGGATCGAGGAAGACCCACTCTCAATCTCGCTCACCGTGGCTGGAGGCTGGCGGACCATCACCTCGCGTCAGGGCGCACGAGAAATTAGCCTTGATATCTCGTTTGATCGCGGGCTTGCTTATTACAATGACCAAGGTGGACGCTCGAACGCGACCGTTGCTTTCGAGGCACAATACCGCAAGGTAGGCGCGGCCAGTTGGGAGGCGATATCCTGGAAACCAAATGGCGACGCAGGGTTCGAGACGGCGGGCGTCATTACAATCACCGACCAATCCTCTTCGCCAGTACGAAGGGGCGGTCGCTTCAACACGCCGGAAGTCGGCCAATATGAAATCAGGCTCCGACGCACGTCTGCTGACGCGAAAAGCCAGAGGCTGATCGACACAGCCACAGTCTCGGCGCTGCGCACCATCACCGATGATCCCCCAGTCACCATGCAGGGACTGTCGATGATCGCCCTGCGGCTCAAAGCCTATGAGCAGATCAATAACCAGTTGCAGCAAATCAGCTGTGTGGCGACGTCATATCTTGAGGTTTGGGATGGCGCGGACTGGTCATGGGAACTCAGCCGCAATCCCGCCTGGGTCTATTGCGATATTCTGCGCCGTCGCGGCGGGGCTGAGCTTATCCCTGATGGGCGCATTGATCTCGGCGCCATCAAGGAATGGGCGCAGGCCTGCGATAGTTTGGCTACTGATGGCTCAGCTCGGTGGGTCTTTGACGGCGTGATTGAAGGTGGATCAGTTGTCGACGCCCTGCGTGATGTCTCATCCCATGCGCGGGCACGCTACGGCCTGCGCGACGGCAAACACTCGATCGTTCGGGACATTCCCCAGAGCGTTCCGGTCCTGCACATCACGCCGCGCAATTCCTACGGATACTCTGGTAGAAAGCAATTCATCGACCTGCCCCACGCACTCAAGGTCCGGTTCATCAATCCGGACAAGGAATGGCAGGAGGACGAGCGGATCGTCTATGCCGATGGATACACTGCTGAGAACGCCGACCGGTTTGAAACCGTCGATATGATGGGCTGCACCAGCCCCGAACAAGCATGGCGGGAGGGTCGCTATCATCTTGCCGTCGGCAAACTCCGCCCGGAAACCCATGAGGTCTTCCAGGATGTGGAGGCGTTACGTGCGACCGATGGCGATCTTGTCATGTTCGCCCATGATGTCATTCTCGTGGGGCTTGGCTGGGGGCGCATCAAGGCGCTGATCCTTAATGAGGGAATGGTTAGTGCTCTGCAGCTTGATGAGCCGGCCAATATGGCAACTGGCAAAAGCTATGCGCTGCGCATTCGCCGGGCCGATGGCTCAAGTCAGGTTCTGCCGCTGGTAACTTTGCAAGGTAATAACCACGCGGTCACCTTGGCAACCGCGCTTCCCCAGAGCCTTGCGCCTGAACCCGGCAATCTCTTCCAGTTTGGGGAGGCGGGCCGCGAAGCTGCGCCCATGCTGGTAAAGGGGATAGAGCCAGGCCCCAATCTAAGCGCCAAATTGATCCTGATCCCCGCCGCCCCTGCCGTTCATGATGCCGATAGTGGCCTTATCCCTGACTTCGACAGTTACATCACCCGTCCCGCGAAGATTGAACTGGCGAGGCCACCTGCTCCGCAGATCTGGTCGGTGGTCTCGGACGAGAGCGTTCTGGTGCGCGGCCCTGACGGTCGTTCGAGCCCGCGTATCCTTGTTCGCCTCTATCCACCGGTATCGAGCGCAGTGAATCCTCCTGAGGGGATCGAGGTGCGGTTTAGAGAAAGTGAAAATGCTGGTCCGTGGTCAGCCATTCCCACACAGCCCGCCGATACTCTGATCGTCGGTGTTCAGCCCGTTGAGGATGGGGTCAGCTATGACTTGCGGCTGCGCTTTGTAAGCGCCTCCGGCATAGCCTCGGATTGGACTGAGGTGCTGGGCCACCGTGTGGTTGGACGCACGACCCCGCCTGCTGGGGTAACTGGCTTTGGCGCTGAGCGCCGCGCTGATGGCGTGCAGTTGAACTGGGAGCCCGTCTCAGCCCTTGATCTTGTCGGCTACGAGATCCGTGAGGGCGCGGCTTGGGATGGCGGAAGTGTCGTGACGACCAGATACCGTGGCACCACACTCTTCGTGGCCCTCACCGACGCCACAGAGCGTTTTTTCCATATCAAGGCGATCGATGAGATCGGCCTCTTCAGTCAAAGTGCGGCAAGCGTAGGAGCCGCCGTGTCTGAGCCCACCGCCGTAACAGTCTTTGACGTGATCCCGCAGGGTGATCACGTGCGGGCTTCATGGGAGCCGGTGGATGGAAGTGGCATTGAATATGAGCTGCGTGCAGGCACAACCTGGGGTACAGGACGGTTCGTTGGGCGCGCGGCAGGCAATCATCTTGTTGCGCTCTGGCCCATTCGTGATGTTATCGACGAGACCTTCTGGATCAAGTCGGTGTCATCTGCTGGCCTCTACAGCGACACGGCAGCGTTCTCAACCACCCGTCTTGCGCCCCTCACTGGCCGAAACGCTGTGCTTACAAGCGACCGCCAAGCCCTGAACTGGACAGGCGTCCAACAGGGAATGGAAATCATTGGCGGTAATCTTCTCGCCTTGGCGCGTTTGAATGGAGCCAATCTGCCGCGCGGAGAATATGTATTCCCCGTTGATCTTTCCCGCACATGGCGAGCGCGCAATTGGGTGGATGGACGCATCGCAACTGCGCCTGCCAATGATCTGACCTGGGCTGATGCAACCTTCCGCTGGCAGGACAGCGAAGCCGTATCAGCATGGTTGCCCTTGGGCGATGTTGATGGCGCGACACTGAGTAGCCAGATCTCCATTGAGGCCGCAACACCGAATGATCTCATCGAGGGGTTTCGGCTGGCTGGCAATGTCACCGGCGTCAAAGGGATGGCGGCTAGTCAATCTCTCAATCTTGTCTATGCGCCTGCGCGCTTTGATCAGGGCGTGCGGGTTGGCATCGGCACAAAGGCAAAATGGCCGATAAACATCCCGTCTGAGTTCTCAACCACCTTCGATGTCCGCCTCGATACCTTGCTCGACGAGCCCATCGTATATCTGGCGCTTACTGGCGACAAAGGAGCATTGCGTCTTATTTGGTCGCCCGACATCAGTGCCTTTGCGCTTGAAGACGATCATGGCCGTCGTGTGGTCATCTCGCTTGTACGGCGCGTCGGTGACCTCATCACATTTGGTATCTGCCAGACGCCAACCACGCGTCGTCTCTTCGCGGCATCAATCCAAACCGGCGTCATAGCATCAGGTTCCGAACCCTACACACCCTTGGGCGCCTTTACGAACGCACAGCTTCACCCAGCATAGGAGATCAACATGAAAATCGGCATTACCGACCTCCGCGCCCTCTTGGGCCGGAAGGCGGATGGAGACCGCTTTTGCCTGCATGGGCGACTTGAATCCCGTCTCGTCAGGCCTGATGGCACGACGATCCTACGCGTCAAAGACAACCTTATTGTCGATGCGGGCTTCAGCTTTGTCGCCCAATCCATTGGCGCCTCGACAGGACGGCCCGGCGTTATGAGCCATATCGCAGTTGGCACAGGTACGACAGCGGCGGCAACCGGCAACACGGCGCTTGTCACGGAGATCGCCCGAAAAACCGCAACCTTCTCCCATACTGTTGGCACCAAGGTCTTCCAGTTCGAGGCAACCTTCAATGCTGGCGAAGCGACAGGCGCCATCACAGAGGCTGGCGTGCTCAATGCCTCCTCCGCCGGAACCATGCTTGATCGCGTGGTCTTCGCGGTCATCAACAAGGGCGCCGATGATACTCTCACGCAACGCTTTACCTTCACAATGAGTTGAGGCGATGACCACAACGATCACCGCTACATCGGGCGCTGATTACATCTGGAGCAGCGCGTCATTTACTTGGGATAGCGCTGAGAGCAACAAAAATTGGGTTGATGCCTCTGCTACAAGTTTTGTGTGTTCGGAAAACGATGCTCTGACCTTATCTGTCCTGGAGGCCCGCAAACCCCAGGCTGTGCGCAGTGAGGCATTCGGTATTTTCGATAACCGCCTGCAAATAGCTACGGGAACACGATCAGAGCCGTTGAGGATCGCGGAAACCTACATAGATCTCATCGCCTTTGTGCTTAAGGTGGCAGAATCCTTCGTACTCTCTGAACTCTCTGGCAAGCAGATACTTCCCAAACCGGCTGCTGAAGTGTTCTCCTTGGGAGATGCAGGAACGCGCCAGACGTCCAAAACTGTTGCTCAATCACTTGGGATCATTGACG
>CANGTC010000269.1 GCA_947456505.1 Beijerinckiaceae bacterium
CAAGTTCCGCTGGAGCAAGGGCGGCACCTCCACCGCCCAGCTGCGCGACAAGATGCAGGCCACCATGCAGAACAACTGCGCGGTGTTCCGCACCGGCGAGGTTCTGGAGCAGGGCTCCAAGCTCATCCACGAGGTCTGGTCGGGCGTTTCCGACATCAACATCACCGACCGTTCGCTGATCTGGAACTCGGATCTGCTGGAGACCCTCGAATTCGACAATCTCATCGTTCAGGCGGTGGTGACCATGGATTCGGCGGTCGAGCGCAAGGAAAGCCGCGGCGCCCATGCCCGCGAGGATTTCCCCGAGCGCGACGACAAGAACTGGATGAAGCACACCCTCGCCTGGGCCGACGGCGACAAGAAGACGGTTTCGATCGACTTCCGTCCGGTCCATACCTACACGATGACCAACGAAGTGCAGTATATCGAGCCCAAGGCTCGCGTTTACTGATCAAGCATCGCCCGGAGTCAAAACCGACATGGTCGAACTCGCGCTTCCCAAGAACTCCCGCCCCACGGTCGGCAAGACCTGGCCGCGCCCCGCCAACGCCAAGAACGTGCGCGAATTCCGCGTCTATCGCTGGAATCCCGACGACACGGCCAATCCCCGCGTCGACACCTATTTCGTCGACATGGACGATTGCGGACCCATGGTGCTGGACGCGCTGCTCTACATCAAGAACAAGGTCGATCCGACGCTGACCTTCCGCCGCTCCTGCCGCGAAGGCATTTGCGGCTCCTGCGCCATGAACATCGACGGGACGAACACCCTCGCCTGCACGAAGGACATGACCTCCATCAGCGGCACCATCAAGATCTATCCCCTGCCGCATATGCCGGTCGTGAAGGATCTGGTGCCCGACCTCACCCGCTTCTACGCCCAGCACGCCTCCATCGAGCCCTGGCTGAAGACCGACACGCCCCAGCCCGAGAAGGAATGGCGCCAGTCGCCGGAGGATCGGGTCAAGCTCGATGGCCTCTATGAGTGCATCCTGTGCGCCTGCTGCTCCACCTCGTGCCCGAGCTACTGGTGGAACGGCGACCGTTATCTCGGCCCCGCCGCCCTCTTGCAGGCCTATCGCTGGCTGATCGACTCGCGCGATGAAGCCACCGGCGACCGCCTCGACAATCTTGAGGATCCCTTCCGCCTCTATCGCTGCCACACGATCATGAACTGCGCCAAGGCTTGCCCCAAGGGGTTGAACCCCGCCAAGGCCATCGCCGAAATCAAGTCCATGATGATCAGCCGTCAGCTCTGAGCGATCCGTCATAGCTTTGCGAAGGCCCCGGACCTCCGGGGCCTTTTGCGTTTGCGCGCGCATGTTCGCCGCAGGGGTCGTCCACAGCGGTCTTGCGCTAACCCCACGCCCCCGTTTACTGACCGCAGGACAAGGAGTTCCCGTCCGGTGCAAAGCCCCGTTTCCGATCGCTATCACGCCCTGCTGAGCGAAGAGGCCCTCGAAAGGGACGAGGCGCAACTGCGCGTGGTGGCCGAGCTTGATCGACTGGCGGGGGAGCTGGCGGATTATCAGCAGGGCCGCAACGCAGGCATGCTGGGCCGCCTCTTTGGCCGCAAGCCGAAGGCGGAGCCGCCGCGCGGCATCTATCTGTGGGGTTCGGTCGGGCGTGGCAAGACCATGCTCATGGACCTGTTCTTTCAGGCGGCGCCCGTGCAGGCCAAACGGCGGGTGCATTTTCAGGCCTTCATGGCCGACGTGCATCAGCGCATCCACGACTGGCGTCTCGCCAGCAAGGCGGGGACCGCCCGGGGCGATGAGCCTGTCGCGCCTGTCGCGGACGATCTGGCCGCCCAGGCCTGGCTGCTCTGCTTCGATGAATTCACCGTCACCGACATCGCCGACGCCATGATTCTCGGGCGCCTGTTCCAGGCCCTCTTCGCTCGGGGCGTGGTGATCGTGGCGACCTCCAATGTGGAGCCGGGGCGCCTCTATGAAGGCGGGCTCAATCGCGCCCTCTTCCTGCCCTCCATCAAGCAGATCCAGCAGCATATGCAGGTGTATGAGCTGAACGCCCGCACGGATTTCCGGCTGGAGAAGCTGGCGGGCAATCCGGTCTATCACGTGCCTGCGGACGCAGCCGCCCATGAGGCGCTGACCCGCGCCTTCAAGTCGCTGACCGGGCGCAGCCGGGGCGAGCCCCGCACCCTTGAGGTTCTGGGCCGCCAATTGCTGATCCCGCAGGCCATCAATGGGGTGGCGCGGTTCTCCTTCCATGATCTGTGCGAGCAACCTCTGGCCTCCAGCGACTATCTCGCCATCGCCCGGGAGTTCCACACGGTCGTCATCGATGACATTCCGGTTCTGCCCGCCCACAAGCGCAATGAGGCGCGCCGCCTGACCTGGCTCATCGACGCCCTCTACGACATGCAGGTGAAGGTGATCGCCTCCGCCCAGGAGCAGCCCGTGGGGCTCTATCTGGGGACCGAGGGCCGCGAGGTCTTCGAGTTCGAGCGTACGGCCTCGCGCTTGATCGAGATGCGCTCCACCGATTATCTCGCCCTGCCCCATGCGGCGCGGACGGTGAGCGCCGCCCCTGCGGAGACCTGACCATGGCTCGGGCCCCCAGCGCGGAATCCGCCGACGCCCGCATTCTCGATCTGGCGGCCGAACATATCCGCCGTCACGGGATTGAGCGCACCACGGTGGTGGCCATCGCGCGGGAGGCCGGCATGTCCCATGGCAATGTCTATCGCTACTTCCCCTCAAAGGAGGCGCTGGTGGATGCGGTGACCGCTCAATGGCTTAAACCCATCGAAACTGGCGTGCGTGACATCTGCGATGGCCCGGATCCCGCCTTCGACAAGCTTGAACGCATTCTGTCGGCCGCTCATCGGGCCTATCGCAACAAGCTGGAAGCTGACCCCCGGCTTTTCGATCTGCTCATTGAAGCCTCGGCAGAGGGGCGCGGAGTGGCGCGCAAGCATCGCCTCAAGCTGCAGACCGAGGTGCGCAGCGTGCTGGAGGACGGCATGTCCAGCGGCGCCTTCCCGACCCATGACATCCGCCGGGCGCTGGCGCTGGTGTTCGACATGACCCATCGTTTCTTCAACCCCTCCTCGATCAAGGCGGATGCGGAGGTGACCCGCGCCCAGATCGACGGTCGTTTCGAACGGGTGGTCAGGGCTCTGCGGCGGGCGCTGACTGGCGGGGTTCTGTAGCTGACAAATGACAAAAATTGTTTTTTGTCACCGCTTTTTTCGCATGCGGCAGGGCGACGCATTGGGGTTCTTAAATATCTCATAAAAAACAAGAATATTGAATTTCTATCCTCCGTCCTCCGCGGTCGCGGCCGTAGCGACGGATAACTTAGACTTTGTCGTGACTTGCCAGCGCGGACGGCCTGAGTCAAACAAACGCGCCCCGGGGACCCTGGCTTCGCGCAGCGCCCCAAATGAACACGAGAGGACGTCTTTCATGGCGCGTAACAAGATTGCATTGATTGGAGCCGGCCAGATCGGCGGCACCCTCGCTCTCCTCGCTGGCCTCAAGGAGCTCGGCGACGTGGTGCTCTTCGACATCGCCGACGGCGTCCCTCAGGGCAAGGCCCTCGACCTGGCTGAAGCCTCGCCGGTCGAAGGTTTCGACGCCAAGCTCTCCGGCGCCTCCAGCTACGAGGCCATTGCGGGCTCGGACGTGATCATCGTGACCGCTGGCGTGCCCCGCAAGCCCGGCATGAGCCGCGACGACCTCCTCGGCATCAATCTCAAGGTCATGGAAGCCGTTGGCGCGGGCATCAAGCAATATGCCCCCAACGCTTTCGTCATCTGCATCACCAACCCGCTCGACGCCATGGTCTGGGCGCTGCAGAAGGCTTGCGGCCTGCCCACCAACAAGGTGGTCGGCATGGCTGGCGTGCTCGACTCCGCCCGCTTCCGCTATTTCCTGGCGGACGAGTTCAATGTCTCCGTGCAGGACGTCACCGCCTTCGTGCTCGGCGGCCATGGCGACGACATGGTTCCTTCCGTGCGCTACTCCACTGTGGCGGGCATCCCGCTTCCTGATCTCGTGAAGATGGGCTGGACCACCCAGGAGCGCATCGACGCCATCGTCAAGCGCACCCGCGGCGGCGGCGGCGAGATCGTCAACCTGCTCAAGACCGGCTCGGCCTTCTACGCCCCGGCCTCCTCCGCCATCTCCATGGCCGAGTCCTATCTCAAGGACCAGCGCCGCGTGCTGCCCTGCGCCGCCTATCTCAGCGGCCAGTATGGCGTGAAGGACATGTATGTGGGCGTGCCCGTGATTCTCGGCGCCAATGGCGTGGAGAAGGTCGTCGAGATCAGCCTCGACGCGGAAGAGACGAAGATGTTCGCCACTTCGGTCGCCTCGGTGAAGAGCCTGGTCGACGCCTGCAAGACCATCAATCCGGCCTTCGCCTGATTTACCCAAAAAGCGGGACCGCGCTTTGTCGCGGTCCCGACATCACGACCCGATAACGAGAAGATTGCGACCGGACCCTGCGCCGGCTGACCAGAGAGACGCTCTATGAACATTCATGAGTATCAAGCAAAGGCGGTCCTGAAGGAGTTCGGCGTGCC
>CANGTC010000270.1 GCA_947456505.1 Beijerinckiaceae bacterium
GCACGATGGGCACGGGGATGGCGGTGAGTTTCTTGCCGTGGGCCTTGGCGCAGATATAGGTGGTGATCGCCAGCTCGCAGATGTCGAACTCGCTGGCCCGGACCTCGCGGCGGAAGGCGGCGATTAGCGGATCCACCTCAATGAACTCGAAGCCGAAGGTCTTGGGCTGCACGGTCCCGTCCTTCAGAGCCCGGTTGTTGCCTTGCGTGCGGGTGACGGCGGTGAATTTGGGAAGGGCCATGGGACGTCTCGCTCCTCAATTGCGTTGGAGCTGTTTTAGGGGGTCGCGGGCCTGCTGTGAAGCGGTATTGGGCAGTCGGCATTAGGCAGTCGGCAGTCGGGCGCTGATGTCTGAATAACGCTCTTGACACTAAACCGCTGGTTCAAAATCTTTACTGCCGACTGCCGACTGCCGACTGCCGACTGCCGACTGCCGACTGCCGACTGCCGACTGCCGACTGCCGACTGCCTAAAGCCCTCGCCCCGGCGGGATCGAATAAGTCCCTGTCGCATGGGCGACCGGATCCTCATCGCCGGGCGAATGGAGAAACACTTCGCCCACAGCCAGCCGTTTGCCAAGCTTCAGCAGGCGACAGTCGGCGATCAGGTCTCCCGGCGCGGGGCGGCGCAGGAAGTTGATGTTGAGGTTCGTGGTCACGGCGAGCGCAACCGGGCCGATCTGGGCGAGGATCGCCACATAGAGGGTCACATCCGCCAGGGCGAACATCGAGGGGCCGGAGATGGTGCCGCCGGGGCGCAGGTGTTTTTCGGAGGCGCAAAGCCGCATCCGCGCGCTGAGCGGCCCCACCGCCTCCACGAGAAAATCGCGACCTGGGGCGATCTGAGGAAAGTCGCGCAGGAGGAAGGCGTTTACTTCCTCGAGCGTCATCAGCGGGCCGGTCTGCGGGGCCATGGGCGTATCCTCGTTGCTGTCTCGCTTGAACCATGGAACGCACCCGGCCACAATGCGCCATCGGGCGAAGAGGGAAAGCAGGGCAAAATGACACAATCTCTGAGCAACCCACCGCAAGGCGCTGATCACGATTATGTTTCCCGCGCCGACCATGGCGCCGTCGCCCACCTCGCGCTGGCCCGCCCCGCCAGCCGCAACGCGCTTTCGCTGACGATGATGGGCGCGCTGGCCGATCACCTCTCGGCCATTTCGCGCGATCCCGCCGTGCTTTGCGTGGTCCTTTCAGGCGAGGGCCCCGCCTTCTGCGCGGGCCATGACCTGCGCGAGATCACCAAAGCCCGGGCCGCCCCCGACGAGGGACGCGCCCTGTTCGAGGAGACCATGGGCCGCTGCTCCTCCCTCATGCAGCAGATCGCCGCCCTGCCTCAGCCGGTCATCGCTGCGGTGGAGGGCGTGGCGACGGCGGCGGGATGCCAACTGGTGGCCACCTGCGATCTGGCGGTGGCGGGCGCGGCGGCGCGTTTCTGCACGCCGGGGGTGGACATCGGCCTCTTCTGCTCCACGCCCGGGGTGGCGCTGGGGCGGGCGGTTGCGCCCAAACACGCCATGGAGATGCTGCTCACCGGCGAGATGATCGGCGCCGTGGACGCCCACCGCTTCGGCCTCGTGAACCGGATCGTCCCGCAGGGACAGGCGCTGCAGGCGGCGCTGGACTGGGCGGGCCAGATCGCGAGCAAATCCCCGCAGGCCCTGCGCATGGGCAAGGCGACCTTCCGCCGCCAGATGGCCTCCCCGCTCCCCGAAGCCTATGATCTGGCCTCCCGCGCCATGGTCGAGAACCTGCTCAAAGCCGACGCCCGCGAAGGCATAGGCGCCTTTCTCGACAAGCGTGCGCCGGCATGGCACGACTTTGCGCCATGAGCCACGATTCCTACCCCGACGACCTCATCCGCTCGATCCTCAAGAGCACGAAGACCATCGCCATGGTCGGCGCCTCCGCCAACGAGGTGCGCCCTTCCTATTTCGTGCTGAAATATCTGCTGGGGCGCGGCTATCGGATGTTCCCGGTCAACCCCGGCATCGCCGGGACGGAGATCCTGGGCGCGAAGGTCTACGGCTCGCTGGCCGAAATCCCCGAGCCGCTGGACATGGTCGAGATTTTCCGCAATTCGGAGGCGGCTGACGGGATCGTGGACGAGGCGCTGGCGCTGGATCCGCTGCCCAAGGTCATCTGGATGCAACTCTCCGTCCGCAACGACGCCGCCGCCGCCCGCGCGGAGGCGCGGGGCGTACAGGTCATTATGAACCGCTGCCCCAAGATCGAATATGGACGCATCTCCGGCGAGATCGGCTGGACCGGTGTGAACACCAGGATGCTGTCCTCCAAGAAGCCCGCGATGATGAAGGGCTTTCAGAAGTTCACGATTGATCGGCGGTAGGGCCCACCCTACCCCGCCCTCGCTCTAAAACTCCCCGCATCCGCCATAGCCCAATGGCGCGCATATTTGCCGCCTGCGGTTCCATCGATCAGCGATCCCGGCGCCAGTTGCGGATAGACCTCCGCAAAGCTCTGCACCTCGCCTGTCATGGTCCGGCGCATCAATTGCTCGCGAGAAATATCCGCCGGATGGGTCACGCCCGCCGCCGCCGTCAGTTCGGCGAGCGCCTCCATGGTGCTGGCCTGGAAGCGGCGCACGCGCTCCGCCTTGTCGGGCACCACCAGGGCGTCGCCCCGGCGCGGGTCCTGGGTGGCGACGCCTGTGGGGCATTTGTCCGTGTGGCAGGACATGGACTGGATGCAGCCCAGCGCGAACATGAAGCCGCGCGCGCTATTGCACCAATCCGCCCCCAGCGCCATTACGCGGGCCATGTCGAAAGCGGTGATGATGCGCCCGCTGGCGCCGAGCTTGATCCTGTCGCGCAGGCCCGCGCCCACAAGGCAATCATGGGCGAAGGTGAGGCCCTCGCGCAGCGGCGTGCCCAGATGGTCGGCGAATTCGAGGGGCGCCGCGCCCGTGCCGCCCTCCTTGCCGTCGATCACGATGAAGTCTGGCGTCACCCCCGTCTCGATCATGGCCTTGCAGAGCGCCATGAATTCGGTGGGCTGGCCGATGCAGAGCTTGAAGCCCACGGGCTTGCCGCCCGACAGCTCCCGCAACTGCGCGATGAAGCCCATCATCTCCAGCGGCGTCGAGAAGGCGGAATGCCTGGCGGGCGAGACGCAGTCCTGTCCCATGGGCACGCCGCGCGCGGCGGCGATTTCCGGCGTCACCTTGGCGGCGGGCAGGATGCCCCCATGGCCGGGCTTGGCGCCTTGCGACAGCTTGATCTCGATCATCTTGATCTGCGGCTCGGAGGCCGTCCTGGCGAAGCGCTCGGGCGAGAAGGTGCCGTCCCCGTTGCGGCAGCCGAAATAGCCGCTGGCGACCTCCCAGATGATGTCGCCGCCGCCCTCCTTGTGGTGCACGCTGAAGCTGCCCTCGCCGGTGTCATGGGCGAAGCCACCGGCCTTGGCGCCCTTGTTGAGCGCGCGGATGGCGTTGGCCGACAGCGAGCCGAAGCTCATGGCGGAGATGTTGAGCAAGGCGCTCGAATAGGGCTGCTTGCAATCGGGCCCACCGACCTTCACGCGGAAGTCGTGGCCTTCGATCTTCGTCGGCGCCATGGAATGGGCCAGCCATTCGAACCCCTCGGCATAGACATCCTGCTGGGTGCCGAAGGGGCGGCTCTGGAGCTGCCCCTTGGCGCGGGCGTAGACCACGCTGCGCTTGATGCGGTTGAAGGGCGCGCCATCCAGATCGCTTTCGAGGAAATACTGGCGGATCTCCGGCCTTATGCTCTCCAGCAGAAAGCGGAAATTGGCGAGAATGGGATAGTTGCGGCGCAAGGCGTGATGGGTCTGGACCATGTCCCAGATCCCCAGCGCCGTCAGGGCGCCCGCGATCCCCATGGGCCAGAGCGCCCAGGCGCCCACGAAAGGCGTCAGCGCCGCGAAGAGGAGCGTTGCTCCGACTGCAAGGAAAAAGGCGAGATAGCGCAAGATGTTGTCCTCCCCGACGACAACCCTATCCGCCACCAGCCGCGCCGACAAGCAGCCTATGGGGCGCGCGAGGTTGCAGAGGCGGCCCTTCCTCCCTAAGACTCCACACGTAATCGTGAGGCATCTCCATGACCGACGCTCCCCAGACCCCGCCCGGCTTTTCGACCCTCGCCATCCATGCTGGCGCCCAGCCCGACCCCGCCACCGGCGCCCGCGCGACCCCGATCTATCAGACGACCTCCTTTGTCTTCGACGATGTGGACCATGCGGCCTCGCTCTTTGGCCTGCAGGCTTTCGGCAATATCTACACCCGCATCACCAACCCCACCTCCTCCGTCTTCGAGGAGCGCATTGCGGCTCTGGAGGGCGGCACGGCGGCGCTGGCGGTGGCCTCGGGCCATGCGGCGGAGTTTCTGGTGTTCCACACGCTGATGCAGCCGGGGGACGAATTCGTGGCCTCCACCAAGCTCTATGGCGGCTCGATCAACCAGTTCAACCACGCCTACAAGAACTTCAACTGGACGCCGAAATGGGCGGACCCGGATGATCTCTCCACCTTCGAGGCGGCCATCGGCCC
>CANGTC010000271.1 GCA_947456505.1 Beijerinckiaceae bacterium
CCTTGAGGTGATCCTGCAGGGGCTCCAGACCGACCGCCTGACCTATCATGGCAAGCGCTTCGATTTCGACAACGTGCCGATCCTGCTCTCCCCCTTCCAGAAGCCCTATCCGCCGATCTGGTATGGCGTTCATTCCATCGAAGCGAGCGAGCGGGCGGCCAGACGCGGCCTCAACATGGTCAGCGCCGACAGTGTCGCGGAGACGCGCGGGTTTCATGATCATTACAGGAAGGTCTGGGGCGAGACCCATCCGGGCGAAGCCCTCCCCAAGCTGGGCCTGACACGCTTTGTCGTGGTCGCCGAGACCGACGAGACGGCCATGGAGATCGCCCGTCGCGCCTATGGCTTCTGGCATGAGTCCTTCCATTGGCTCTTTCGCCTTCACGGCAAGACGCCAAGGCTGGGGGAGCGCGCCAAGACCTATGATCAGGTCATCGCGGAGGGTCGCGGCATCGCAGGCTCCCCGGATACGGTCGCCAAATTCCTCGCCAAACAACTTGAGGACTCCGCCTCAAACTATTTCGTCGGCCAGTTTGTCTTCGGCGACATGAGCGTCGAGGAGACAGTCCGGTCGGTTGAGCTATTCAAGGAACAAGTGTGCCCGCAACTCGATGCGGTGGACGCCAAGCTTCCGGTGCACTGAAAGGGTGACCCCATGATCGAACTTCACTACTGGCCGACCTCCAACGGGCAGAAAATCTCCATGGCCCTTGAGGAGATGGGGCTCCCCTACGAGATCCATCCGGTCAACATCGGCAAGGGGGAGCAGTTCAAGCCCGAATTCATCGCCATTTCCCCCAACAACCGGATCCCCGCCATCGTGGATCGCGATCCGCAAGGCGGCGGGGCGCCCATCGCCATTTTCGAGTCCGGCGCCATTCTGGTCTATCTGGCCGAAAAGACTGGCACGTTCATGCCGAAGGATTTGCGCGGGCGCAGCGAGGTCCTGCAATGGGTCTTCTGGCAGGTGGGCGGCCTTGGGCCAATGGCCGGGCAGAAGGGCCACTTCCTGCATAGCGCGCCAGAACCCATCCCCTACGCCATCGACCGCTACACCAAGGAAACCGACCGGCTTCTGGGCGTGCTGGACCGCAGGCTAGAGGGCCGCGCCTTCATCTGCGGGGACTATTCCATCGCCGACATGGCCTGTTACGGCTGGGTCTTCTCCCAACAGCGGCGCGAGCCCGCCGTATTGGCGAATTTCCCCAACGCGCGCCGCTGGGTGGAGGCGATCAAGGCGCGTCCGGCGACTGTGGCCGCCTACGCCAAGGGTGAACACCTCACCGCCCAGCCCGTGAGCGAGGAGGAGCGCAAGCGCAACCTCTATGGCCAGACAGCGGCGAACACGGCTTCGCGCATCGGATAAGCCCGGGTGGTCGAGACGACGCGCGCGACGAAACCATGCCAGCCTTACCTTGCCAGTGGTCTGCTCTCCCCATAGGGTCCGCGAAAATACGGACCCACGACCGCAGGCCGCAAACCTCTGCGGATCAAGCATGAATTTGGAGATGGAATGGGCTCGCTCACGCAGGACATCGGACAATTCATCTCGGCTTTGCGCTACCCGGACCTGCCCGCCGCCTCCACCCCGATGATCCGCAACGGCTTCACGGACTATGTGGCGACCGTGCTTCTGGGGCGCAACGACGAGGTGACGGAATGCGTCCGCAAGACTTTGGTGGGGGCGCATGAGGATGGGGAAGCGCGCGTCCTGCTCTCCGCCACCCGGAAAAGCGGCCCCTCGGCCGCCCTGGTGAATGGGGTGGCCTGTCATGCGCAGGACTATGACGATGTCGGCCTTGTGGGCATCCAGCCGACCCATCCTTCCGCCGCCATCGCGCCCGCCATTTTCGCGGAGGCGGAAAGCCTCGGGCGCGATGGGCGGGCCATGATCTGCGCCTATGCCGCCGCCTTCGAGGTCTGGGGAGAACTGGCGTCCCGGGATACTGACCCAATCCATGTGAAGGGCTGGCATCCCACGGGCACATTCGGCGCCATAGCGGCGGCGGCGGCCGCCGCGAGCCTGCGGGGGCTTTCGGCGAGCGAAGCCGCCCATGCCATCGCCATCGCCGCCTCCATGGCTTCGGGCGTGATCGCCAATTTCGGCTCCATGACAAAGCCCTATCATGCGGGCCGGGCGGCCCAGAGCGGCGTGATCGCGGCGCGCCTCGCCGCTGCTGGGATGACCGCATCAGCCGACGCACTGGAGGCGCAATTGGGCTTTCTGGCGGCCATCTCGCCCAAGGGGCGTGCGGATCTGACCAGCCCGCCGCAGTTTCATCGCCGCTGGCTGCTGGAGAGCCACGGGCTGGGTTTCAAGCTCTTTCCCATGTGCTACGGCGCGCACCGCGCCCTCGACGGCATCTTCACCCTTCTGGCGAAGAGCCCCTTTCAGGCCGATGAGGTCGAAGGGATCGAGGTGGAGGCCAACAAGGCGCAATACACCAACCTCGTGCACACCAACCCGCAGAATGCGCTAGACGCCAAATTCAGCATGGAATTCGCCATGGCCGCCGCCATCATCGCAAAGCGTTGCACCCGCGCTGAATTCACCGGCGACTTCGTCCAGCGGGCGGATGTGCGCGCCCTCATGTCGAAGACGCGCCGCGTGTTCATCGACACGCAGGGCTATCAGGGCGATGGCGTGATCGTTCATCTCAAGGATGGACGCCGCCTCGAACAGCGTTTCACCTTCCCGCTGGGCGACGCCCGCCGACCGGCGCCTGCGGAGGCCTTCTGGACGAAATTCGCGGATTGCGTGGAGGGCGCCTTCGCGCCCACTGAAGATCGCCAGATGTTCGAGCGGCTCCAGTCCATCGAGACGCTCGCCAGCCTCGCTGATCTGCCCATCGCGCGCGCGCCCGACTGAGCGGGCTTCAAGCTTTCCACCGGAGGATCCATCATGGGCGTCAAAGCACTGCGGCGAGTTGTGACCCTGGCCAGCGTACTGATGGCCTGCCTGTCTGGCGCCAGGGCGCAAGACAGCGAGGTGGAGGCCTTCTACCGGGGCAAGACCATCACTTTCCTCATCGGCACGGCGCCCGGCGCAGGCTATGACATCGTGGGCCGCGCCATCGCCGCGCATCTCTCCCGGTTCATCCCCGGCCAACCCGCCATCATCGTGCAGAACATGCCGGGCGCCGGCAGCCTGACCATGATGAACACTCTCTACAACCGCTCGCCGCGCGATGGGACGACCTTCGGGCTCCCGCTCAACGGGGTGCTGCTCGAGAACCAGTTGCAGATCTACGCGCGCGGCGGCGGGACCGTCAGTTTCGACGTCGCCAAGATGGGCTGGATCGGCAGCCCCATCCAGGAGCCCCAGGTCATGTGGAGCTGGCATAGCGCGCCCGTGCGCAGCTTTGCGGACCTGCGCGGCGCGCAACAATGGACCTTCGGCGCCACCTCGCCCACAGCCGACAACTATCTCACGCCCGTACTGGCGAAGCGCCTGCTGGGCGCCAATCTCAAGCTCATCACAGGCTATCAGGCCGTCAGCAATATTTTCGTGGCCGCCGAGCGTGGCGAGATCATCGGAAATTCGACCCCTCTCGCCAGCCTGACCCTCGGCAAACGCGAAGAACTGGCGCGAGGCGACATCCGACCCCTCGCCCAATTCAGCGCGCGCCGCATGAACCAACTGCCCGATGTGCCCACCGGCATCGAACTCGCCGTTTCAGAGGAGGCGAAGCGGCTGCTGGAACTATGGGCGGTGAAGTTCAAGGCCGCCTATCCGCTGGGGCTACCGCCCGGCGTTCCTCAGGAGCGGCTGGAGGCCCTGCGCAAGGCCTTTCGGGCGCTGATGATCGACCCTGAATTTCGCGCGACCGCGCAAAAGATCCAGCTGGAACTGGACCCCATCGATGGCGCGGACATGATGGCGCTGCTGGACTCCCTCGCAAAGGCGAACGAGGCGGATATCCAGCGGTTGAAAGAGGCGTTGCGGGAAGAGTGAGGAGAGGCCTGCGAGGGCCCCTACTCGTCCGTGATATCGATCCAGACCGCGCCGGGATCGGCGATCTGCATCTTGCCGGTGGCGGAGCGGGCGAGGAAGTTGCGCCGGGCGTCCGCCTCCTTGCTGCCGCCCAGCGGCATGGGCGCGAGATAGGGGTTGGACCCCGCGACCGCCGTCAGATGGGCCTTGAAAGCCTCGAGGTTCTCGACCTTGAAGCCGATATGGTCCGGCCCTGGGCGCTTGATCGACATGTTCTCGAACATGGGGATAGACCAGGGCAGGATGGACAGCGTGACGCGCCCATCGGAGAGATGCCAGCCATCGGCCTCGCTCGTCTTGTTCAGGGGCTGCAACTCGAAGACCTCGGCGTAAAACTCGGCGCAGGCCTCAGCGTTCAGGGTGCGGATGGCGAATTTGTTGAGATAGCGATCCTGCGTCCAGGCCTTCTCCGCCTGATCGGCGTAGATTTCGTTGAGCTTGCTGGTCTTTTCAGCGAGATCGAAGACATTGCCATCGGGATCATGGCCGGAATACTGGGCGAAGGGTCGCGTGGAGGGCCGCTTCACGA
>CANGTC010000272.1 GCA_947456505.1 Beijerinckiaceae bacterium
CCATGTGCCACCAGGAGCGGCGGAACTCGCCGTCGGTGATGGACTCGAGGCCGATGGCCTCCTGCTTGTCGATGATCTTCTTGATCTCGACATCCTCGACCGCCTTCAGCTCGTCGGCGGAGATCTTGTGGGTGAAGAACTTCTCGCGGGCGTCCTTGAGGGGGGCTGAGCGCAGCAGCGATCCCACATGGTCGGCGCGGAAGGGGGGCGTTTTGCGCATCATGTCTGTTCTCCGTTTTCGGTCAGGCCCTGGTGGCCGTGGGTGTGCGCTCGGCGACCCCGAGCAGATTGGCGAGGGTCGCGGCGTCGCCCGCAAGCGCGGCGCTGTCTCCCTTGTAGGCGATCATACCCCGATCAAGGATGATTGCGGTATCCGTCAGCGGAAGGATTTTTCGTGGGCTTTGTTCCACAATGATGGCGGCGATCTGCTCCTCGCGCACGATCTTGCGCAGGGCCGCCAGCAATTCGTCGACAATGATGGGCGCCAGCCCCTCCGTGGGCTCGTCGAGGAGCAGCACCCGGGGGTTGAGCGCCAGAGCCCGGCCGATGGCCAGCATCTGCTGTTCGCCGCCCGAGAGCTGGTTGCCCATGTTGCGCCGCCGCTCGGCGAGACGCGGGAACATGGCGAAGATGCGCTCCAGCGTCCACGGCCCCTTGGTGGCGACCGCCGTGATATTCTCGTCCACGGTGAGCGATTTGAAGATGTTGCGCTCCTGCGGCACCCAGCCGATTCCCGCCATGGCGCGCTGATCGGGGCGCAGGCGCGTCACATCGAGGCCGCCAAGGCGGATGGTTCCGCCGCGCCGCCGCGTCAGGCCTACAATGGTGTTGATGAGGGTGGTCTTGCCCGTGCCATTGCGCCCCAGAAGGGCGAGCGCCTGGCCCTCGGGCAGTTTCAGGGAAATGTCGGTGAGGACCACGGCCTCGCCATAGCCCGCTGAAATGCCTTCCAGTTCGAGAAGATCAGCCATGCCCCACCTCCTCCTCGCCCAGATAGACCTGGCGCACGCGCGGGTCGCGGGCGATCTCGTCGGCCGTGCCCTCGCAGAACAGTGCGCCGTTCACCAGCACCGAGATGGTCTTGGCGAAGCGGAAGACGAGGTGCATGTCATGCTCGATGAGCACCAGCGCCACGGAGTCGGGCAGGCGCGCGACCACATCGAGGATCTGCTCGCGTTCTGATTCGGGCACGCCCGCCGCAGGCTCGTCCAGCAGGAGGAGTTTGGGCTTGGCGGCCAGCGCCAGCGCGATTTCCAGCAGGCGCTGCTTGCCATAGGGCAGGGCGCCCACGCGGGCATCGCGCACATCGCCGATGCCAAGGGTGTGGAGAAGCTCGCAGGCCTCGTTGACGATGTCCTCGCGCGCGCCCAGCGGCTTGAACCATTGCCCGCCCGCATCCTCACGCTCGCTGATGGCCAGCACCACGGATTCGAGGGGGCTGAGATCGGCGAAGAGCTGGTTGATCTGGAAGGTGCGCGCGATGCCTGCGGTGGCGCGGCGGCGCACGGTCCAGCCGGTGATGTCCTGGCCTTCGAACAGGATCTGGCCGGAGGTGGGCGTCAGCACGCCGGTCAGCTGGTTCACGAAAGTGGTCTTGCCCGCGCCATTGGGGCCGATGAGCGCGTGGCGGGCGCCGGCTGGCAGCTTGAAGCTCACATTGTCCGTGGCCACGATGCCGCCGAAGCTCTTGCAGAGCGATCTTGTCTCCAGAACGAAACTCATGGGGCGTCTCCCCTGCGAGTCATGCGGTTCATCCAGCCCTCCATGAGGCCGATGACGCCGCCGCGCACGAAGAGCACCAACAGCACCAGCACGAGCCCCAGCCAGAACTGCCAGTATTGCAGGGTGATATTGCCGATGACGTCCTGCATGACGCGAAATAGCACCGCGCCGATGAGCCCGCCATAAAGATAGCCCGCGCCGCCGAAGACGAGGATCAGCAGCGCGTCCGCCGAGCGATGAAAGGCGATCATGTCCGGGGAGGCCGATTGGGTGGTCTGCGCGAGCAGGGCGCCCGCAACGCCCGCAATCGCCGCCGCCAGCGTGTAGACCGCCACCAGCCGCGCATTGACAGGCACGCCGATGGCGCGGGCGCGCAGGGCATTGCCCTTGATGGCTTTCAGCGAGAGGCCGAAGGTGGAATGCACGATGCGCCGCGACAGCCAGAAGCAGACGAAGAGCACCACCAGCGAATAAACATAGGCGGTGTGGCCCCACAGGTCGAAGTCCCAGATGCCGAGGATTGGCGAGGACATGACCCCCTGCAAGCCATCTGCGCCCCCCGTCAGCCAGCGCATCTGGTTGGCGAGTTCGGCAAGGATCAGCGCCACGCCCAGCGTCACCATGAGGCGCGTCAGATCAGAGCCGCGCAGCACCAGGAAGCTGGTGACGAAACCCGCCGCCCCGCTCACCGCCGCCGCCGCCAGCAGGCCCAGCAAGGGATCGCTGAGGGGAAAGCCGCCCATGCCGTTCTTCGCCATCAGCCCCGCCACATAGGCGCCCAGCCCGAAGAAGGCGCCCTGGCCCAGCGTCACGATGCCCGCATAGCCCAGCACCAGATCGATCGACAGGGCGAGAAGCCCAAGGCTGATGATCTCGCTGAGCAGCATCAACCGGGTGGGGATGCCCGGGATGAAATCTCCAAAGACGAAAAACAGCGCGATGGCGGCGAGCCAGAAGAGGATCTCGTACCAGCGCCAGCGGGCGCCGCTGAGGAGGCGCGCGCTTGCGTCGTTGTCGGGCTTGGTTGGTTGCGTCATGCTCATGCCATGACCTCGCAGCTACGCCCGCTCGTCATCGGCTCGCCTTTGTGAAGAGCCCCTGGGGCCGCAGGATCAGCACGGCCACCATGATGGTGTAGATGATGAAGCCGCCCACGGCGGGCACATAATATTTCCCCGCCACATCCGCCACGCCCAGCAGCAGCGAGGCGAAGAAGGGGCCGGTGATGGTGGTGGTGCCGCCCACGGAGATCACGATCAGGAAGTAGATCATGTATTTCAGCGGAAAGGTCGGGTCCATGCTGATGATGCCCGTGGAGAGGGCGCCGCCAAGGCCCGCGAGCCCCGAGCCCACCGCGAAGGTGAGGGCGAAGATCTTGGTGACGTCGATGCCCATGCCGCGCGCCACGCGGCCATCGTCCACCGCTGCGCGCAGGCGGCTGCCAAAGCGCGTTTTGGCCAGCACGAATTGCAGGGCTACTGTCAGCAAGCCGCAGAGCAAGATGGTGAAGATGCGATAGACGCCGATGCTCGCGCCCAGAATGTTCACGCGCCCTTCAAGGGAGGGCGGCAGGTTGATGGTCTGCTGGTTCGCGCCCATGAAATAGTCGACCACGGCGGTCGCCATGAAGACGAGGCCTATGGAGAAGAGCACCTGATCGAGATGGCTCTTGGTGTAGAGATGCACATAAAGCGTGCGCTCCAGCACCGCGCCCAGAATGGCGGAGAAGACGAAGGCTGCTGGCAGGCCCCAGTAAAACGAAATGCCGTAGCGGTTCATCATCACGATGGTGAGATAGCCGCCCGCCATGGCGAAGGCGCCATGGGCCAGATTGATGAAATTCATGAGGCCCAGCGTGACGCAAAGGCCAATGGCGAGGACGAACAGCAGCATGCCATAGGCGACGCCGTCGAACAGAATGGTCAGCACTTGCGAGCCCCCGACAATAGAGGGAGCCGGGCCCGCGAAGGCCCGGCTCGATCAGCTTACTTGTGGGTCGGATCCTTGATCGGCCCGGTCGCCTCGAACTCCACATTGTAGAGCTCGCCATTCTTCTTCTCGACCCTGCGGATGAACATGGGCGGAATGGCTTCGCGGGTGGTGGCGTCGATCTCCATCGGGCCGCGCGGGCTCATCCACTTCTGGCCCTTCATGGCGTCCACGAGCTTCTGCCCGTTGGCGTCGCCCTTGGTGGTGGTCAGGGCGCGGTAGATGACGTCCATGCCGTCATAGGCCGCGACCGCCATCATGTTGGGGCGCAAGTTGTTGTTCACCTTCTTGAAGGTCTCCACGAAGGTCTTGTTCTCGGGCGAGTCGTGATCCGCCGAATAGTCGTGCGAGGTCACCATGCCGAGCACCGAGTCGCCCATGCTGTTCAGCAGGTCGTCATCGGTCACGTCGCCGGTGGCGATGACGCGGATGTTCGAGCCCGCGAAGTCACGGTCGATGACCTGCTTCATCAGGGTCGCGCCCTGGCCCGAGGGCACGAAGAGGAACAGCGCGTCCGGCTTCAGATCCTTGGCCTTCTGCAGGAAGGCCGCAAAATCGGGGCTGGCGAGAGGCGCGCGCAGGGCGTCAAGCACCTTGCCGCCAGCCGCCTCGAAACGCTCCTTGAAGAACTTCTCGGCGTCGATGCCCGGCGCATAGTCGGAAACCAGCGACACCGCGCTCTTGATGCCGTTCTTGGCGGCCCAATCGGCGATCGGGAAGGTCATCTGCGGCATGGTGCGGCCGACGCGCACGAAATAGGGGGACTGCTCGACGATGACCGAGGTGGCGGCGGTCATGATGACGG
>CANGTC010000273.1 GCA_947456505.1 Beijerinckiaceae bacterium
AGGGCTTGCCGGAGCCGGGCTCGCGCACATGGATATGGACGATGGCGGCGCCCGCCTCCGCCGCGCCAAGGCAGGCGTCGGCGATCTCTTCGGGGGTGATCGGCAGATGGGGCGTCTGCTCCGGCAGGGTGAGATTGCCGGTGACGGCGCAGGTGATGAAGACCTTGTCGCGCGGGTTTTGCATGGCGCCTCTCAAAGAGCCCGACCGCCGTCGATGATGAGCGTCGAGCCGGTGGAATAACCCAGATGGGTGGCGCAGGAGAGCACCGCCGCCGCCACATCGTCAGGGTTGGCGACGCGGCGCAGGGGCGTGGTGAGGCCGGCCTTGGCGTTGAACTCCGGCCCGCGTCCCGCGACGAAGCCCGTGTCGACCATGCCGGGGGCGACGCCCATGACGCGGATCTCCGGCGCCAGCACCCGGGCCAGGGATTTCGTCATGGCGTCGACGCCCGCCTTCACCGCGCCATAGGCGATGTTCGATCCATTGCCGTTGAAGGCCGCGATGGAGGAGATGGAGACGATGAGCCCGTCGCCGCTCGCCTTCAGCATGGGGGCGAAGGCGCGCACGGTGGCGAACTGGCCGCGCCAGTTGATCTCGAACATGCGGTCGATGAAGTCATCGTCCAGCGCGTCGAGATCGGCGTGGGGAATGGGCTTGGTGAACCCGGCGCTGTTGACCAGCACATCGAGCCGCCCATAGCGCGCTGTAATCGCCTCGCGCAGAGCCAGGATTGTTTTGGTGTCGCCCACATCGGCGCTGAAGGCCGCATGGTTCTCGCCCGGCAGGCTCGCGACGAAGCCGGCGGCTTCGCTGGCTTTGTCCGCGCCGGTGCGATGGGTCACCGCCACATGGGCGCCCGCTTCAGCGAAAATCTGCGCGGTCGCCTTGCCAATGCCGCCGGCGCCGCCGACCACGAGCACCACCTTGCCCTGCTGTGAAAGGGGATATTTCATCTGCATCACCGCCTGCTTGATCATAAAGCGCCAGAGTGGCGCCGGGACCGGTCCGCAGGCCGACCGCGCCCGCAAAACCAGGGCTTGCTGCGCACGGACGTCCCTCTGGACCGGATTTTGGCATCCGTTACGACAGCATCGGCAATAGGCCGGCGCCTGTCAACCAGCGGGAAGGGCGCGCAGCGATGGGCGCCCGGGCCCTAGATTTTCTTCACGCCCAGCGGCTTGCCGCCTTCCGCCGGGTCCTTCCACCAGGCGCCGTCCGCCTGTTTTTCGAAGGTCGCCGCATGTCCCTTGCGGGCGGTCAGCACCAGGCGGCCGCGCTCGACGCGCCAGGCCACGGGGTCGAAGATCACGATGCCCTGATCCCGGCAGGCGGGGGCGAGCTGGGCCTTCAGGTCGCCGTTGGACGCCCTCGCCTTGTCGTCGAGGGTCAGCATGCAGCCCACATCCTTGCCGCCTTCGCGCAGGATGATGTAGCGACCGGCGACATCATTGGGGCGGGCCGGGGCGCTGGCCGCAGCGGCGCTCTGGGCGGCTACAGCAGGCGCAGGCGCTAACGTCGGGGAGGATTTTTCCGGGATGGGCGCGGGCTTCGCCGCCGCAGGCTTGGGCGCTTCCCGCGTGATGACGGCGGGCGCCGGAGGCAGCGGAAGGGTCTGGATGCCCTGGGCCGAGGCGGTCGCCGCCCCCAGCCCCAGGGCCAGGGCCAGGGCGACCATGGCGAGACATCGCCAGCCGCGCCCGCTTTGCAGGCTGGTTTCAGGGCGCAACATGTGAGGTCTGTTTTCCATGACAGTCACCTCCGCGAATCGATCATGCGACAGATTGCTCAATGTGCCTTCTCCGGGCGCGAAGGCCAAGGCGTTTCCGCCACAGGCGTGAGCGGGCCGCGCCCCGCCGCAAAGGAAAGCGCATTGTCCACCACCAGCGCGCTCATGGCGTCGCGGGTGGCGTGGCTGGCCGAGCCCACATGGGGCAGCAGCACCACATGGTCCATGGCGATGAGTTCAGCGGGAACCTCCGGCTCCCCCGCGAAAACGTCAAGCCCTGCGCTCAGAATCCGCCCCTCCCGCAGGGCCGCGATGAGGGCGGGTTCGTCCACCACGCTCCCGCGCGCGATGTTGATCAGCACGCCCTGGGGGCCCAAGGCGTCGAGAATTTTGGCGTCGATGAGGTTGCGCGTGGCGGGGCCGCCGGGCGTCGAAACCATGAGGATGTCGCAGGCCCGGGCCATGTCCTCCAGCCGCTCGTAGAAGGGCCAGGGCGCGTCCGCCTGCGCTGTGCGTCCGTGATAAGCGATCTTCAACCCGAATGCCTCGCCCCGGCGCGCGATGGCCCGGCCGATCCGCCCCAGACCCACGATGCCCATGGTGCGGCCGCGCAGGCTGGCGGTGAGGGGGAAGCCCGTCTTGAGCCATTTGCCCTCCCGCAGATAGCGGTCCGCCTGCGGAAACTGGCGGATGACGCAGAGCAGCAGGCCAAAGGCTGTGTCGGCGGTCTCTTCCGTCAGCACGTCCGGCGTATTGGTGACGATCACGCCCCGCGCCGCGCAGGCCCCCGCATCGATATTGTCGTAGCCGACGCCCAGATTGGCCACGAGCTCCAGCTTGGGGAAACGCGCCACGACGGCGGCGCTGATGGGATAGGAGACGCCATCCGCCAGAATCGGCACCCCGGTGGCGATGAAGCGCATGCGCGGCGCAATGGCCGCCAGAACCGCCTCCGGATCGCGCTCTTCCCAGAGCTTGATCAGGTTGAAGGACTTCGCCAGCCCCTCCTGCACCAGCGGGGGGAGGGGAACGGGCATCAGCAAATCGTCTTGCGCCATCCGCGCCTCCCTCGAACTCATCACGCGCCTTGCGGCCTTATTGCTTCTCGATGCCGGACTTGTCGATGATGGCCGTCCACTTCACGATATCGGCCTTCAGCTTGTCACCGAGTTCGGCGGGCGTCGAGCCCTTGGCCTCGATACCGAGATCCAGCAGCATCTTCTTGGTCTCGGGCATGGCGAGAACCTCGAGGATCCCCTTGTTCAGCGTATCGATGATCGGCTGGGGCGTGCCTGCGGGGGCGAAGATCGCGTTCCACGAGGTCACGTCAAAGCCCGGCACGCCGCCTTCTGCGACGGTAGGCACATTGGGCAGGGACACCGAGCGGTTGATGCTGGAGGTGCCCAGCGCCCGCAGCTTGTTGTCCTCCAGATTGGACTTCATGGAGGCGTAGGAATCCACGATCAGATCCACATCCCCGCGCATGGCCGCCAGAATCACGTCCGGCGTGGTGCGATAGGGCACGATGCGCGCGTCGATATTGGCGCTGCTCCTGAACAGCTCGCCCGAGAGGTTCTGGGTGCTGCCGGTGGCGATGGTGCCGATGTTGAGCACGCCGGGCTTGGCGCGGGCCTCGGCCAGCAGCTCGCCCATGGTCTTGAAGCGGCTCTCGCCCCCGGTGGCGAAGATGAAGTCGAAATAGCCCAGCGCCGAGACCGGGGCGAATTCCTTCACGGGGTCATAGCGCAGGGCCTTGAACAGACCCGCCGCCACGGCGGTGCCGTTGGAGAAGAGCGCGAGGCTGTAGCCATCGGGCCCGCCCTGCAGGGCCGCCCGCGCCGCGTTGATGCCGCCTGCGCTGGGCTGGTTCTCGATCACGAAGCGCTGACCGAGCTTGTCGCCCAGCCGCTCCGCCACGATCCGCACCGTGATGTCGGCGATGCCGCCCGCGCCGAAGGGGACGAGAATCCGCACGGGCTTGGCCGGATAGGCCTGCGCCAGGACGGGCAGAGGCAGGCTGGCGCCCAGCGAAAGGGCGGCGGCGCCGTTGAGGAAGTTGCGCCGTGAGGGCGTGCGGGTCTGGTCCATGGGCGATCTCCCGACATTTGATCCTGATCGGATGCCGCTTTGCGCGGGCGCGGTCAAGGCGGACGCCTCCGAATTGCGCGATTTGACAGGGCGCAGCCCCTTCTCCAAGGCTGTTGCATGACCACTGACCCGAAAACGTCCGCCCAGCCCCCCATGCCGCAGGTCTCTTTCGGGGAGGCCGCGCGGGTCTGGACCCTCATTGGCCTCACCTCCTTCGGGGGCGCGGCGGGGCAGATCGCGCTGATGCACCGGGTGCTGGTCGATGACCGCAAATGGATCGACGAGCCGCGTTTCCTGCATGCGCTGAACTATTGCACCCTGCTGCCCGGCCCCGAGGCCCAGCAGCTCGCGACCTATATCGGCTGGCTGCTGCATGGGGTGCGGGGCGGGCTCTTCGCCGGGCTCATGTTCGTGGTTCCCGGCGCCCTGGTCATGCTGGGTCTGAGCTTCCTCTACGCCTACGGCCATGACCTGCCGCTCGTGGCGGGGCTCTTCTTCGGCATCAAGACGGCGGTTCTGGCGGTGGTGTTCCACGCCATCGCGCGCATCGCCAAACGGGCCTTCAAGCATTGGGTTTTTCAGGCCATCGCGGCGCTGGCCTTCGGCCTGCTGATGTTCCTCGACGCGCCCTTTCCGCTGGTGGTGCTGGGCGCGGCGCTGATCGGCTATGGGGCCC
>CANGTC010000274.1 GCA_947456505.1 Beijerinckiaceae bacterium
ACGGACGCCATGCGCGCGCAGACGCTGGAATTCCAGCGCGAGCAGGGCGTGGTCATGTATGGCACGCCCGATCAGGTGATCGCGCAGATCAAGCGCTTCTATGATCTCGTCGGCGGCTTCGATCATCTGTTGATGATGATGCAGGCCGGCTTCCTCGATCACGAGCGCACCGCCAAGAACATCCGCCTCTTCGCCAAGGAAGTCTATCCCGCGATCAAGGATCTGGCGCGCACCAAGCCGCTCGATCTGCCCATCGCCGCTGAATAGGACCCGCCATGCAAGGCCGCACGATCTCCATCGACGACGTCACCACGCACTATTTCGAAGCGGGCGTCGAGCACAAGGGCCGCAAGCCAAGCGTCCTCCTGCTGCATTCGGCGGAGTTCGGCGGCTGCGCGGAAACCTCCTGGGAACACAACATGCCGGTTCTGGCGCAGCGCTATCACGTGCTCGCGCCAGACCATCTTGGCTTTGGCCTGACCGACAAGGTCTTCGACTTCAACGGTCAGTTCAACAAGCGCATCACCCATATCCGCCGCTTCATCGAAGCCATGTGCGTGGAGAAGGTGCATGTGATGGGCAGCTCCATGTCGGGGGGCCTGTGCCTGACGGTCGCCGCGCGCAAGCAGCCGGACTGGCCGCTCGCCAGCGTCACCTGCTGCTCGGGCGGCGGCGACGCGCCGGACAATGACGCGCGCAAGGTGCTCAACACCTATGACGGCTCGAAAGAGCATATGCGCCGCATCGTGGAAGTCATGTTCGTCGATCCCAAATGGGCGGCGGATGACGCCTATATCGAACGCCGCTGGAAATGGAGCCGCGTGCCCGGCGCCTGGGAGGCGACCGCCGTCGCCCGTTTCAAGGCGCCCTTCCCCAAGGAGGAAGACGCCCGCGCCGAACGCAACGCCATCGACTACGGCAATATCCGCGTGCCCACCCTGGTCATCGCGGGCAAGCTCGATCCCCTGCGCAATCCCGGCTACACTGACGGCTTCGTGCCGAAGATCAAGGACGTGCGCCTGCATGTCTTCGAGAATGCCGGGCACATGGGCAATATCGAATGCGCGGCTGAGTTCAACAAGCTGTGTCTGGAATTTCTGGCGAGTGTGGACGGCTGACCAGCCGTCCTACTTGGCCGCCGTCGCGGCCTTGGCCAGCGCCACGATCTCCGGCGGCGTGTCATAGACCTTGCGCACGAGGGCCTGAAGGTCCTCTCCGGACATGGGATCCACATCCAGATTCATCTTCTTCGCCTCCGCCATAAAAGCGGGGTCCTTGAACATGTCCATGAAGGCCTTGCGGATGGCGGCGATGCGCTCCGCCGGGACTTCGGAGGCCATGATATAGGGCCTGCCGAACCGCTCCTGGCTATAGATGAGATCGAGAATCTGCTGCTCCTGCGACGTGCGGGCGAAGTCGACGCTTTTGGGCACGCCCTGCTGGTCGAGCACGGGATTGCCGATGGAGGCCTCCTGCACCAGCACCTTCACCAGCCCTGAACGAAACCAGTCGGGATGGGTCGCCAGCACGCTCGCCCAGGCGGCGCCGCATTGGCCGTGGATCTCGCCCTTCTCGATGGCGAGCTGCACCTCGCGATTGCCCGAATAGCCCAGCACCACCTTGAATTTCGTGTCCAGCACCGCATTGAGCAGCAGGGGAAAATCACGGGTCGAGGCCGCCTCCCCGCCAGAGCCCATCACGAGCTGCGTCTTGCGCGCCTCTTCGAAGGTGGTGGCGGGCGCATCGGCGCGCACCACGCAGACATAGACGTCCGGATTGGCGTTGCCGATATATTGGAAGGCGCCTGGATCGTAGCGCACCTTGCGCTTGTCGCCGAGCACGGGCTCGATGATATTGCCGGGATGAATGGCGCCGAGCACCGTGCCATCCTTCGGCGCGACGGCCGTCACATAGTAGGATGCCGTTGCGCCCGCCGCCCCCGGCATATTCTGGGCGATGACCGAGGGATTGCCCGGGATCTGCGCGCCCAGATGCCGCGCCACCAGCCGCCCGTAGGTGTCATACCCCCCGCCCGCCGCCGATGCGATGACCACAGAGACGGTCTTGCCCCTGAAGAAGGACGCGACGTCCTGCGCTTGCGCCATGCCGCCTCCGGCAAGCGCGACACCCGCCATCATCAAACGCAAGGCGCCGGACATGGAGACCTCCCTCAAAGAAATTGGGCGGCCCTTGTGAGGCCGCCCGCTTTTCGTCTTGCCGGAACAGGCGAGCTTAGCACTCGACGTAGTTGCCGTACTTGATGAGGTTCTGCTTCTGCGCCTCGTTGCGGGGCGGCAGCTTGAACAAGCGATGGGCTGTGCCGCCGAGGATGTTGTGACGAGCCTTGTCCGTGAGGAAGGGCAGGTCCCAGATCGTCGAGGGCAGATCGAAATCCCAGTGGGGATAATCGGAAGCGAAGAGCAGCGAATTTTCCGCGTCGATCATGCGGAAGGTGCACTCGAGCGCGTCCATGTCCTGAATTTCCATGGGCTGCGACGAATAGAACATTTCGCGCATATATTCGGAGGGCTTGCGCTTCAGGAGCGGGCATTCGGAAGGACGCAGCATGAACTCGTGGTCGATGCGCTGCATGACGAAGGGGATCCAGGCCAGGCCTGCTTCGATCCAGATGACGGGCAGCTTGGGGAAGCGCTCGTTCATGCCGTTCACGATCCAGTTCGTGCAATGCAGAATGTTGTACCAGGAGAAGCCGAGCGCATGGGCCGAGATGAAGCGGTTGCAGCTCTGGAACGTGTGATCGCCCCATGACGGGCCGGAGTGGAAGGCCAGGGTCTGACCGCGCTCTTCGATGGCCCGATAGGTCTTCATATAGGCGTTGTCATAGACCGGCATCTTGGGACGCACGGTGGTGACCATCCAACCGCCGACGCCCTTGCGATGACCGAAGGTCTCGACGCAGCGCAAGGAGCCCTCAGGATCGCTGAAGGGCAGGCAGAGCTGGGTGAACATGCGCCCGTTGGTCTGGGGCAAGGCCACTTCGGTGACCCACCGGTTGTAGGCCCAGCACAGTTCGAACTCCATCTCCTTCTGGGGATGCATGCCGACGTTGAGCATGCCCGTGGGGAAGAGGCAGGAATAATCGACGCCCATGGCGTCCATCCAGCGCTCGCCCAGCTGGGCGTCGCGCAGACGGCTCGGGTCGGTCTTCTCGGAGGAGCGCAGCGGATAGCGCGTCACACGACCGCCCATGTCCTGGAAGCCAGGCGTGGACGGCATGACGGAGCCACGGCCGGCCTTGGCGCGGGCCGAGAGCACCAGCTGCTTGAGAACCTCGTTCTCCATGAAGGGGAGAATTTCGCCGAAGTTTTCGTTTTCATAGTGATGCGCATCGACGTCGACGATCAGCACGTCGTCGAAATTGCGGTCACGCGTCTGTTTGGCGGCGTGGGCGAGAAGCTTCGTCGTATTCAGCTCTTCAACCTGAACGCGGCGGCCACGATCTGAAATGAGGTCCATAGTTTATCCCTCCTGCTTGTTCCCGTCGGCTGCGGTCAGACCCCTGACCAGCTCTGCCACATACCCAGTTCGAACACCTGCAAATCCACCGCCTTGAGCAGGGCGCTGCAAGTTATCATCGCATCGGTGCCAGTCACGGCGGCCCGCCCGGACAGGAGCGAGTATTTGTTCCCGCTCTCCTGATTGGCCCCGTAGATCCTGCATATCACGCCCATGAGGGCCTGAGTGGCCTCCGGCGTCAAGACATCAAGTTCACCAGCCTCAAATTTCGCTTCAAGGGCCTGCACAAGCGCCAGCGCCTGATCGGATTCCGGCGTTTGCCGGGACTTGACGGGCGCGGGAGCCGAAATCTTGCGCAAGATCTCGACCTTCGGCGCCTTGGCGGCCTTGGCCGCCTTCGGCTTGTCAGCCTTGGTCTTTTCCACCCCTGACCTGGAGCCACCGGACGTCTTCGCCCCCTTGGGGGTGACGCCTTCCCACATGGCCTTCACAAAATTCACCTTGTCTTCGCCCTCAAAGACATGGCCGTCGGCCGCCTTGGAGCGAGGTGACGAGGCGGTGGCCTTGACGGCCACCTTGCCCGCCTTTGCAGGCTTTGCAGATTTGGCGGACTTGGCCGACTTGGCGGCCTTAGGCGACGACATAGACGTCGTTTCCCTTCTGCACCACGTCGTACTTCCGCAGCTTGAGCTTGCGGTTGGAGACATGCTCGCCGGTCTTCATGTCATATTCGTAGCCATGCCATGGACAGACGAAGTTCATGTCATTGGTGAAGTGCAGACCCATGGAGGTCTTGTCGGGGCGAAGGCGCTCCTCGACGCGGGCGATGGTCAGGCCCTCGCAGGCCGGCCCGCCCTGATGCAAGCAGAAGTTGCTATAGGCGTAGAACTCGCCTTCATGTTTGAAAATGCCGATCTCTTGTTCACCGATGCGCACGATCTGACGATCGCCATCCTTGAACTCGGACGCCTTTCCCACGAACTGCTCGGCCATGAGCGGTGATCC
>CANGTC010000275.1 GCA_947456505.1 Beijerinckiaceae bacterium
CCAGATCCTCGTCGGGCGAGGCGGCGACGCCTGCGCTGGCCTTCTGAGCATAGGATTGCAGGCGGTTGGTCTCGCTGTCGCAGTTGACGATGGGCCGCAGGGGCTCGGGACGCAGCGGCTCAAGGCCCGGCATAGCGAGAGAGGCGAGCTTCAGTTCGGGCATGGCCATGGGTTTCTCGCCAAGGCCCACCGCGATGCTGGGCGCGCGCATCAGGGGCGGCAGGCGCTCCCCGATATGCGAGCGGGGCTGAGCCTTCGCCACCTTGCCCTTGCCCCGCGCCAGCCAATGGGCGCGCAGGGTCTGGCCCACACCGCGCGTCGAGAGGGCGTCGGGCGCTGGCCCCAGCTTGTTGCGGGTCTGGGCGATTCCAACAGGGCCTTTCGCGCTTCCCCGGATCGGCGGCAGGGGAATGGCCGAGGGGCGGCTCGCCACCCTCGCCACGCGGCATTCCGCAGGCGCCCAGCGGGTGACGATGGCCTGGGCCGAGCGGCGGCTGTAGCTCATGTAATAGCGCCGCAGCAGCAGGGCCGCGACGGCGGCGCCCTCTTCCGCCGAAGCGAAGGCGACATGGCCCTCCGCGTCGGCGGCCAGCATGCCATTCCAGCCCACGCCCTTCACGCACCAGTAATTGTTGAGCCTGACGCAGCGGGTGACGCCCTTCTCCTCCGCGCCGCTCGCCAAGGCCTGCGCCCGCTCGGGCGCCAGATCCAGATGCGCGCCCGCCTGCGCCCGCCAGTTGGAGACGCTGCGGGCGGCGGGCAGAAATTGCGGCGGGGCGGGCGCATCCTCGCCTTCGCCCGTGGCGGCGAAGCTCGCGGCTAGGGGCGCCAGAAGGGCTAAGGTGGCGATGAAAGCGCGTGGCGGCATCCGCTGTCCTCCGCAGAGAACATTGGGCCTGGCGTTCGTCTGGCAAGTGCTCAGCCGTCCAGATGTTTGGGCGTCACGAAATCCACGAGGCGCGCACTCTGGAAGGTCAGCTCCGCCCAGCTCTCGCAAGGGCATTCCAGCACCGCCAAGGCGCAGGTGGGAAAGCCCGCCATCATCCGCATGCGCGCGTCCGGATCGCCCCCAGCTGTGAGATTCAGGGCCAGCTCCGCCATCCCGGGGTTATGGCCCACGACCATCAGCGTGCGGGCGTCATCAGGCGCCGCGCGCAGGATCTCCAGCATGGCGGGCGCCTCGGCCAGATAGAGGCTGCGCTGGATGTCGAGGGGGGCAGCCGCAGGCCATTGGGCCATCAGCAGGGCCACGGTCTCGCGGGTGCGTGCGGAGGCCGAGACGAGCGCGAGATCAGGCCGCAGGCCCTTGCTCAGCATATGCCGCCCCAGAAGGCCAGCATCCCGTCGTCCCCGGGGCGCAAGCTCCCGTTCAATGTCTTTTTCCCCGCCCCTTGCGTGGGCGACGGCTTTGGCGTGGCGAAGCAGAAGAAGGTGGCGCATGGGGGGAAACTAGCGGGCGGTGCGCGCAAAGGCGAGGGGGCGGAAAGAGGGATCAGGGATAGGCCGCTTGGATGCGACGATCAGGGCGCAGGCCGCCTCGGCTTCTCCTCCTCCACCACCCGATATTCCCCCTCAATCACATCCCCATCCCCGGTGCTGCGCTGGAAAGGGTTGCGCGGCGCATCGCCTTCGCGGGGCTGCCCGATTCCCATCTCCCGCAGCATCCGGCGCAGGCGCGCGCGGGCGATGAGGCCCGCCACGATGATCACGGGCGCCAGCAGCAGCGCCAGCCCGATGCTCAGCGTCACCAGCACGAGGCCGAAGGCCGCCGCCATGGCGACGCCAAGCATCATGCCCCAGCGCCCGCCGGACGCAGCGCTCTGGTTTCTGCCATTGCTGATGAAAAAGCGGATCATGGGTTCCTCCGCATGCGAAGGTGGGCGAGACAGCCCGCAGTTGCAAGCCCCCGCCACCTGATCCCACTTAACGCTTCTTCACCTGAATGGAGCCTAAATAGGCGATAAAATCTTCGATCTGGTCTGGTTTGAATTCGAAGATGGGCATTTCCGGGCCCTCATGGCCCACCATGATCCCCTCTCCCATGGCCTCTTCCAGTTCGCTCAGGGGATAGCGCTGCGCCAGGGTGCGGAAGGGCGGGGACTTCGGGTTTGTGCTGTCTCCGGTGCGGCTCACCGCATGGCAGGGCGCGCAATTGCGTTGGGCGATCTTGAGCCCCCGCCGCGCATCGCCTTTGGCGAAAGCGGGACTGGCGAGCATGAGGGCGAAGGCGAGCAGCAGGGGCAGGGCGGGTTTCATGGGTCGAGCTCCGATTCCCCGCCAGTTGAATCGAAGGCTTCGTCACTCGCCTTGATTTGACGCAGGTTACTGTCGCCAATGGCGCTGTCATCAGACCGTCGCAAAACCGCCATAACCCCGCAGCGTCAAGGCATGATCATGCCGACGGTTCATTTCAGGAGCAGGCGATGATTGCGACACCTACCCTCACCCGGCGCAACCTTCTGGCGGGCTCCAGCGCCCTGGCCTTGAGCGCCCTCGCGCCCGGCCGCGCTTTGGCTGCGCCCTTCGACCCCTTCGCCGCGCCGGTCAGCCGTGGCCCCTCCAGTCTCGATGTTCCCGCCATCGGCGCCACAGCTTCCGCCAGTGGCGCGCCCTATCTGGCGCCGGTCGCGGAGGGCTGGCGCGTGGTGTCCCTGCTCACCACCGGCAACGAGGTGAAGGGCTATGCCTTCGCGGGCATTCCCGATGGCCTCGGCGCCTTCGACAACGGCGATGGCTCCATCACCATTCTGTGCAATCACGAACTTCCCGGTGGTAAGGGCGCCACGCGCGGTCACGGCGGCAAGGGCGCCTTCGTCTCCCGCTGGACGCTCGCCAAGGACAGCCTTGAGATCCGCTCCGGTCAGGATTTCGTCACCAGCCCGCAGAAGATGCATCTTTTCGCCGGCGACGCCTGGAAGAGCGGCGATCATGTTCCCGCCAAGCAGTTGGATTTCTCCCGCTTCTGCTCGGCCGATCTTGCCCCTAGCTCCGCCTTCTTCAACAAAAGTTCGGGCCTCGGCTACAACGGCCACATCTTCCTGAACGGCGAAGAGGCTGGCATAGCCAGCCCCAATCGCGCCTTCGCCTGGGTCGCGGAAGATGGCTCCGCCTGGGAGCTGCCCGCCTTCGGTTTCGGCAAGCCCGGCGACCAGAAGGATCCGCCGCCTTCGTGGGAGAACCTGCTCGCCCATCCCGGCACAGGCGATGTGACGCTTGTGGCCGCGAACTCGGATGGGGGCCTGAACCAGGTGCATTTCTACATCGGCCGCAAGTCGCGCGAGGGCTCGCCCATCGAGCGCGCGGGCCTGACCGGCGGCACGCTGTTCAGCATGGTCGTCCCCGGCGTCGCCATCGAATCCCGCGAGACCAATATTGGCATTTCCAAGTCTCTCGCGGGCAAGGGCGCAGGCAGGGCCATCGCCTTCGCACAGCCCAACAAGGGCACCTCTTTCCTGCGTCCTGAAGATGGCGCCTGGGACACGCGCAATCCCAACCGCTATTATTTCGTCACCACCGACCGCAATAATTTCGAAGCCGATGGCACGGCGCGCGAGGGGCAGGACGTCAAGCAGGTCGGCCGCAGCCGCCTCTGGGCCGTGACCTTCGATGACGTCAACAAGATCGTCACCGATGGCGCGCCAACCGGCACGATCGAATTGTTGCTCGACGGGACCGAAGGCGGCGAGATGTTCGACAATGTGACCGTCACCGCCGACGGTGTGATCTATCTGTGCGAAGACCCCGGCAACAGCCGTCACAACGGCAAGGTCTGGGCCTATGATCTCGATACCGGCAAGATGGAGATCATCGCAAAATTCGATCCCGCCAAATTCGGCGACGTCGTCAACGGCCAATATACGCCGACCGTCGCCCCCTTCGTGGATGACAAGGAGACCTCGGGCGTCCTCGACGTGACCGACCTCTTCAAGGACGCCCCCTGGTTCCGCGCCAATGCGCGGGCTCTGCTCCTCGTCGTTCAGGCCCATTTCGAATATGACCTCACGTTGCCCGCCGGGGCGCAGCTGGTCGAGGGCGGGCAATTGCTGTTGATGGTGAAGGCGGGGTGATCGCTCAAAGCCTCTGAAACAGCCCGCGGGCGGGCCCCCTCATTTGCAAAGCCCGCCCGTGAAGCTAAAAGGCTGCAACGGAGGAAAGACCATGACCGCAGCCAAGGGCCGTATCGACGTTCATCACCATCTCCTGCCCGAGTTCTACAAGGACGTGCAGCGCGCGGCCGGGATCGTGGGCTCGGCCTATCGGGGCTTTCCCGAATGGTCGCCGCAATCGTCGCTGGCCCTGATGGACGCCGAAGGCATCGGCGCCGCCGTGGTCTCCTATACCTCGCCGGGCATCTGGTTCGGCGATCTCGCCCAGACCCGGGATCTCGCCCGGCGCTTCAATGATTATCTGGCGGAGCTGGTGGCCAGCGCCCCCACGCGCTTCGGCGCCTTCGCCTTC
>CANGTC010000276.1 GCA_947456505.1 Beijerinckiaceae bacterium
AAGCCGGCTTCTTGCCGATCTTCAGGTTCGCGGCCTTCTTCAGCCAGAACGTGACCGGCGGCTGCTTCATCTCGAAGGTGACGGAGCGGTCGCCGTAAGCGGTGATGTTGACGGGGATCGGGGGCCCCGTCTCGATCTGCGCCGTGCGGGCGTTGAACGCTTTGCAAAATTCCATGATGTTCAGACCGCGCTGACCCAGCGCGGGACCGATCGGGGGCGAAGGATTCGCCGCGCCGGCCGGAACCTGAAGCTTCACGTAACCCGTGATCTTCTTTGCCATTATGGCTGCTCCAAACAAACCCGCGAACCGGATGGATCATCCGGCGCCGGGCGGTTGCAGTTCGTGGTGCGGCATGAACTCCCGGCGGCGAACCAGGCATGCCTTCCACGGCGGAGTGGGTCCTATAGAGGCTCGTCAGCTGTTTGGGAAGGGGCGCAGAAGAAAAAAGCCGAAGAAGGATCCGATAGACACAATCTTGACAATGAATGCTTTCTTCCGCTCCTTTGCAAGGCGGGATCGAAAGGACCGAAGCATTCTGTCACAAAAGGTATTTTCTCATGTCGACCATCATCCGTTTTCTGCGGGTCTGCGCAATAGCCGCCCTGCCCCTCATGACGCTGACCCTGTTCACAAACGGCCCCGCCACCGCCAAGGTGCTGACCTTCAAGGGCGCCGGCCTCCCCTTCCCCATCAACCTGCCCGGCGACTGGCGGGTGAAGAACATTGACCGCGGCGTCGAGATCAGCAGTCCCGACGAGGAGGTCTATCTATGGGTTGAGGCGGTGACCGCCGATGGCGTCGAGCGCGTAGTCGATGAGTATTTCAAATATTTCAAGCAGCAGGGCGTGACGACCCGCCAGCCCATCGATCAGCAGAAGCACAGGGTGGGCGAGATCGATCTGATCCAGATGGATGTTCCCGCGACTTATCAGGGTGCCGAGACCATCGTGCGATTCGTGATCACTGAGGCGCGCCCCAATGAAACCAAGGGCCTTTTCATCGGCTACTGGGCCTCCCCCAAGGGCGACAAGACCCATGACGCGACAATGTCGGGGATCCTTGCGGACATCGTGCGCCCCTGAAGCGGGACAGCAAAAAGGGCGGTCCAGGTAGGCCGCCCTTTGGATGTCTCGTGAGGCGGAGCCCTGCCCCAAAACTGTCTCGACTCAGAGCTTCTCGACCTGACCGAACTCCAGTTCCACCGGGGTGGCGCGACCGAAGATGGACACCGCCACCTTGACGCGAGAACGGCCCTCGTCGACCTCTTCGACAAGACCTTCGAAGGAAGCGAAGGGACCATCGGTGACGCGCACCTTCTCGCCAATCTCGAAGATGATCGAAGCCTTGGGATGCTCCACGCCCTCGGCGACCTGACCCTTGATCCGGTCCGCCTCGGCTTCGGAAATCGCCATAGGCTTGTTGTCGGCGCCAAGGAAGCCCGTAACCTTCGCGGTGTTCTTGATGAGATGATAGACGTCGTCCGTCAGGTCGCACTTCACCAGGACATAACCGGGAAAGAACTTGCGTTCCGTATTCACCTTGCGGCCGCGACGCACCTCGATGACCTGCTCGGTGGGGACGAGGATTTCCTCGAACTTATCGAGAAGCCCTCGCTGGGCGGCATATTCGCGGATCGAGGCCGCGACCTTGTTCTCGAAGTTCGAATAGGCGTGAACGATATACCAGCGCATGGCCATGGCTCAGTTTCCTCGGTCAGTGCACGAGTGAAAGAAGGAAGGTGACGATCATGCGCAGCGCCTGATCGACCGACACGAAGAAGATGCTCGCCAGAATCACCATCACGATCACGAGCGCGGTCGTAATGAAGGTCTCACGTCGGCTCGGCCAGGTCACCTTGGCCGCTTCGGCGCGGACCTGGGTCAGAAACTCGAGAGGGTTCGCCATTCTGTCGTTCCAATGCTCGGCTTGGCCCCGGAGACGCCCCCGGCGATCGGCCAGCCTAAAATAGTCGCGGCGCGGGACCGGTCGGTCGCGCGCCACGAATGTCACCCTTATAGCGCCCGGTTCCGCCCGCGCCAAGCGGAAAAAATCAACCGAAAAGCATGCCCCCAGGCGGATCGAGCAGGCGGCGACGCCCTTCCTTGACCCCCACCCCGGGCCCGGCTACCGTTTTGGAAAATCCGGTCAACCGGTGCATGGGGAGGCGAAAATGGCATTCATCAGGACGCTGCTAGGCGCAGCCCTCATCATGGGCTCGCTTGCCCTGCCTGCCAAGGCGCAGACGCCCGACAAGCTCAAGATTGCGGTCACCCAGCGCGGCGCATGGGACACTGCGGTCGCAGAAATGGGCCAGCGCGCGGGGATTTTCAAGAAATATGGGCTGGACGTTGATATCCTCTACACCCAGGCCGGACCCGAGGCCATTCAGGCCCTGATAGCGGGCAGCGTGGACGTGGCCACGGGCGCAGGGGTGGGCGCGGCGGTCGGAACCATCGCCAAGGGCGCGCCCCTCAAGATCATTTCCAGCGAGATCCTCGGCGCCCCCGATCAATATTGGTATGTGCCCGCCGATTCGCCGGTGAAGACCATCGCCGACCTCAACGGCAAGACCATCTCCTTCTCCCTGCCCGGCTCGTCCAGCAACGCGGCTCTGCTGGCGCTCATCGCGCAGTACAAGCTGGAGGCGAAGCCCACCTCCACCGGCAGCATCGCCTCCACCCTCACGCAGGTGCTCACCAAACAGGTGGATGTGGGCTTCTCCGCCATCCCCTTCTTCCTCGACAAGGTCGAGGCGGGGGAGATCCGCATCGTGGCCACCGGCGAGGATGTGGCGGTGCTGAAGACCCGCACAGGTCGCGTCAACCTGACCAATCTCCAGACCCTGAACACCCGCCGCCCCGTGCTGATGCGCTTCCACGCGGCCTATAAGGAGGTGGTGGACTGGATGTACGCCGCGCCCGAGGCCCTCACCATGTTCGCGGAGATTTCCGGCCTGCCGCCCGCAGTCGTGAGCAAGGTCCGCGGCCTGCTCCCCAAGGAGACCATGTCTCCAGAGAAGATCGTGGGGATCGAGCAGATCATCGTGGAGGCCATCCAGGGCAAATTCATACCCTCGCCCTTCACGGCAGCGCAGGTCGAGGCGATGATCGACATTCCCACGAAATGACGCCCCTCGCCTGACCCGGCCACAGCGCTCAGTGCATGGATTTGCCGCCGTCCACATTCATGGTCTGGCCAGTCATGTAATCGCTGGCCGCTGACGACAGGAACATGACTGCCCCTACGAGATCCTCGGGATATTGCGCCCGGCCCATGGCGCGCCCTTCGGACTGCATGGCGAGATAATTGTTTGACGACGTCTGCTGCTGGGTCTCGCTCAGGGTATAGCCGGGCGTGATGGCGTTGACGGTGATGCCGTATTCGCCGACCTCCTTGCAGAGCGCCCGGGTGAGGCCGATCACACCCGCCTTGGACGTCGTGTAATGCAAGCGGTTGGGCACGCCCTCCCAGACGCGGCTGGAGGAGATGTTGACGATCTTGCCATAGCCCTTCTCGCGCATATGGGGAACGACCGCCCGGCAGCACAGGAAGATGCCGCGCAGATTTACGGCCATGACCCGGTCCCATTCCTCCACGGGAATCTCCAGCCAGCTGCGGCGCGGCAGCGCGCTCATCAACGAGGCGTTGTTGACAAGCACATCGACGCCGCCAAACCGCGCCACCGTGGCGCGCACCATCTCTTCGGTCGAGGCTTCGTCCGCCACATCCGTACGCAGGCCCAGGGCCTGCCCGCCTTCGGCCTCGATCTGCGCCGCCACGGCCGCCGCCGCCTCGCCGTCGATGTCTGCAGCGACCACGCGTGCGCCCGCCTTGGCGAATTCCTGCGCATAGACCTTGCCGATGCCCTTGCCGCCGCCAGTGACGATCACCACGCGCCCCGTCAGGTCAAAACGCTCATTCCCGCTCATGCTTTTTCTCCGTTGATCAACTCAGTCGTTCTTGAGGCCATATTGGCTCGCTGCGGCCTGAGCGCTGGTATAACCATTGCGCAGGTCATCGCGTACCGCTCGCGGATCGCGCTCGGCCACCGGGCCAAAGCCCGCGCCGCCGCTGCGCTCGAAGCGGATCACATCGCCCGCCTTGAGGAAGCGCGTCTCCAGCGGCCCCAGTTCTTCGCGCCCGGGCAGATGGGGGTTGAGCACCACCCGCGAAGGCTTGGGCGCCCCGCCCCCGTCCAGCCCCTGAGAAGTGAAGCGATGGTTGGAGGAGCGCACGGTGAGCGTGCTGTCCTCCAGCACCTCGAATTCGCGCGCATAGCCAAGGCCGCCGCGATATTTGCCCGCCCCGGCGGAGTCCTGCACCAGTTCGAAGGCGCGCACGCGGATGGGATATTCGCTTTCGAAAATCTCCACCGGCGCGCCCGGCGTGAAATGGTTCATGGCCATGACGATGGCCGCGCCA
>CANGTC010000277.1 GCA_947456505.1 Beijerinckiaceae bacterium
ATGGGCGAAACCTCGAAAGATGGGGTGAGCGTGGCGTCATGAATAGTTTTGCCACTCGGGAGTGTCAATTCGCTCCGACTTTGGCATAAGGGGGCCAACCCGGCGCCCTGAGCGCAGCCTTTCTTACCCGGAGGTCCGCATGTCGGCCGAAAAATCGTTGCTTCTTTGCAGGGTTTCAGATCTGGAGCCCGGCTCCGTCAAGCGCGTGGACCGGGCCGATGGCCCGGCTTTGGCGGTCTATAATGTCGAGGGCTCCTTTTACGCCACCGACGATTGCTGCACCCATGGCCTGTCCAGCCTCTCCGAAGGCCAGCTCGACGGGGACCTGATCGAGTGCTCCATGCACTTCGGCGGCTTTGACGTGCGCACCGGCAAGGCCGTGCTTGCGCCCTGCAGCATCGACCTGAGGACCTATCCCGTCGAGGTGCGCGGCGAGGAGGTCCATGCGCTGTTGGGCGATGAGTGAGGGGAAATAGCCCACTTGCAAGCGCGCCCGCTGCGGCGCCATTGTGCCAGTCAGAAATTTGGGAGGTCATATGAGCGGACAGGGCGGACAGGTCGAGCGGGTCAAGGGCCCCCTCGTTTTCATGGATTATGACCAGGTCGAGCTCGACCGTTGCTATGATCAGTCCAATTGGGCGCCCAATCAGGCCATCGTCCATGGGCGCACCGATGTGAACAGCGCTGGCGCCCGCGAGCGCTTGGGCGGTGCGATTCGCCTCGCCTACGGCCCGACCGAGATCGAGAAGCTTGATCTGTTCAAGGCGAAGAAGCCCGGCGCGCCCATCATGATCTATGTTCACGGCGGCGCCTGGCGCTCCGGTTCGTCCTCGCGCTGCCATGCGCCCGCCGAGCTGTTCCACGCGGCGGGGGTCAATTACATCGCGTTGGATTTCAACAATGTGGATGAAGCCGGCGGTTCGCTCTTCCCCATGATCGATCAGGTGCGTCGGGCGGTTGCCTGGGTGTGGCGCAACGCCGCATCTTTCGACGCGGACCCCGAGCGCCTCTATGTCTTCGGTCATTCCTCGGGCGCCCATCTCACCGGCAATATCCTGACGACCGATTGGGAGGGCCAGTATGGGGTCCCCAACACCATTCTGAAGGGCGGGGTGGTCTGCAGCGGCATGTATGAGTTGGCGCCCGTGCGGCTTTCCGCGCGCAGCAAATATGTGAACTTTACCGATGACATGGTGGAGCAGCTCTCCTCCATCCGCCACATCGACCGGCTGCATTGCCCCATCGTGGTGGCATATGGGGATTGCGAGTCCCCAGAGTTCCAGCGACAAAGCAGAGAATTCGCACAAGCCGTTGATAAGGCAGGAAAGAAAGTGAAATTGATTGTGGCGCGCGGCTACAATCATTTCGAAATCGCCGAGACCCTCGCCAATCCCTTTGGCGTCCTCGGGCGCGCAAGCCTCAAGCTCATGGGCCTCGATTACAAGGGCGAGGCCCGTTCATGAAGGCCATCGTTCTTCGCGAATTCGGCCCGCCTGAGGTTCTGCGCTACGAGACCATCCCTGATCCGCAACCGCGCTTTGGGGAAATTCGCATCCGGGTTCATGCCGCAACGGTCAACCGGGTGCTCGATGTGTCCGTGCGCGCCGGCGCCGAGGCCCATCGCCATCCGGTGCTGCCGCTGATTCTGGGCGTCGATTGCGCGGGCGTGGTGGATGCGGTGGGCGAAGGCGTCACCCGGTTCAAGGTCGGCGATCACGTCGCCTCCGCAGGCGGCATGCCCTTGGAGCCCTGCGCGGAAGATGGCGCGGGCTATGCGGGACCTCAGGGCATGATGGGCATCAAGCGGCCGGGCGGCTTTGCGGAGCTCGTCTGCGTGCCCGCCTTCAAGACCAACCTTCTGCCGAAGCGCCTCGATTTCCATGAGGCGGCGGTGGTCATGCGCCATTGTCCCACAGCCTGGAACCTGCTTTGCAATGTGGCCCAGCTCAAGGCGGGGGAATGGGTGCTGATCATGGGCGCCAGCGGCAATCTGGGCTCTGTGGGAATCCAGATCGCCAAACATGTCATCGGCGCGCGGGTCATCTGTGCGGCGGGCGGTCGGGCGCGAGCCGATTCCGGGCTGGAACTTGGGGCGGATCACGCCATCGATTATTCGACCGAGGCTCTTGAGGCCGAGGTCCTGCGGATCACCGGGGGGCAGGGTGTCCAGGTGCTCTATGACAATATCGCCAATCCCAAGGCGCTGCCCAAGGCCTTCAAGGCCATTGGCGAGGGTGGACGCATGGTGACGGCGGGCGCCCATGGCGGGCCGGTGGCGCCTATCGATTTCCACCATCTCTATGACAAGCGCATCACCATCAAGGGCATGCCGGGCTACAAGCCCTCGGACCTGCCGCTCTGCTTCGCCGCCGCTGCGGAACGCAAGATCAAGGTGCGCATCGCTCATATTTTACCGCTGTCGAAGGCGGCTGAGGCGCATCGCCTCATGGAAAGCGATCCGGGAATGGGTAAGATCGTTCTGGATCCGACACTCGGTTGAGATAGGTGGCCCGCTTGATCGGGCCGCGCCACGATAATGGAAGGACACGCCATGAAGGTCATGAGTTTTCACCTTATGCCCTACGCGAACATCGACCCGGGCATCCGCGAGACATATCGCAGCGCCTGGGTGGTGCTGCCCAACGACCATTTCGACCCGCAGGTGGGACATCAGCTCTATAATCGCTATCTCGACGAGCTGGAGCTTGCCGACGAACTGGGCTTTGACGGCGTGTGCATCAACGAGCATCACCAGAGCGCCTATGGGCTGATGCCCTCACCGGTGGTCATGGCCTCGGCCCTGTCGCGGCGCACCAAGGGGCGCATCGCCATTCTGGGCAACGCCTTCTGCCTGCGCGAGAATCCGCTGACCCTCGCCGAAGAACACGCCATGATCGACGTCATCACCGGCGGGCGGCTCATCAGCGGCTTCGTGCGCGGGGTGGGGACGGAATATTTCTCCTTCGGCGCCAATCCCGTCCACTCGCTGGAGCGTCACAAGGAGGCGGCGGATCTGGTGGTGCGCGCCTGGACGGAAACCGGCCCCTTCTCCTATGAGGGCAAGCATTATCATCTCGAATATGTGAACCTTTGGCCGCGTCCCTTCCAGCAGCCCCATCCACCGATCTGGTGCCCCTCCCAGGGCAGCCGCGAGACCATTGAATGGGCGGCCCATCCCGACCGCAAGTATGTCTATCTGCAGACATACAGCCCCGCCGAGGCCGTGGCTAAATATCTGGACATGTATCGCGAGACCGCTTGGCGCCAGTATGGCTATGAGGCCTCCTCGAACCAGATCGCCTGGTGCGCCCCCGTCTATGTGGCCGAGACCGACGAGCAGGCGGTGAACGAGGCCCGGCCCCATATCGAGCTCATGTTCAATGTGCTGCTGCCCAAGGCGAGCGAACTCATGTTCTTCCCGCCGGGCTACATGAGCCCCGAGTCGCTCAACCAGGTCCTCACCATGAAGGCGAAGAACCGGGGCAGCGTGACCATCGAGACGCTCATCGAGCGTGGCATCATCGTCTGCGGCAGCCCGGACACCGTGCGCAAGACCATCACCGAGCGCCATAACCGCATGGGCTTCTCGGAACTTCTGTGCATGCTGATGTTCGGGTCGCTTCCCCGCGATCTCACCGAAAAGAACATCCGCCTTTTCGCCAGCGAGGTGCTGCCGGCGATCAAGCAACTGGGCGACAGGGAATATCGCGGCTTTGATCTGCCACGCGCAGCGGCGGAGTGAAGGCTAAAAAACAAAACAATGGAGGAACGCGCACATGATGGATTTCAAACTGCCTGAAGAACTTCAGATGCTGCAGCAGAACCTGCGCCGTTATGTGGACAATGAGATGATCCCCTATGAGCGCGAAACGCTCGATGGCATCGAATTGAAGCCGCAATGGCGCGAGAAGTTTCAGGACGGCATGAAGAAGCTGGGTCTGTGGATGATGGACGTGCCCGAGGAGCACGGCGGGCCCGGTCTGTCTCTGCTGGCGAAATCCATCGTGTGGCAGGAACTCGGCCGCACCATCGCCTTGCCCGCCCGCGAGGACGGCATCACCGGCCCGCAGGTGCGCCATATCCTGTTCCAACTGCAGGGCGAGATGCGCGAGAAATATCTCCTGCCGACCCTGCGCGGCGAAAAGCGCGCCTGCTTCGCCCAGACCGAGCCGGACGCGGGCTCCGATCCCGGCGGCATGCGCACCACGGCGGTGCTGGAGGGCGATCACTACGTCATCAATGGCGTGAAGCGCTTCATCACGGGCGCGGGCAAGTCCGACTACATGCAGCTCATGGCGGCGACGGATCGCTCCAAGGGCTCGCGCGGCGGCATCTCCTGCTTCATCGTGGACATGAACACCCCCGGCGTGAAGCTGACCGCCCAATACGAGACCATGATGGGCGACAAGCCC
>CANGTC010000278.1 GCA_947456505.1 Beijerinckiaceae bacterium
AATAGGTCCTGAGCCTAGCATTGCCCATCACGCCACCCATAATGACTTCTTTTTGCTGAGCCTGTTCAATATTGACTATACCAGTCGTATGCCAAGCAGCGACAACGTTTGCACTGTCAGTCGTATTGCCAATCCAGTAAAACTCGCGGGCATCAAACTCAATCCCAGGGCTGCGCAATGCTTGTAGAGTCGCCATGTTCTGCATTGAAGCAAGCATTACACTACCGTCTTTTGGCGCTATGCGGCCAAGATTATTAGCGGCAACGATTCCGCCACCCCCAGGTACATTGCGCACGACTATCGTAGGCTCCCCGGGGATATGTCGGCCCATATGTCTAGCGACGAGTCGCGCACGATAATCGTAGTCATTGCCAGATGAGGTGCCGACCAGCATCGTCACTGTCTTGCCGCGATAAAAATCGGCGACCGTTTGCGCCGCTGCTCCAGAGGCGATTAACGATAGAAACCCAACGAACGTTACTAATCCTAAGTGATACTGCATCACGTCATCTCCCTAATTAAATTTCCACACCTTTAAGCAAGGCTCTTCTAGTTTCAGTAGACTCTAATTCTAATGCCGAATGGCAATAGCGAATGTCAGCGAAGCCTCCGTTCGATCTTCGCTCGGTAAGTTGACTGCTTCATCCCAACCAAAGGCTCTATCATTAATTTTTCCAATAGGCATGAGCACGTTCAACGCCCAGTTCCTTCGATGATTTCCTTGGCCCGCGCGACTACAGCAGGTGGCGCGTCCAAAATATCCGCCACAACCTTCTGTGCATCTTCGCCAGAACTAGAACTGATATCCATGTTCTCTTTTGCGGCCTCAGCTAAAAATTGGCTGTCTTTCATGGTTGCATCAAATGCACGTCGTAACGCTTCTACTCGGTCAATGGGGACACTTGGAGTGGTAGCGATTGGCCTTGAATTTGCCGTGTCAGCAGAGATGAATGCTAACACCTTCCTGTCGAAATCATTTTTAGCGAGTTCAACAAGAAGTGGCACATCTAGGTGCCGCGTATCGCTCTTTAAGCCAACCTGGACTAGGAAGCGAATTTTTCCACCAGCGACCCAATCTGGCTTAGTTGAATACCACGATGCAAAGGAATTACCACGTCCACCAACTTCGCCACGCTCCATCGCTAAGTTAACTTCATTCCCGCCGGGATATCCAGTTACTATTTTAAACTTGGTTCCAAGGAGCGCATTCATAGCCGTCATGTAATAAAGGGTGGCAGTGCCCATTTGACCGCCCATAATTAGGTCTTTTTGTTTTGCTTGCTCCATATTGGTGACGCCGGTGGTATGCCATGTGACAATAGCATTCGGGCTGTCACTTGTGTTTCCCAACCAATTAAAGGAGCGCGCGTCGAAGTCGATGCCCGGACTGCCTAAAGCCTGTATTGTCGCCACGTTTTGCATGGAAGCCAGCATAACGGTGCCGTCTTTCGGAGCAAGACGAGCAAGATTATTGGCTGCAACAATGCCGCCACCCCCCGGCAGGTTTCGTACGACAATGATTGGCTCGCCTGGGATATGGCGGCTCATGTGACGGGCGACCAGTCTTGCGCGATAATCATAGTCGTTACCCGACGAGGTACCGACTAGTAGGGTCATCGTCTTACCACGATAGAAATCGGCGACTGTCTGCGCATTTACCGAAGATGCAAACAACGCGCAAAGCGCACCTACAATAGCGAATTCTGTTCGAAACCGCATTGCACCACCCTCCCTACTCTATTTCTTCTGCGAACTCAGCCGAGCCTTTTTTTGGCCTCTATCCCAATAGCTTCGCAGCGTTTAATCCAAGTATGTTTCGCTTCGCCTGTTCAGACAATGACGGTAAATCCCAGATCGTACTTGGGGTATCAAAGTCGAAGTGGGGCCAGTCAGACGCATACAAGAGCTGATTTTCAGCATTGATCATCTCTAGCGTTACAGCAAGCGCCTTCGGGTGGCTTCGCTCCATAGGTTGTGAGCTGTACCAGCAATTCTCCCGCAGGTAATCGCTGGGCATCCTCTTCAACAAAGGAGCTTCAGATTGGCGCAGTAGATACTGGTCATCAAGGCGCTGCATGAGAAAAGGAACCCATGCTAAACCACTCTCAATCCAGATTACCTTCAGCTTCGGGAAGCGCTCTGACATACCATGCAGCACCCAATTGGTTGCATGGACGATATTACACCAAGAAAATCCGAGTGCGTGGACGCTTAGGAAAGTCGAGCACGAAGCAAGTGATGTGTCATTCCAGTGATAAGCTGCATGGAATGCAAGCGGCTTGCCTGTCTCTTCCACCATTTTGTAGAAGCGCATATAGGCGTTATCATGAACCGCTTTCTCACGGACGCTAGTGACGCAAAAGCCGATCACGCCTTTCTTATTACCGAAAAGCTCAACGGTTTTACAAGCCTCTTCAGGTGTGTTGAACGGCACATACACCATAGTACCGAGATTAGGCTCTTGCGGCAGGAATTCCTCGACAAGCCATGAGTTGTAAGCTCGACTTAGTTGCACCTCCATATTCGGTTGCGGATGCAAGCCAAGGGTGAGCATGGCTGTTGGAAAAATTACTTGATAATCAAGCGCCATCCCATCCATGGTGCGCCGCGCGAGAGTGATATCCCGGTGGGTGGAGCTTTTTTCAACGGTTTCACGGATCGCCATCTGATGCGGAATGCGTCCGCCAGCAGATTGGTATCGCATGCCGAAGGTGCTGTTCAAGCCAAAGGGAGCTGACGTTGGGCCATCACGCTCGGAATGATATGATAATGCATGTTCTCGGATCACGGGATCTTCGATGTATCGAACGATTGAGTTCCAGGATGCATTTTCAACGTGATGCGCGTCGATGTCGCAAATAAACACATCATCGAAGCGCTTACGCTGCGCATCACGCTTTGCGTGGGCAAGCTGATCTCTGGTATCGGAGAAAACAGTTATAGGAGAAAGCTCCTGAACTGCTTCAAAGCTGGGGCGCTTGTTCATGACTGCCTCGTTGTGAGTTCTTCACTGTTTGACGGCACGCTCGGATTTTCCATTAGGTGGTAATTACGTGGCTTACGGTGCGACCAGAGGCCGAGCTCCATTGGGCCAAGATTCAGTGCGCGCAAGATTTCGATTGTGGCGGTCAGTGCTTCAGTAGGCGTAACGACTTCATCATGTGCCCCGTGAAGCGGGCGAAAAGGCATAGCTTCAGTAGCGGCTTTCGCAGCATACAATTTCACAGAAGCTGTTAGGAGATCTACGATTGCGCTATCTGATATGCGGTCGACCTCTCCGTCTTGGATAGCCTGCTGTGTGAGGTTCCAGATTTGGGAGGCAGCGCGATCAATATCGGAGTAGCGATCATTGTCGCCAATGAGGCTAGATGAGGGCTCACACATGGAGGTACACCTCACCATTTACGACCTCTACAGCCACCGATCTCAAAGCAAGCGCAGGGTTCGCAAGGACTTTGCCGGTACGGAGGTCAAACTCTACGCCGTGCCACGGGCATACGATGTTGCGGTCCGTGGGGTGATGAGCCTGAAGCCTGCTGGTTTGATTTTCACCTAAGGGTTCAATGACGCGGGGAAAAATCTGTCCTTGGCAAACGGGACCGCCCATATGCGGGCATTCATTGTACCAACCCAGGAATTGCCCATCTAAGAAGAAGACGCCGATCTCTCGGTCACCTATAGATACTACCTTTTTGCCAGCTGCTTCTAAGTCAGCAGCCGAGCCAATCGAGACTGGCATCACTCCCCCCTTTGTTCATAAGCCTAACCTCACCGTCCCTTGACACCTCTTTCGGCATCGGGGGCAATCGGGAGAAGTGCGACCTTGGGTTGAAAGGTGCACGGACCAATTCGTCTTTGTCAAGGAACCCTTGGTTATGGGTTGGACATTTGACACGGTGAAGGGAGGTTCACTGTTTCGATGGGTTACCCTGGGGCAGCCATTGCTAGCGCCCGACCAACTCTACTGCCTTGCGCTTCTGCTCGGGCGTCACGGAGATGTATCGCTGGGTCGTGCTCATCTGCCTATGCCCCGCCAGCTCCATGATCGTCTTGATACCCACTGAATGGTTGGCCAAGGTCGTGATGAAGCCCCGCCGCCCCGAATGGCTCGTCGCACCCTGCAGCCCCACCTCACGGTAAATGACATTGATGAGCTGACAGAGCGTGTTAGCTGAGAAGCCCCGTCGCTTGCGATTGGCCTTCTGGCTCATCAGCACTGGGTCTGCCGGCATTTTGGTGGGATTGGCTGTGAGATAGGCGGCCAGTTCCTTGCGCAGCCTGCTGTTGGCGTAGACGACCCGCCCCTTGTCACCTTTGGTCTGCTCACTGCTAAGCCGCCACTCTTCAAGCACTGCTCCAGTTGGACCAAGCACCCTGTCAC
>CANGTC010000279.1 GCA_947456505.1 Beijerinckiaceae bacterium
GGCGATGCCGCGCATCATCACGAATTGCTTGTCCTTGCTGGGCAGCTTGCCGAAGAACTCGATCAGCTCCGCGTCGGTGGCGTTGCCGTCGGTCTCCGCGCGGGTGATCAGCACGGGGCAGGGGATCTTCGCGGGGTCGACCATGGGCATGTTGATGGCCATGTCGATATAGGAGCCGCTCGGCGCGGTGTTCCCTAGCGCCAGCTCATAGGCGGCCAGCGCCTCCGGGACTTCCTTTTCGAAGGTGGTGGGATCGTCGCGGGTGAAGATGCCCATGAAGGTCGCCAGATCCATCTTGCGGTTGGTGTTGGCCTTGTAGTTCTCCACCTGCTCGCGGCGGCGCATGATCTCGACCGCGCCTTCGCCGGTCCAGGTGAAGGCGTCGAGGATCAGGCGCTCCACGCGCTCGGGGTGGCGCATGGTGAAGACGCCCGCGCGGATCGCGCCGGACGATTGCCCCATGAATTTGAAGGTCTTCTGCCCCGTCACCTTCTCCACGACAGGCATGGCCGCCTCGATGTCGGCGACACCAGTCATGATATTGGAGTTGACGCCGGTGTTGCGCGAGGACTTGCCGTAGTTCTCATGGTCGAGCGCCCAGACGTCGTAACCCAGCCGCGCGAACTCCTCCATGAAGGAATAATTCGGCTTGCCCGGCACCTGCAGGTCGTAGCCGCCGCGTCCCGAAAAGGACGAGCCGTGGACGATGAAGAAGACCGGCTTGTTGGCGACGCCGTCATCGAGACGCTTGCGCCAGAGATAGAGCTTCACATCGCCCTTCTGGGCCCAATGTTCCTCGCCGATGAATTTGGGCTCGGCGGCCTGGGCGGCGGGGGCCATGGTGACGCCAGCGGCGGCGACGGCGGCCCCTGTGACGAAGGCGCGGCGGGCGGGGTTGTGAAGCTCTGTAGTCATGGCGTCTGGCTCTCCTGAATCTGCGCGGACCATAGCGCAGGCCGAGGCCGGTTGACAGAGGCGCAAAGCTGCCTGAACTGGTTCCATGAACAAGGATTTCATCGAACTGACAAGCGGCGCCGCCCGCGCCCGCATCTCGCCTCAGGGCGCCGAATGGCTGGGCTGGTCCGTGGACGGCCGCGAGCTGCTCTGGGCGCCCGATGGCGTCCATTGGGACCGCACCGCGCCCGTGCTCTTCCCCGTCTGCGGCTGGACGCGCGGGGGCGTCGCGCGGGTGGATGGGCGGACCTATCCGCTGGGCCTGCATGGTTTCGCCATGGGCGAGCGTTTCGAGGTTGTGGGGCAGGGCGCCGATCATGTCACCCTGCGGCTCACCCAGTGCGCGGCCACGCTGGCGCAATATCCCTTCCCCTTCACGCTGGAAGTGACCTATCGGCTGGACGCCGCGGGCATCGAGGTCTCGGGCCTCGTCCGCAACACCGGCGAGGCCCCCATGCCCTACGCCTTCGGCCTGCATCCGGGCTTCCGCTGGCCACTGGCCGGGGGCGAAAAGCGGGATTATCGGCTGGTTTTTGAGGCGCCCGAGCGGGCGGAGGTTCCGGTCATTGCGCCCGGCGGACTCTTCTCGGCGCAGATGCGCCCGGTTCACGTTGAAGGCCGCAGGCTGCCCCTCGACGAGGCGCTCTTCGCCCGCGAGGCCCTGTGTTTTCTGGACGCCGCCAGCCGTGGGCTGACCTTCGAGGGGCCGCAGGGGCGGCTGCGGATGGATTGGGAGGGGTTTCCTCATCTGGTGGTCTGGTCGCGGCCGGGCGCGCCCTTCCTGTGCCTCGAAACCTGGACCGGCCATGGCGATCCCGAGGGTTTCGAGGGCGACCTCTTCGCCAAGCCCTCCATGGTCACTCTGCCGCCAGGCGGAGAGGGCCGCCACAGAGTGCGCTACGCATTCTTGTGACTCAGTCGCGCATCTGCCAGAAGAACGCATGGAAACAGGAGCCAGCCCCATGACCTCGCCCAGCGATCTCGCAGCCCTCGGCCTTCGCGAAGGCGCCCCCGGTTGCGGCCTTGTCATCGACGGCAAGCTGGTGTCCCAGAGCGTGCTGGCGGAAGTGGCGGAAAAGGCTGCCAGCCTTGGTCTGCGGCCCGGTCTCGCGGTGGTGCTGGTGGGCGAGGATCCCGCAAGCCAAGTCTATGTGAAATCCAAGGGCAAGGCGGCGGAGAGTTGCGGCTTCCATTCCGTGCAGCACACGCTGCCCGTGACGACCTCGCAGGCCGATCTGATCGCGCTGGTGGAGGCGCTGAACGCAGATCCCGCCATCAACGGCATTCTCGTACAGCTGCCGCTGCCCAAGCATATCGATTCCACCCTGGTGCTGGAGACCATCTCCCCCGCCAAGGATGTGGACGGTTTCCATCCCGTGAACGCCGGCCTGCTGGCCATCGGCGACACCAGTCGCGCGCTGGTGCCCTGCACCCCCGCAGGCTCGCTGATCCTCGTGGAGCGCGCCGCCAAGGCGCTGGGCATGGACCTCGCGGGCCGCGAGGCTGTCGTGGTGGGCCGCTCGAACATCGTGGGCAAGCCCATGGCGCAATTGCTGCTGTCGCGCAGTTGCACAGTCACCATCGCCCATTCGCGCACCCATGACCTCAAGGAGGTGGTGGGCCGCGCCGAGATCCTCGCCGCCGCCGTGGGCCGTCCCGAGATGATCCCCGGCGACTGGGTGCGCAAGGGCGCCATCGTGATCGATGTCGGCATCAACCGGGTCCCCGGCGAGGGTCTGGACACCCAGGGGCGCCCGAAGACGCGCCTTGTGGGCGACGTGGCCTATGGGGACGCGGCCATGCGCGCTGGCGCCATCACGCCCGTGCCCGGCGGGGTCGGGCCCATGACCATCGCCATGCTGATGTCCAACACCCTCGCCGCCGCCATCCGCGCGCGCTGAGAGCCCGTGAGCGCCGCACCTCTCATCACCTTCGAGCATGTGACGAAGCGCTATGGCGTCGTCACGGCGGTGGATGACGTGTCGCTGGAAATTGGCGCGGGTGAATTCTTCGCCCTGCTGGGCCCGTCCGGCTGCGGCAAGACTACGCTCATGCGCCTGATCGCGGGTTTCGAGACGCCCGACGCGGGACGCATCCTGATTGACGGGCAGGACATGGCGCACATGCCGCCCCATGCCCGGCCCGTGAACATGATGTTTCAGTCTTATGCGCTGTTTCCGCATATGGATGTCGCCCGCAATATCGGCTTTGGCCTCGTGCAGGCGGGTCGACCCAGACACGAGATTGACGCGCGCGTCGGCGAATTGCTGCGGTTGGTCCAGCTCGAGGGCCTTGGCGCCCGCATGCCCGACCAGCTCTCCGGCGGCCAGAGGCAGCGCGTGGCGCTGGCCCGGGCGCTGGCCCGCAAGCCGCGCCTTGTCCTCCTGGACGAACCGCTGGCCGCGCTGGATCGCAAGCTGCGCGAAGAAACCCAGTTCGAACTCATGCGCCTGCAAAGGGAATTGGGCACGGGTTTCATGCTCGTGACCCACGATCAGGATGAGGCCATGGTCATGGCCCAGCGCATCGCGGTCATGCGGGCAGGGCGCATCGAACAACTGGGCGCCCCGCGCACCATCTATGAAGAGCCCGCCTCCCGCTTCGTGGCGGGCTTCATCGGCGAGGTCAATCTGTTCGAGGGCGTGATCGAGCGCGTTGAGGGCGGGGTGAGTTTGGTGCGGTTGAAGGGGCTGGATGTTGTAATGCCCGTCGCAGGCGTGGGCGCTGTTGGCGCCAGCGTCACGCTGGCGGTGCGGCCAGAGCGCATGTTGCTTCAGCTGATGCATGACGAGGGATTGCCGGGCGTTGTCCTCGACAGCGCCTATCGCGGCGATACGCAGGTCGCGCGGGTGCAACTGGCGAATGGCCCACTGGTGCGCGTGGCGCGCTTTGGCGCCGAGGCGGCCCTGATCCCCGAGCGCGGCGCCAGCCTGCGCCTGAGCTTTGCGCCCGAGGCCGTGCGGATCCTGCCCGCATGAGCGCGCGGCGCTCTCTGGCCGAGAGGCTGGTGCTGGGTGCGCCATGGGTGTGGCTGGCGGTCTTTTTTCTCATCCCGTTCGTGATTGTGGTGAAGATTTCGCTCTCGCAGGGGGCGCTGGCCCAGCCGCCCTATACGCCAGCCTTCGATCTGGCCGATGGTTGGGAGGCATTGGTCGCCAAGCTCGGCGAACTCAGTCTCGCCGCCTATGCAGGTCTGGCCGATGACTGGCTCTATGCGCAGGCCTATCTCTCGTCCCTGCGCATGGCGCTGATCTCCACCGCCTTCACCCTCGCCGTCGCCTATCCCATGGCCTACGCCATGGCCCGCGCGCCGGAACATCTGCGGCCCATTCTGCTGGTGCTTGCCATCGCGCCCTTCTGGACGAGCTTTCTCATCCGCGTCTACGCCTGGATCACCATCCTGAAGGACGA
>CANGTC010000280.1 GCA_947456505.1 Beijerinckiaceae bacterium
CGCGGAGTCCCTGGGGCTGGAGCGGCCCGCAGGGGCTCTGGTGGCCGATCTTGTCGAGGGCGGCCCGGGCGCGCAAGCCGGGCTGAAGCGCGGCGATGTGGTGATCGAGGTGGACGGGCAGGGGGTGGATGACCCTGAGAGCCTCGGCTACCGGCTCGGCACCAAACTGGTTGGGGGCGTCGCCACGCTCAACGTCCAGCGCAATGGGCGAAAGGTGGCGCTGCCCTTGAAGCTGGCGGCGGCGCCCGAGACGCCTCCGCGCGAGACTTTGACCCTGAGCGGGCGTTCGCCCTTCGCGGGGGCGACCGTGGTCAATCTCTCGCCCGCCGTGTCGGAAGAATTCTCTATCGAGGCCTTCCGCGAAGGCGTCGTGATCACGGAGGTGGCGCCGGGCTCCGCCGCCGCCAATGTGGGCCTGCAGAAGGGCGATGTGATCCTGGCGGTGAACGACGCCAAGATCGCACGCACCGCCGAGTTGCAGCGCCTCACGGAGACGCGCCGCAACTGGTGGAAGTTGACGCTCGGGCGGGGCGGTCAGGTCATCACGACCGCGCTGGGGGGATGAGGGCGTCCCCTTAAACGCCTGCGAGCATGGCGTCTACGGCGTCGTGCCTGGTCGGCATAGCCGCGATTTGCCTGGCCATGTCGAGCGCATTGGAACGGATCTCGGCGTCCACCAGCACGAGCTGCATCGCCGCGCGCAACCCGCTCGCCTCCCGATCAAAGACCGCCACGCCAAGCCGGGCGGCGTCCACGGATCGCGCATTGACCGGCTGATCCGCGAAAATGGGGGCGATGACAACAGGCAGGCCCGCAGCGAGGCCGCCGATCACACTTCCGGACCCGCCATGACAGACGACGGCGCTTGCAAAGGGGAAGATCTCGGCCTGAGGCACAAAGGTCTCGACGGAAACATTCGAAGGTATCGGCCCCAGGTCCTTCGGATCCATGACCGGTCCGGTCGTCAATAGCGCGCGAACCGGCAGCGCCGATGCGGCCTCGAGCGCAGCGCGATAGGTGGCTTTGGCCCGCTCGGACGAACCAGAGACGGTGCCGAAGGTGATGTAGATCAGCGGTTCGCCATCGCGAGGCGCCCAGGTCGGCGGCGTCTTTGACGGCGGCGTGGTGGCGCCGGGCTCTCGCGACCGAAACGGCGCTCGCCATCCCACCGCGTCCGCGCTTCCATCAAGGAATGCGGGAAAGGCCGTGAATATGGGCTCCGCCCGCAAGGATGCGCCGCCATCGCCGGGCAAGCCGCAGTTGCGCCGGAATTCGTCAAGCGGATCAATCAGATGAGTGCTAATCCCGGCTTCGTGCTGATTGGAATGGACGGAGACGCGGGCGTGAGGAATGCTGGCGCGCTCCGCCGCCGCCAATGCGGCGAACTCGAAGGACTCGCGCAGGATAAAGTCGGGTCGCCACTCTGCGATGGTCTGCTGGAGGCTGGGGAGCGCAGCTCTGGCAAACTGTCGCAGGAAGCCATCGCGGGCGCCGATGATCAGCGCCTCCTGCGCGTTGGCGGCGTCGAGAGCCGCTTTGAATGGCGCCATTTCCTCGGGCGTCGGGAAGTTTGAGGCGGCATTGGCATAGTCAGCCTTGGCCAAGGTCGGGCCCACGGACTGCGGCGCGGACACCAGAATCTCATGGCCACGGCGCCGAAACGCTTCGGCATAGGTGAGCAGGGGAAGCAGATGCCCGGAGAAAAAAGTGGAGGAAATGAGTATGCGCATCGGCCCCTCCTTCGGGACGCGTTGAAATCATTGTCTGCAATCGGTTGGTTCGGATGGCGTGGCATCCGTGAAACTGTCTAGCTCAAGCGATGAATACGATTTTCCGGGGCGTCTGGCAATCCGGACGAGCCCCAGTTCCGAGTCGGTCGCGCGGCTCCATTTGTTGCGCGGTGGCCAGGGCCTCTGGCGAGGGCATGGGGGAGCCTCCAATTGAAACTCTCGCCCCACGCTCACCCGTCGCCCCCCAAAGCCACAAGGGACGCGTGAACCGCTGGAGAGCAGTCGCTTCATGCAGAAACGAAGCTCTCCAGTCTCTGTCTTTAGGACCGCCTCACGCCACCTTGCGCGGCGCCGCGGCCTTGGCGCCCTTGGCCATGCGCTTCTTGATGGAGGTCCAGAGCTTGCGCATCTCGTCGGCGGCGTGGCCGTGGGGGTTGATCTCGCTGACGCCATAGCCATGGCGGGCGGCTTCCTGATAATCCACGCGGGAGGCGATGAGGGGTGAAATAAGTCCGCCCATGGCCTCGAGAGCCTTGACGCCTTCGTCCACGCGCGCACTCTGCTGGGCGGGCGGGCACTGGTTCAGCAGGAAGACGAATGGCTTGTTCATGTCGCGCAGGCTCTTGCGGGTCTGCTCGCTGGCCCACAGATCGAACACATTGGGACGCGAAGGAATGATGGAGAGATCGGCGGCCTTCATGGCGGCGTTGGACGTCGCCGATTCCGCGCCTGCGGTGTCGATGATGCAGAGGGTCACGCCGCTTTTCGCCAGAGTGGCGAGGGCGGTGGCGAGCTTGGCTGGCGCCACCGCTTCGACAGGCACATCAACCTCGCCGCGCATCTTCGACCATTTGACCAGCGAGGCCTGCGGATCAAGGTCGATGATGAAAACGCGCTCTCCAGCCTCCATGGCTGTGACCGCCAGCGAGGAGGCGAGCGTGCTTTTACCGGAGCCGCCTTTTTGCGTCACGAATGCGATGGTGCGCATGTTCATCCCTTCAGATGGTTTTTGGAAATGGCAAACGGTTACGCGACATGAACTGTGAAGCGCATGGTCTCCATAAAAAGTTGATTCGGGAAGAGTGATTAATTTTATGTTTTAATCTGTATCTCGAATGCAACGGCTATTGTAGCATCAACTCTGCAATTACTTTATTCTGTTCATTCAAGAACTATATGGAAGAAACGAAGACATGCGTAATGTTAAAGCGAAGGCGAAGGTAAATGACGGACCTTTTCAATAGCGCAGGCCTCGACCAGAACGCCCCGCGCCCGCTTGCCGACCGCATGCGGCCCATGAGCCTGATTGACGTCGCAGGACAGGAACATCTGCTGGGCGACGGCGGCGCCTTGAGCCGCCTGATCGCGTCCTCTTCGCTGGGCTCGCTGATCTTCTGGGGCCCGCCCGGCACCGGCAAGACCACGGTCGCCCGTCTGCTCGCGCAGGAGACGAGTCTGGCCTTCGTGCAGATCTCCGCCATCTTCACCGGCGTCGCCGAGCTGAAGAAGGTTTTCGAACAGGCGCGCGCCAGACGCGGCTCGGGGCAGGGCACCCTGCTCTTCGTGGACGAGATTCATCGCTTCAATCGCGCCCAGCAGGATTCCTTCTTGCCGGTCATGGAGGACGGCACCGTCACGCTCATCGGCGCCACGACCGAGAATCCGTCCTTCGAACTCAACGCCGCCTTGCTGTCGCGGGCGCGGGTGCTCACCTTCCGCTCCCTCGCCGAGCCCGCCATCGAGCAACTGCTGGCGCGGGCGGAGGTGGTGGAGGGCAGGCCCCTGCCGCTGGATGCAGAGGCGCGCCTCGCCCTCACGCGCATGGCCGATGGGGATGGTCGCGCCGCGCTCACGCTGGCCGAAGAGATCTGGCGGGCGGCGAGGCCCGACGAGGTCTTCGATACGGCGGGCCTCGCCAATATCGTTCAGCGACGCGCGCCCATCTATGACAAGGCCCAGGAGGGCCACTATAACCTCATCTCCGCCCTGCACAAATGCGTGCGCGGCTCCGATCCCGACGCCGCCCTCTATTATCTCGCGCGGATGCTGGACGCAGGGGAGGATCCGCTGTTCCTCGTTCGGCGCATCGTGCGCATGGCGGTCGAGGATATCGGCCTCGCCGATCCGCAGGCGCTGGTGGTCGCCAATGCGGCGAAGGACGCCTATGATTTCCTGGGCTCTCCCGAGGGCGAGCTGGCCATCGCGCAGGCGGTCGTCTATGTCGCCACCGCCCCCAAGTCGAATGCGGTCTACAAGGCCTGGAAGGCCGCCCAGAGCCTCGCCAAGGCGCATGGCTCGGTCATGCCGCCCCATGTGATCCTCAACGCTCCCACCAAGCTGATGAAGGCCGAGGGCTATGGGGAGGGCTATCGCTACGACCACGATCAGCCCGACGCCTTCTCCGGGCAGAACTACTGGCCGGAGAAGATCGGGCGGCGGAGCCTCTATGAGCCGGTCGAGCGGGGCTTCGAGCGTGACCTGCGCAAGCGGCTGGACTGGTGGGAAAAGCTGCGCCGCGAGCGTGAGCCGTGACTGGACGCGCATTCCGGTCTATAGGGCAGGGATGACGCCTTATCTTCTCGTCTTTTTCGGCGCTGGCCTCGGCGGCGCCCTGCGCCACGGGGTCAACCTCACC
>CANGTC010000281.1 GCA_947456505.1 Beijerinckiaceae bacterium
ACGGTGATGTCGGAGAGGAAGGCGGAGGTGGCGACGCCCAGTTGCAGATGGTCCGGCAGGGCACGCGACAGAGCCCGGCTCAACGCGAGCTTGATGCGCTCATGGGCGAAAAGCTTCGGCTCCCCGCAGACAATCTCCCCCTCGATCAGCTCAAAGCGGTCATCCTCATCAAGCACCCCAGCCTGGGTCATGCGCTCGATGTCGTCGATGGTGAAAGCCATGCGGTCGAACCCATCAGCCGCATGGGTCGCCCTGATCTGTCTGCCCGGCATGAGGTTCATGGGTTGCTCCGGCGGTTCGCCCTGCCTTGCTCAAAATAGCATGGACAGGCGGGGCGGCAAGGGCGCCCCTCCCCTACCGATGCAGCACAAACCCGCCGCCCCCATCGGCGCGGGCCACGTAGCCGGCGCGCACGAGGGCGGCGAGGGTGGCGTCGACTTTGGGGGCTATGCGGCGGCCCTGTCTGAAGGCGCCGGACAGCATGATGGCGTCGAGGGGGCGCGGGGCGGCGGCCAGCGTCGCCATGATGGCTGCGGTCTGGGCCACGTCGTCGGCGGGAAATCCGGGCTTGGGGCCAGCGGCCAGCGGCAGGCCGGGCGCCATGGCGCCGCCCACCAGATCGAGTTCGGCCTTGTCCCTGGCGGAGCCGAAGCGAGGGATCTGATAATCGGGCCGCAGCCAGTGGACGAGGCCGCGCGCCTCCTCCTGCGCGCGCGCCTTGTTGAGCGCCACGAGGCGGGCGAGCATGTCTTGCGCGGACAGATCAGCGGGCCAGCCATAGGCCTGCGCCACGGCGGCGTCGAGGTCGTCGTGCAACTCTTTGAGGATCAGCACGAGCCCATCGTCGAAGATGCGGCGCTCGGCGGGGTCGAGAGCATCAGCCCTGACGCCCGCCCGCAGACGCTCCAGCACATTGTAGAGGCCGGTGAGGGTGAGATGGGCGTGATCGGCGAGCACGCGCTTGCGATGCAGGTCCAGCTCCTCCGCGATGAGGCCGATGCGCTTCTTCTGGGGCGCGGTTGCGAGGGGGAAGGGGAAGGGGTCGAAGCAGCGGGATTTCGAATAACGGGGATCGTTGCCCATGCCAAGCCAGCCGCCGGTGCGAAGCGCCCACTCGACATGGATTCGCGACGATAGAACGCCCAATGCAAAACCATCATTCGCAGCAATCGCCACCAGCATATTGTCGGGCAAGATCGACGCATCGAGGAATTGGAAGATGCGGTGCTTGGCGGTTTCGACTGTGGCGATGTAGCGGGGCAGATGAGCCAGCGCGGGGCGAAGCTCGCGGCGCGGTTCGCCAAAGATCCACCAGTTGTCCTTATAGGTCGCGCGGTTGTTGCTATCCCGCTCCGGCTTCACCGTCTGCGCCAGATGTTGATAGACCTCGGGATATTGCCGCCGCACCTCATCGACGCCAAGACCAAAGAGGTCGATCACCATCACGCCGCGCGGACGTGCGGTGAGGTCGCGTCCATTGCGATAGTCGCGAATATGTTTGTCGAGGCCCGCGCGTTTGCCCAAGCCCAGTTTGATCGCCTCTTGCGGCGAGACGATGAAGCCCGCGCCATGCAGCGACATGCCTCGGGACGAGAGACCATCATTCGCCTTCAACGACGCCGCCTGAGAGAAATCCACCCCCACCGTCAAATCCGAGTTAATGACGCCCCTGCGCTCCGCATATTCAATCAGCGGCGCATCCGTCTCCAGACCGGCTTCGCGCGTCACCTCCAGCAGGCGCCCCTCGCCCGTCCCCGCCTCGGCCACCGTCATGGCGATGCGCACGGCGGCGGCGTCTGGCGTGGCCTTGGTCCAGGGATGGTCGGGCACGGCCATAAGCAGACGCACCGGCGTCTTGCCCTTCAAATGGCGCTCCATGACCCGGCGCTGGAAGACCTGCGAAATGGAATTGGTGGTGACGAACCCAAAGCGCCGCAGGGGCGTATCCTTGCGGGTCAGAAGCTCCGCCGCGCGATCCCACCAATACATGACGAAATCGGCGCTTTCGTTCATATGGCCATGGGCGGCCCAGAGCGCCTGCGCATAATCATCCCCCAGCCGCGCCCGCAAATCCTTGCCGCCAATAAACGGCGGATTGCCCACGATGAACTCCGCCTCCGGCCATGGCGGGCGGCGCGGATGGTCGTAGCGATAGACCTCGACGCCCTTCCCATCAGGCCCCGGTCGCGACAGGGGTTTGCCGCGTTCTTCGCGCGCCAGACCCTTTTGCGCCTCCACCACCGCATCCATCACGCGGATGTTCTGGAAGGCCTTCAGAATGGGTTCGGGCGGGGGATCGGAACGGGTGCGGAAATGCCATTGCAGAAAGCCGATCCTCAGCACCAGCTCCGCGATGGCGCCCGCGCGCGGGTTCACCTCCATGCCCAGGAACTGATGGGGATCCACATTTTGCCGCTCAAGCCAGGCGGGCTCCTCCTGCCCGCCCAGCGCCTCCACCGCATCCACCACCTCGCCCTCGAGGCGCTTCATCAATTCCAGCGCCACATAGAGAAAGTTTCCGGTGCCGCAGGCGGGGTCCAGCACGCGGGTGAGGCAGAGCCGCGCGTGAAAGCGCATGGCGAGGCTGCGCGCCTTCTCCATCAGGCCCTCGCGCCTGGGATCGCGCGGCCCCAGCGCCGCCATCTCGTCCTTGTAGCGGGCGATGGTGCCCATGGTCAGATCCCATTCCTCGCGCAGGGGCTCGATGACCGTGGCGATGACCAGCCGCTCCACATAGGCGCGCGGCGTGTAATGGGCGCCCAGCTTTCGCCGCTCATCGGGATTGAGCGCCTGTTCGAGCAGGGTTCCGAAAATGGAGGGGTCCACCTCGCGCCAGTCATAGCTGGCGGCCTGGCGCAATTCACCGATCTCCTCACGGCCTAAAGCGAGCACCTCGCGCTGCTTGAAAAAGGCGCCGTTGAATTTCGACACCTGCTGGCGAATGGCGTGGGCGTAACCGCCCACATCCATGGCCTCCCAGAGCTGGCCCACATCATGGGGCAGGGTCTGCGGGGTCTGCTCGCAGCGTTCCAGCACCTGCTTGAAGCTCTTCTCCGGCAGCAGGCCCACATCCTCCGCAAACATGGTGAAGAGGCAGCGCATGAGGAACATGGCGACATCTTCGGCGTCGCAACCCTTGAGTTCGAGCGCCTTGGAAACAGCCGCCAGCCGCTCGGCGATCTCGCGGGTGACGCGGGCCGAGCGGCGGGCGGGATCAAGGGAGAGCGGGTCCGTCCAGATGGCGCCAAGCAAAAGCCTTATGGGCTCTTGGCGCAGATCCTCCAGATAGATGCGAAAGGCCCGGCGATCGGGAAACTGATCGAAGGCTTTGCCATCGCGCCGGAAGTTTGCGTAAAGCTCGAAGCAATGGCCGACATCGCAAACGATGAGGAAGGGCGGCGGCTTGTGGTCCTGCGGCAGCAGGCGCGTGTAGTCCTCGCCCTGCACGCGGGCGTTGTTCATCAGCACATCCCAGGCGGCGCTGACGGGCCTGCGGCCGCGCTGGGCGGGATCGCCGGGCAAGGCGCTGGCTGGGCCTGTGAGGGTGCTTTTCGAGCCGTCGATCTGGCGGGACTGCTTGGCCTCCAGCACGAAGCAATCGCGCTTGTACAGATCAATGCGCCGGGGCGCGGTGGAGCCGTCGCGTTTGTTCTCCTTGACCGCGCGCTCGAAGACATAATCGTTCTGGCCGGGATGGCCTGCCGGATCAGGTCGGGGCAGGCCCAGCGCATCGCAGAGCTCGCAAAGGAACATGGCGTAATTCGCCCGCTCCTGCCCCCCATGCCGCCCCTGCCACCGCCGGATGAATTGCTCGACGGCGGGCGGCGCGGGGGATGGGTTCATCGCAAAGGCTCGGTGTTGAAATGATGTCTTTCAACAGTAGCTTGGCAATGATGCGTTAATAAATGCTTTAACGCGCCATCAATCGGTGTTCCGCCGCGCCGCCGCCTTGTAAACCTCGTTCCGCTCCCGCTTGCCCACCGCCACCACGAGCACCAGCACCTCGCGATCCCTGACCTCATAAACGAGGCGATAGCCTGCGTTGCGCAGCTTGATCTTGTAGCGCTCCTTCGCGCCATGCAGACGCGCGGAGGGGATTTTCGGGTTTTGGAGGCGCTCGGCGAGTTTGGTCTTGAACTGGTCGCGGGTGGCGGGGTCGAGTTTGCGCCACTCTTTCAGGGCTTCATCCAGAAACGCCAGTTCATAGGTCATCCAGCGTGACCCTGTGGATGGGCTGGCCTTCGCGCGCGTCGGCGATGGCGTTCAGCTCGAGGTCTTCGAGCCGGTCCAGCATGGCCTCATAGGCCTTGGCGGGCACGCAATAGAAGGCGGGTTCGTTGCGGTTGAGGATCGCCA
>CANGTC010000282.1 GCA_947456505.1 Beijerinckiaceae bacterium
GCGCCATCGCCAGCGTTGTGGGCGCGCGCTGGCGCCGTCGGGGCCTCCATTGCGCCTGACTTCTCGATGTTCTTGTCGTTCATGCTCTACCTCCAATTGATCAGAAAGTAGCGCTCAACGATGTCTCAGAAAACCGTGCTCCAGCCCACAATGATATTCTAGCGGACAATAAGTAGGGGGACATCTGACGATTACGACAAAAATCCCCCTACTCCGAAGATATAGACGGCGCACTAGGTTCATTAAATCAGCTAGCCCGCTTTATCTGCCGACCAACACTCTTAAGCTATCATTCAGCAGTGCCCTCCTAGAATTTTTGATTCAGAGTACAGGGCTCCATTGAACAAGGATTTCACGATACCCAGATGCAGTTTTTTCAACATGACCTATTGCCGGGAAGGGATAGTGAAAGCCTTGAACCATCATGCGCTCACTTGCGAGCATATCGTAGACTTTGCGACGCGTTGCTTCAGCCGCTACGGGGTCTACATCTAGAAAGAGATGCCAACCTGGATTGCGGGCGAAAAGGAAGGGAGCATGGGTTACATCGCCCTGCATGAAGAGGCTTTTGTCCCCGGATGTCACGTTAAACGATGTGTGGCCGGGCGTATGGCCTATGGTGGCGACAGAGGACACTCCTGACATAACCTCCTTGTTCCATTGATAAGGACGGAGGCGCGTACGCACATCTTTCGTCATCACGCGGCGAATATTTTTGAAATTGAATTCCATCCGAGGCGTCGCAGCACGGCCCATATTGCCGTCATCCATCCAGAATTTATCTTCCATTTCGGGGACAAGAATTTCCGCATTTGGGAAGGCGAGTGAATTGTCCGCACGCAGCAATCCATTGATATGATCACCATGGTAATGAGTGAGAATAACAAGATCGATGTCTTTAGGATCAACACCCGCCGCTTTCAGGTTTTGCAGTAGACGACCATTTAATCCCTTGCTCGTCGTGAGATTCGCCTCACCCTGCCCCGTATCCAAAAGTGCGAGTTGTTTTCCGTTATTGATGAGCACGGGATTATAAGGACCGGAATATATATTAGGCTCCATAAAAATTGATCGCAGATAGGCATTCACCTGATCTTTTGGGACATTCAAAATGAACCCATCGTCAATTGGTAAAGCTCCGACGCCATCATTTACCGTAGTGATTTCGATTTCGCCAAGCTTGTAGCGATAATAAGCAGGAGCCTGCTGCCCTGCTTGAGGTGCAAAAGCCATTGCCTGCGTATAAGGTACGGAAGCGATATTGATCAACGCTCCAGCAAGCGCCGACCTACGTGTGATCTCAACCATATTGCCCTCCCGTTCCCTCATAAATTATATGCACTGCGATTTGGTGCAAGCCACTCATTCAGCTTCGACCATCTCCGCCGTCCCGATACATTTCGCACGGCCATGGCTATAGCTTTTTTCTGTCCCACGAGGACGACGAGCTTCTTCCCCCGAGTTACGCCCGTGTACAGCAGGTTCCTCTGCAGCATGGTGAAATGCTGCATCAGCGCAGGAATAACGACTGCAGGATATTCTGATCCTTGGCTCTTGTGGATCGTTGCTGCATATGCGGGAACCAGCGTATCCAACTCTCCTAAGCCAAAGGTAACGATCCGGCCATCAAAACTGGCGGTCAGCTCAGCAGCCTCTGGATCAACATCTTCCACGTATCCGATGTCGCCATTATAGACTTCCTTGTCATAGTCATTTTCGATTTGCATGACCTTGTCTTTAGGGGCAAAGGTCCATCCAAAGCGGTCCGCCTTCCGATCTCCAGCAGGATTGAGCGCGGCCTGTAGGGAGACATTCAGAGATCGAGCACCTACTCCGCCGCGATTCATTGGGCAAAGCACCTGAATGTCGCGGATCGGGTCTAAGCCAAACCGCTTGGGAATTCGGGACTGCACCAGCTCGACAATGCGCGTGACCGCAATTTCAGGATCATTGGCCTCTACAAAATAGAAGTCGCTTTCTCCATCAGGCTTGCCCAACTCCGGTACCAAGCCCTGATTGATTCGATGTGCGGTGGTGATGATCTGACTTTTCGCAGCTTGCCGGAAAACCTCAGTGAGCCGGATCACAGGCACCGCGCCTGAAGAGATGATGTCGGCGAGAATCTGGCCTGGCCCTACCGATGGCAACTGATCGATATCTCCAACAATTAAAAGCGCAGCGCTATCGGAGATTGCTCTGGTCAAGGCTTGCATCATCATGACGTCGACCATCGAGCACTCATCGATAACCAGTAGATCGCATTCAAGTGGGTTTTCCAGATTGCGCTTGAAGCCGCCACCCTTTGGATCAACCTCCAATAACCGATGAATCGTCTTGGCCTCGAAACCAGTCGCCTCGGTCATTCGCTTGGCGGCACGTCCAGTGGGAGCGCAAAGCAGGAGCTTTACGGATTTGGCTGCAAGGATCTGCAAAATCGAATTGACGATGGTTGTCTTCCCCACCCCAGGCCCCCCGGTAATAACGAGCACCTTGGAAGAAAGGGCCAAGCGAATAGCAGTAACTTGGCTTTCTGCAAGCGATAAGCCGGTCTTCGCCTCAATCCAGGGTAGCGCCTTGTCGGCATCGATTGAAGGCCAAGGCGAATTCCCAGAAGCTAGTTTAAGAATGCGATCCGAGATGACCTGTTCCGCTTTATAGAGACCAGCCAGAAAAATGCAGGGAGTTTGGGCCACCTCGTCCGCGATCACCGTCCCTTCGGTTATCTCCAATTCCAAGGCTGACTGCACCAATTCTTGAGGGACTTCCAAAAGGTCCACAGCCAATGGACCCTGCTCTTTGGTTGGGAGCCCACAATGGCCGTCATCCATCGCTTCGGTCAGGGCATAAGAAATTCCGGCTCGAACCCGGATCATCGCTGTCTTTTCGATCCCCAACTTCATAGCGATGGCGTCAGCGGTTTTGAACCCGATCCCTCGGATATCTCGCGCCAACCGATACCCGTCGCCGCTCTTCGTTGGTCTGCCAAACTCTCCGAGTAGTGGTGTAACATTCCCCCGCGATGAGAGCTTGGACCATTGCCAACTGCTCATCCAATTTTTCCAGCAACTTCGCCCGGCGATGTTCAGTTTTGCTCTGCAAGCGACGCTGCTGCTGGGCGACAATTTTCAGCTTGGAAAGATGGCTCATTTTGCACTCCTGAGTTGTGGCGTTTCAACGCCTATTACTCAGCAATGCTGTTGTCTTTGAACCCTACGAACAACCGAAATATCAGGCCGAAACGCACGGATTTGTCTGATTTTTCGGTTGACATGTAGGTCGGTTGAACGTGTCCACTTGGCAGTAGTCAGACAGAAACATTCTATTTGTCTTCACAAGCGGCAGCGCGCCCAGAGATATGGCATTTTGCTATCACCCAACCATGAATGTCGTAGCCTGTTAGAGTCCACTTCAGGCCAGCGGTATCATCGACAACGCGTTCAAGGATCGAAAACCCGAATACGCCCGGACGGCCCAATCCATCCTTCACCGTGACGCCATTGATCTCCAATCCCTTTACAACGGTTGGCGCATGGAGCGAAAGGTCGTCGCCGCCATGGCCCGAGACGATCTGCAAGGGGAGGTCTTCCACATAGGTCATCAACTCGAACGTGTGATGATGACCTGAAATCAAGGCCTGCACATTTGCAGGAATTGAATTGCGTGCTGCCGCAGCCAGTGTACGGTTGTCTCCGGCGGGCTCACCCTTCTTCTGGCTGTCCACGGCCCAGATGGGGCGATGGAAGGTAAGCCATACCGGGCCGATAATGTCCTTCGACATTTCGAATTGCGGCTTATACAACGCAACCTGTTTATCGTTCGCCTTCTCCGCAGCGGTTGAGACATCCATGACGACAATGGTTACGCCACCGATATCGACAGAATAGGGTTTTGCAGGGCCAAGGCAGCCAGCAACGCCGGTGGTGGGGTCGAATGGATAGGGGTCCAGCACTCGCGCCCAGCCCTTGCCACCGCGCTCACATTCCTCGTGATTGCCACGATCCATGATCCAGGGCGCTGCGGCGAGTAGCGCCTCGCCCGGTTTGAAGAAGTCTTCTTTCCATACATCCCAGGTATCGCCGAAAGGCGTCCCTGCGCAGCCCTGACGTTCTGCGGGACACTCGCTCTCCCGATAATGCATGTCGCCCACATGCAGCACGAGATCAGGCTTGAAGGATGCGCTGATGTCGGCGCCCGTGCGGAAGGGCCATTGGGTGATGTCGTTGCAATCTTGAACCTGCGCGCCCTTCAGGCGGCAGCCTGTATCGCCAATGAGCAGGATGCGATCTGGACGTTCCTTTGGCAGCGGCATTGGCTTGCGATCCAGC
>CANGTC010000283.1 GCA_947456505.1 Beijerinckiaceae bacterium
CAGGTCTCGACCGCAGCATTGGACAGGAGATCACCCATGCCAACCTCGACCCGCGGCTTCGCTTCCATGGATCCGGAGAAGCAACGCGCCATCGCCCGCAAGGGCGGCGAAAGCGTGCCGAATGAGAAGCGCAGCTTTTCGCAAAACCCAGCGCTCGCCGCAGCGGCGGGACGCAAGGGCGGCCAGAGCGTCAGCCCCTCCAAGCGCAGCTTTTCGCAAAATCACGAACTCGCTTCTCTCGCAGGCCGCAAGGGCGGCCACGCCTCCCACGGCGGCGCCCGCAAGAAGGTGGAGCCCGTAAGCGACAAGCCCGCCGAAGACTAATTTGCTCCACCACACAAAAAAACGGGGCTGCTCAACAAGCCGCCCCGTATTTCATTCCCACACTCATCTGGTTTGAATCAGCGGCCTCCCTCAGCCGCCGCCCTGCGCCGCCCGTGGGAGGAGTGCCCGCCCTTCCGACCGGCTTCCGACGCAAGCTGGTGGTTCTGAGAGAAACTGCGTTTCTCGTTGGGGACGCTGCGACCGCCCTTGCGGGCTATTTCTCGCTGCTTGTCCCGGTCCATGGACGCGAATCCGCGCGTGGACGTAGAGGCCTTGCCTGCCTGCTGCATACCCGTCTCCTGCTTACCCCCCTGCGCGGACAACCTTTTACATCCCGAACGGTTCCGTTGCGGCGCCTGCGCCGACTGGCGCGCGCCCCATTTTTGGGACTTTCCAGACCCGTTTCCTGCGCTATTCTGCGCCTCAGACATCATGAGGGATGGGGGTGCGCAGATGCGGGAGATGAGAAAGCTGAAAAATTCGCTGGCGGCTTTGACCTTCGCGCTGGCGAGCCTGGCGGCGTCCCTGCCCGCGCGCGCCGACGCCATCGACGGCGCCTGGTGCAGTCCCGATGGCAAGCATCTGAAAATCACCGGGCGCAAAATCACCACCCCCGGCGGCGCCCTGCTCGATGGCGACTATAGCCGCCACGCCTTTTCCTATGTGGCGCCCGCCTCGGAACCGGGCGGCGGCGACACGATCTACATGCAGTTGATGAATGAAACGACGGCGCTGGTGCGGCAGGGAACGCCCGTCGCCCAGCCCATCACCTGGAAGCGCTGTGAGGCGACGAGCTGACGCCGCCCAAAGCGCGGCCGATCAGCACCAGACAGGGACCGATGAGGCCCGAGCTTGCAGCCGTGGCGGGCAGGTCCGCGAGGGTTGAGGCGATGCGCCGCTCGCTCTCCCATGAGGCGCGCTCGACGAGCACTGCGGGCGTGTCAGGTGCGAGCCCCTCGGCCAGCAGACGCGCCACAAGTGGGGGCAGCGTCTTCAAGCCCATGTAGACGGCGGTGGTGGCGCCCTCATCCGCCAGGGCGCGCCAGTCCAGATCCTCCGGCAGCTTGCCGTCGCGGGCGTGGGCGGTGATGAATTGCAGGCGCCGCGCCACCGCCCGCTCCGTGAGCGAGGTCTGCAGGGATGCTGCGGCGGCGGAGGCGGCTGTCACGCCGGGGATGACCTCCACATCGACGCCAGCGGCCCTCAGCGCGGCGATCTCCTCGCCCGCGCGGCCGAAGATCATGGGATCGCCGCCCTTGAGGCGCACCACCCGCTTGCCCTCGCGGGCGAGGGTCACCAGCAGGGCGGTGATGTGCTCCTGGGTGCAGGAGGGCTTGTAGCCGCGCTTGCCCACATTCAGCCGCTGCGCCTCGCGCCGGGCGAGCTCCACGGAGCCAGGCAGCACGAGATCGTCATAGAGCACCACATCGGCCGATTGCAGGGCGCGCACGGCCTTGAGGGTCAGGAGTTCCGGATCGCCAGGCCCCGCACCCACCATCGCCACGGAACCACGTCGCGCCTCGGGGGCGCCCGCCTGCGCCGCCTCGGCCAGCAGCGCCTCGAGATCAGCCTCGTCGGGCGCACGCTCGGGATGGGTGAAGGCGCGGCGGGCGAAGAGCTCCCAGACACGCCTGCGGGCGCGAAAATCAAGGTTGAGCGCCGTGACGCGCGGGCGCCAGTCCTTGGCCGCCTGCGCCCATTTGCGGAAGCCCTCGGGGAGAAGCGTTTCGATGCGTGCGCGAAGCATCTGCCCGAAGACAGGCGCGCCGCCATCGGTCGAGATCGCCACCACGAGAGGGGAGCGCTCCACGATGGAGCCGAACTGGAAATCGCACCAGGCGGGCTGATCGATCACATTGACCGGCAGACCCACCGCCCGCCCCATGGCGTGAAAGGCGACGGCCTCCTGATCATCGGCAGCGTCCGCAATGAAGGCGGCGGCGCCTGCGAGATCGGCAGGCGTGACGGGGCGGGGCTTGATCGCTATCGTCTCGCGGCCAGCCGCCAGCGCCGCCAGCGCCTCGCAGGGTTCGGACGCGTGGACTTCGACGAGGGCGCCCGCTGCGGCGAAAAGCTCCGCCTTCCAGGCCAGAGCCTCCGAGCCGCCGGCCATGACCACGCGCCGCCCCTCCAGTTTGAGGAAGACCGGGAGCGTGGCGAGCTTGCCCATGCGGGCGGGCTCTTGTGAAGGGGGACGTGCGCTGCGGGCCATGGCTCAGTATCCGGCCAGGACGCAGATGCGCATCCAGCGGGTGAAGGCCATGGTCACCGAAAACAGGAACCCATAGAGACCACCGAAAATGTGGCGGCGCAGGATGTAGTATTTGAAGAACTGAAAGGGCAGCTCGAAGGCCAGCCGCAGGGCGAGCGCGACGGAGCCTTTGGTCTTGCGCTCTTTCTTTTGCAGTCCGTACCAGGACAGGCCCTTGGTGACGAGATGGCCGAGGGCGCGGATGGACTGGTGATAGGCGGGCGCGCGCAGCTGGATGGCGTCGGGCGTGGGCGGCACTTCGTCATGGGCCAGGCTATTGGCGAAGCGCGTGGCGCGCCGGTCATAGAGGCGCACATAATTGTGATAATCAGCGAACGGACAAGGCTTGTCACGATGGGGATAGACCATGGTCATCCGCATCTTGAAGCTTTTGGCCGGGAGTTGGGGCCGAGACAGGTAACCCCGGATTTCCTCGCGCAGAGGCTCGATCAGCCATTCGTCCGCGTCGAGATTGAGAATGATGTCGTTCCTCGCCTGATCTTCGGCGAAACGCTTTTGCGGCCCAAAGCCCGTCCAGGGGTTGAAGATGACCCGGGCGCCGAGCTTTTCACAAATGGCCTGCGTGTCGTCGGTGGAGCCGCTATCCACGACGATGACCTCATCCACCAGTCCCTGCACGGACTCGATGGTGCGAGCGATGCGGTCGGCCTCGTTCATGGCGATGATGGTGCAGGACACCGGCAGCAAGCCGCCCGTCGCGGCGCCCCTCCCGGTCTGATCGCTGCTGTTCATCCCAAATCCCTCGCCCATCGGGCCAATCCGGACGGCCCCGCGCCGCAGGCGCATCCATAGGCGCGGTCGGCGGGTCTGTACAGTGCGGACCGCGCCCTCCGGGACAGGATGCAAGCGCGGAACGACCGTGAAGCTCAAGCGATCCATCTAAACACTTCGTCTAATAGAAATTCGGCCCTCGCGGACATGTTAAGCGGCCGAACGCCAAAACAGGGCCTCCACCCCCCTGCAGCGCTTGACTTCGCCGCGTTCGCATAGATGGATTAATCCATGGCGAAGCTTGACAGCACCGCCGCCACAAGAGCTCTGGGGAGTTGACAGTGAACCGCACTCTTTTCGCCTTCGCCATTCTGGCGAGCACGGCCCTGACCAGCGCGGCCTATGCCGCAGACACCATCAAGATCGGCCTGAGCGGCCCCTTCACCGGCGGCTCGTCCTCCATGGGCGTGAGCATGCGCGACGGCGTGAAGCTCGCCGTCGCCGAAATCAACAAGGCGGGCGGCGTGCTGGGCAAGCAACTCCAGCTCGTCGAGCGCGATGACGAAGCCAAGAACGAAGTGGGCGTGCAGGTGGCCCAGGAGCTCATCAACAAGGAGCAGGTGGTCGCGACCCTCGGCTTCATCAACACCGGTGTCGGCCAGGCGGCCCAGCGCTTCTATCAGGAAGCCGAAATCCCGGTCCTGAACAATGTCGCTACCGGCTCGATCCTGACCAAGCAGTGGCCTGACGCGAAAGTGAACTACGTTTTCCGCAACGCCGCCAATGACACGATCCAGAGCTCCATGATCGCCGAAGAGGCGGTTAAGCGCCAGGGCTTCAAGAAGCCGGCGATTCTCGCCGATTCCACCAACTACGGCCAGCTCGGCCAGAAGGACCTCACCGAGGCCCTCGCCAAGATGGACCTGAAGCCGGTCGCCACCGAGAAGTTCAACATCGGCGACACCGACATGACCGCCCAGGTGCTGAAGGCCAAGGAGGCCGGC
>CANGTC010000284.1 GCA_947456505.1 Beijerinckiaceae bacterium
AATGTTTGGTTAATGGATTTCCAGCGAGCATTGCAAACCGGGTGCTCCGGCCTCATTCTGCGGGCGAATCGAGGCCGTGGGTAGTCTCTTCTGTAGTATAGGCACGGAACCAGCACATGAGCCAGACGCCGATGACAGGCGCTTTTGACCGCACGGAACGCACGGGCAGCCCCGCTCTGGTGCTGATTTTCGCGGTTCTCTTTGTCTCCGCCGCCCTCGCATCCTCTTTCCTACCGCCAGAACAGGGGGGCCGGGTCACCATCGCCCTCCTTGCCGTGCTCGCGGTCGTGGGGGTGGTCGCCCTGTTCGCTTTTGCGGTCGGTTTCCTGCGAATCGCCGGACAAGCGGCCCGCGACGACATCACCAAGCAGATCGCCGACACCGGCCGCGAGGGCCTGCTGGTGACCCAGGGCGAAAGCCGGATCATCTACGCCAACGAGGCCTATATGGCCATGTCCGGCGCCCGCGACCCCGCCGACATCCGCTCCGTGGAACGGCTGTTTTCCGGCGCGCCGGACGTCTCCGAAGCCATCTACCGGCTGGCCCAGGCCGCCCGCGAAGGCAAGAACGGGGCGGAGGAATTGCGCCTTACCCCCTCCCTGACCGGGGATGGGGACGTGGGCTGGTATCGCGTGCGGGTGCGCCCTCTCGCCCAGAAGGGCCCCCAGCGGGCGACCCTCTGGCTCGTTGCGGATGTGACCCGCGAGCGCGAGCGGCATGAAAATGTCTTTCAGGAACTGCAACACGCCATCGATTTTCTCGATCACGCGCCGGCTGGCTTCTTCTCCGCCGACCTGAACGGCGACATCACCTATATGAATGCGACCCTGGCCGGCTGGCTCGATTACGATCTCGCCCAGGTCGGGTCCGGCGGGCAGCGGCTCTCCAATATCATCGCGGGCGATGGCGCGGCGCTGGTGGCGGCGGTCTCGGGCGGCCCCGGGGCGGTGAAGACCGAGCAATTCGACGTGGACCTCAAACGCAGGAACGGCCAGAGCCTGCCGGTTAGGCTGCTGCATCGGGTGGCCTTCGGGCAGGACCGTCAGCCCGGCCCCTCCAGGACCCTGGTGCTCAACCGCGCCCCGGGCGAGGAGCCTGCGGAGAACCTGAGGGCGGCCGAAGTGCGTTTCGCCCGCTTCTTCAACCAGACCCCCATGGCCATCGCCGCTATTGGCCGCCAGGGCGTGATCCTGCGCTCCAACGCCGCCTTTGTGCGCCTGTCGCGCGACGCCAGAAAGGGCGCCCAGACCGAGGCGCCCGCCTCCATCTTCGATTGCCTGGTGGATCGGGACCGCCCAGCGCTGCAGAGCGCCCTCGACGCTGCTGCGCGGGGCGTGACGGACATCGCTCCCCTTGACGCTGAACTGAGCGGCGATGGCGGGCGCTCCGCACGCTTCTTCGTCTCCGCAGCCGAAGATGGTGGCGATGGCGCCGCCGCGACCATCTACGCCCTCGACACAACCGAGCAGCGCACCCTGCAACAGAGCTTCGCCCAATCGCAGAAGATGCAGGCCATTGGCCAGCTGGCGGGCGGGGTGGCCCACGACTTCAACAATGTGCTGACCGCCATCATCGGCTATTCCGATCTCTTGCTGGCGAACCATCGTCCGACCGATCCGTCCTTCCAGGACATCATGCAGATCAAGCAGAACGCCAACCGGGCGGCGGGCCTTGTGCGCCAGCTTCTGGCCTTCTCACGCCGGCAGACCCTGCGCCTGCAGGTGCTGCAACTGGGCGACGTGCTCTCGGATCTGCAGATGCTGCTGCGCCGGCTCGTGGGCGAGACCATCGAGGTGGATCTCAAGCACGGACGCGACCTGTGGCTGGTGATGGCGGACCTGAACCAGTTCGAGAACGTCATCGTGAATCTCGTGGTCAACGCCCGGGACGCGATGCCGGATGGCGGACGGATCGAGGTGCGGACGCAGAATATCAGCCCCGCCGATTGCGCCCGCTTCAATGAAGAGAGCATCATTCCCGCCGAATATGTGCTGATCGAGGTCGCCGACACCGGCAAGGGCATTCCCGAGGACGTGAAGGAGAAGATTTTCGAACCCTTCTTCACCACCAAGGAGGTGGGCAAGGGCACGGGCCTCGGCCTCTCCATGGCCTATGGCATCGTCAAGCAAACCGGCGGCTGGATCCTGTGCGATTCGGTCGTTGGCAAGGGATCCACCTTCCGGATCCTGCTGCCGCGCCACATTCCCACCGCCGTGAACGATCCCGTCCAGACGGAAGCCGCCAAGGCGCCCGCAGCCGATCTGACGGGACGGGGCACCATCTTGCTGGTCGAGGATGAGGAAGCCGTGCGCGCCTTCGGGGCCCGCGCCCTGTCCTCCCGTGGCTATACGGTGCTGGAAGCAGCCTCCGGCCGGGAGGCTCTGGAGGTCGTGGAGGCGGAGGACGGCAAGATAGACCTGATCGTCTCTGACGTGGTCATGCCGGAAATGGATGGCCCGACTATGTTTGGCGAGTTGCGTAAACGCGGGATTAAATGCAAGGTTATCTTCGTGTCCGGGTATGCGGAAGATGCTTTCCAGAAGAATCTTCCGGCCGGAGAAGACTTCGGCTTCCTGCCGAAACCTTTCACCCTCAAGCAACTCGTCGAGGCGGTGAAGGGAAATCTGAGTTAAAGGCGCGGTGCTGACGCGCGAGGGGCAAAAGATGCCATACAGGACAAAGCGGACTTTTCTCGTCACCGGGGCGGCGGGCGGCATTGGCGGCGCCTGCGTGGACCACCTTCTGCATGATGGGGTGAATGTCTGCGCCGCAGATCTGAGACCTCTGGACCACACGGACGCCCATGAAGACGCTCTCGACAACCTGCTGCTGGAGCAGGTCGACGTCTCGAAGGAGGCAAGCTGTCTGGCGGTGGTCGAGGCCACCATCAAGCGATTCGGGCGCCTCGACGGGCTCATCCACATGGCGGGCGTGCATTGCACCGAGCCCTGGGAAGAGATGACCGCCGAGAGCTTCGACCGGATTCTGTCCATCAATGTGGCCGGCACCTTCCTGATCGCCCGGGCGGCGGCGCTGGGCATGGCCACAACTGGTGGCGGCTCCATCGTTCTGGCCAGTTCGGGCTCGACAAACATGAGCAGACAGGACGGGATTGGCAACAGCAGCCCGGCCTTTGTGGCGTCCAAGTCCGCCATCATCGGGCTTGTGGGCGCCCTCGCCCGCTCCTTCGCGCCCCTCCATGTGCGCGTGAACGCGGTCAGCCCCGGAGCCACGGACACCGCCATGTCCGCCCATTTCGACGAAGACACCATGCATCAGCTGAGCGAACGCACCCTGGTGGGCCGTATCGGAGCGGCGAGTGAAATCGCTCGGGTGGCCTCGTTCCTCGTCTCGAATGAGTCCTCCTATGTGGACGGACAGGTGCTCGCGGTGAACGGCGGCGACATTCACGGCAGCTGAATCAGGGGCTTATGAAAAAGTTCGAGAAGAACAAAAAAAGAACTTGAAAAGAAGAACAAAAAAGGTACACTTCTGGCACTGGATAGATTGAGTTGACCCGTTGCGCATTTCCAGAGCGCCTGCCAGAAGGAGCATCACCCGTGAGCCAAGCGAATCTCCGCCTTGTGGAAGGAACCTCCGTGGACAAGACAAAGGCGCTCGACGCCGCGCTCTCACAGATTGAAAGGGCCTTCGGCAAGGGCTCGATCATGCGGCTGGGCAAGAACCAGCAGGCCGTTGAAATCGAGACCGTCTCGACCGGCTCCATCGGCCTCGACATTGCGCTGGGCGTGGGCGGATTGCCGCGCGGGCGCATCATTGAAATTTACGGACCGGAATCCTCCGGCAAGACCACGCTGACCCTGCATGTCATCGCGGAAGCCCAGAAGCGTGGCGGCGTCTGCGCCTTCGTGGATGCGGAACATGCGCTGGATCCGGTCTACGCCCGCAAGCTCGGCGTCAATCTGGAGGATCTCCTGATCTCCCAGCCCGACACGGGCGAGCAGGCTCTCGAGATCACCGATACGCTTGTTCGCTCGGGCGCAGTGGATGTTCTCGTGATCGATTCCGTCGCGGCCCTCACCCCACGCGCCGAAATCGAGGGCGAAATGGGCGATGTGCAGCCCGGCCTGCAGGCGCGCCTGATGAGCCAGGCCCTGCGCAAGCTCACCGCTTCGATCTCGCGCTCCAAGACAATGGTCATCTTCATCAACCAGATCCGCATGAAGATTGGCGTGATGTATGGCTCGCCCGAGACCACGACCGGCGGCAACGCCCTGAAATTCTACGCCTCCGTCCGCCTCGACATTCGCCGCACCGGCGCCATCAAGGACCGCGA
>CANGTC010000285.1 GCA_947456505.1 Beijerinckiaceae bacterium
GAACGGGCTTTTGCCCGCTGCTCACTTTCACCGCTGGACCGGGGGGTCGCATGTCATTAGTCTCGCAGGATTGGTTTCCGAGATTGGGTCAGTCCATGAACACGGCCTTCTTCTCCGACCTTCTGGCGAGCATCTCCGAGAAGGGGCGCAGCCTGCTCGGCCGCAAGGAGCTCGACGTCGATCCCACGCGCCGCGCGGCGGGAGTCATCGACCTCTGTGAGGCCGTTCTGTCCGGCCGGGGCGAGGCCTCGGGCGTGGCTCTGGCCCGTGAGGCGCTGGATGGTTACGCGCGGCTTGATCCGCCCTCCCGTCTCACTTTCTTCGAGGCCCTTGCCGAGCGGTTCGGCCCGGACCCCAAGCGTCTTGCCCAGGCGGTCGAGGACTGGCGTGAGAACCCCTGTGGGCGAACGGGCACAGAGCTGCATTTCGCCGCCGAGCCGCGTCGGCAGGAGTTGTTCCGCCGGTTCAACCGGGCGCCCGGCGGCACGGCGAGTCTGGTGCGCATGCGCCAGGACCTGCTCGATTTCAAGTCGGACCGGGAGGATCTGGCGACCCTCGACCGCGATTTTTCTCACTTGCTGGCCTCCTGGTTCAACCGGGGCTTTCTCGTGCTGCGCCGCATCGACTGGTCGACCTCCGCCAGCGTGCTGGAGAAAATCATCCGCTACGAGGCCGTCCACGCCATCCGCGATTGGGACGATCTGCGCAGCCGCATCGATCCGGTGGACCGGCGCTGTTACGCCTTCTTCCATCCCGCGCTCAACGATGATCCCCTGATCTTCGTCGAGGTGGCGCTGACGGAACAGATCCCCGCCGCCATCGCGCCCTTGCTGTCCAGCTCCCGTCAGGTCGCGGATCTCAGCAAGGCGCGCACGGCCGTCTTCTATTCCATCTCCAACTGCCAGCGAGGGCTCGACGGCATTTCCTTCGGCAATTTCCTGATCAAGCAGGTGGTGGAGGAACTGCGCCGCGAGCTGCCGCAGCTTGAGAATTTCGTCACCCTCTCCCCCGTGCCCGGCTTCATGAAATGGCTCTCCAGCGAGGCGCAGGCCCTGCCCGAGGAGGACCGCGAGATCGCCAAGGCGCTGGCGAATCCGGCCTGGGCGGGCGAGGTCGCAAAGCCTGAGGCCCTGCGCAAGGGGGTCGAGAACCTCGCCGCCGAGTATTTCCTGCACGCCAAGGGCGCCAATGGACGTCCGCGCGATCCGGTGGCGCGGTTCCATCTGGGCAATGGGGCGCGGCTTGAGCGTATCAATTATCTGGGCGACCTCTCGCCTAAGGCCCTGCGCGACGGGGCGGGGCTGATGGTGAATTACCTCTATGTTCTCGACGAGATCGAGGCCAATCACGAGGCCTACGCCAACAAGAAGGAGGTGGCGGCCTCCACCGCGGTACGCCGGATGTTGCGCAACAATGGGCGTTCGCGCTTGCAAGTTTCGTCGGGCTCGTCCAACTAGGCTCATCAGAGCACTGGACGGTACGACATGCCCGCTTTTCTCTACGACATCATCCGCCGCCGCATGCCCGATGGGGCCAAGACCTTCATCGAGAACCATGACGGCCGTCTCATCACCTATGCGGGCCTTGATGCGGGCTCGGCCCAGCTCGCCAATGTGCTGGTGGGCCTTGGCGTTGCGCCTGGCGACCGGGTGGCGGTGCAGGTGGAGAAATCCCCCGAGGCGATCCTGCTCTATCTGGCCTGTCTGCGTGCGGGCGCGGTCTTCCTGCCCCTCAACACCGCCTATACGCCCAACGAGATCGCCTATTTCCTCGGCGACGCGGAGCCGCGCGTCTTCATCTGCGACCCCGCCTTCAAGGACAAGCTGGCCAGCGTCGCGGCGGACGCCAAGGTCGCCCATGTGGAGACGCTGGGCGTGAAGCAGGACGGCACGCTGGCGGCCCTCATGGCCGCCGCCTCGCCTGTTTTCAGCGATGTGGAGCGTGGACCCGATGATCTCGCCGCGATCCTCTACACCTCCGGCACCACGGGCCGCTCCAAGGGCGCTATGCTGAGCCATGACAATCTGGCCTCCAACGCCCTCACGCTGGTGGACTTCTGGCGCTTCAGCGCGTCTGACGTGCTCATCCACGCCCTGCCGATCTATCATACCCACGGGCTTTTCGTGGCCACCAACACCCTGCTGCTGGCGGGCGGAACCATGCTGTTCCTGCCCAAGCTCGACCCCGACGCCATCATGCGTCTGATGCCCCGCGCCACCTCCATGATGGGTGTGCCGACCTTCTATACCCGCCTTTTGCAGCGCCCGGATCTGACGCCGGAGGCCACCAAGCACATGCGCCTGTTCATCTCGGGCTCGGCGCCCCTGCTGGCCGAAACCCACAGGGAATGGCGCGCCCGCACGGGCCATGCGATTCTCGAACGCTACGGCATGACCGAGACCAACATGAACACTTCGAACCCCTATGACGGCGATAGGGTCGCGGGCACCGTGGGCATGCCTCTGCCCGGCGTCTCCGCGCGCATCTGCGATCCCGACACGGGCGCGGCGACGCCCCAGGGCGAGATCGGCATGATCGAGGTCAAGGGCCCCAACGTCTTCAAGGGCTATTGGCGCATGCCTGAGAAGACGGCGGCGGAGTTCAAGGTCGATGGCTTCTTCATCACCGGCGATCTCGGCAAGATCGACGAGCGCGGCTATGTGCATATCGTGGGTCGCGGCAAGGATCTCGTCATCACCGGCGGCTTCAATGTTTACCCAAAGGAAGTCGAGGACGAGATCGACGCCATGCCCGGCGTGATCGAAAGCGCCGTGATCGGTCTGGCCCATGCCGACTTCGGCGAGGGGGTGACGGCGGTGGTGGTGCGCGACAAGGCCGCGACCATCGACGAGAAGGCGGTGCTCTCCGCGCTGGAAGACCGGCTGGCGAAGTTCAAGCAGCCCAAGCGCGTGCTCTTCGTGGACGACCTGCCCCGCAACACCATGGGCAAGGTGCAGAAGAACGTGCTGCGCGACACGTATAAGGATTTGTACGCGAAGTAGGGGGCGCAAAAGCAGCGTCCGGTCTGGACCGGGCGCCGCGACCTGTCTAGATTCGCCCCATGGCGGCGCAGGCGATCCAACCCACCTTCTATGAATTCTTCGCAGGCGGCGGCATGGCCCGCGCCGGGCTCGGAGAGGGCTGGCGCTGTCTCTTCGCCAATGATTTCGACGCCAGCAAAGCCGCCAGCTATCGCGCCAACTGGGGCGAGGGCGTCATGCATGTGGGCGATATCCATCGGCTCGACGTGGCGGACCTGCCGGGCGCTCCAGATCTCGCCTGGGCTTCCTTTCCCTGTCAGGATCTGTCGCTGGCGGGCCATGGAGCGGGCCTCAAGGGCGCCCGCTCCGGCGCCTTCTGGGGCTTTCAACGCATCATAGAGGGGCTGCGGACCGATGGCCGGGCGCCAAAGCTGCTGGTCATCGAAAATGTGATTGGCGCGCTGACCTCCAATGGCGGGGAGGATTTCGCCGATCTCACCCGCGCGCTCGCGGCGCTGGGCTATGTGGTGGGCGCGCTGACCATCGACGCCGCGCATTTCCTGCCCCAGTCCCGGCCGCGTCTGTTCATTTTGTGCGCCCGCGAGGAATTGGCGGGCGCCGTCATGGGCGAGCCCTCGGCGCCCTGGCATTCGCCTGCGCTGGTGCGCGCCGTCGCCGCCTTGCCGCGCGTGGCGCAAAAGCACTGGCGCTGGTGGAGCCTGCCCGCGCCCACGGCCCACAACATGCGCCTTGTCGATCTCATTGAAGAAGACCCAGGCGATCCGCCCTGGCACAGGCCCGAAGAAACCGCCCGCCTCATTGGCCTCATGTCGCCAGCCAATCTGCGCAAGCTGGAGGCAGCGAAGGCCGCAGGCGTACGCATGGTGGGGACCATCTACCGGCGCACCAGGCTTGATGAGACAGGCGCCAAGGTCCAGCGCGCGGAAGTGCGGTTTGATGGAATCGCCGGCTGCTTGCGCACGCCCGGCGGCGGGTCTAGCCGCCAGTTCATCATGGTGGTCGATGGCGCCCGGGTGCGCACGCGCCTGCTCTCGGGCCGCGAGGCCGCCCGCCTCATGGGCCTGCCCGACGATTACATCCTGCCCGCCCGCTACAACGACGCCTATCATCTGCTGGGCGACGGGCTGGCGGTTTCCGCCGTTCGATTTTTGCGCATGCATCTGCTGGATGCGCTGGTCAGGGGCGCGCCGGTTCAGGCGGCGGCGTGACCACCCGCTCCGACATCATGCGCGCGGTGCGCAGCAAGAACACGAAGCCCGAACTCTTCCTGCGCAAACGCCTCCACGC
>CANGTC010000286.1 GCA_947456505.1 Beijerinckiaceae bacterium
ACCCCAGCGGAAGAGTCCGGAGAACGAAAGTTCGCCGGCGCCGAAGGCGCAACCGCCCCGGAAACGCTCAGGCCAATGGACCGTTGGGGGATGACGCTCTGGAAAGCGGCGCGGCTCACGCTGGCGCCCACCGAAGGGGGTAACCGCCCGAGGGCGGGAAATCTTTCAGGTACACGGACAGAGGGGGCGCTATCGGTCCGCCAACATGCGTTGGTGGGACGTGTCTGCGCTCGAACCCTCAGGACGCCATGTCCAGCTCCCCAGACGACCTCGCGCCTCTCAAGACGCCGCTCCACGCCCTGCATCTGTCCCTCGGCGCCCGCATGGCCGCCTTCGCGGGCTATGACATGCCCATCCAGTATCCCACGGGGGTGCTGGCCGAGCATCTGCATACCCGCGCCAAGGCGGGCCTCTTCGATGTCTCCCACATGGGGCAGGGGATCCTGTCGGGTCCCCACGCCGCCGCAAGGCTCGAGACGCTCGTCCCCGGCGATCTGGCTGCGCTGGCGGTGGGGCGAATCCGCTATACCCAGTTTCTGAACGCGGACGGCGGCATTCTCGACGACCTCATGGTCACGCGCCTGCCGCCCGCCCCCAATGGGGACGAGCGCCTGTTCCTCGTGGTCAACGCCGCCTGCAAGGTGCAGGATTTCGCCCGCCTGCGCGCGGCCCTCCCCGAGCTCAAGCTTGAAATTTTGGAAGACCGCGGCCTGCTCGCCCTGCAAGGGCCGCTGGCTGCGGAGGCTCTCGCCACCCTCGCGCCGGGCTTCGCCGACATGCCCTTCATGTCCCTGCGCGAGGGGCGCTTCGGCGCCGTCCCGCTCACGGTGACCCGCAGCGGCTATACCGGCGAGGATGGCTACGAAATTTCCCTGCCCGCCAGCGAGGCTGAGGCCTTCGCCAGGGAGTTGCTCTCCAATCCGGACGTCCTGCCCATCGGCCTTGGCGCGCGTGATTCGCTGCGGCTGGAGGCGGGCCTCTGCCTCTATAGTCACGACATCGACGAGACGACCTCGCCGGTCGAGGCGGCGCTCACCTGGTCGATCTCCAAACGCCGCCGCGCCGAGGGCGGCTTTCCCGGCGCTGACCGCATCCAGCGCGAGATGCGCGAGGGGCCGACGCGGCTGCGCGTGGGGCTTTTGCCCGAAGGGCGGGCGCCCGCGCGCGAGGGGACCGTCATCACTGACGAGGCGGGCGCCGAGATCGGCGTCGTCACCTCAGGCGGCTTCGGGCCGAGCCTGAACGGGCCGCTCGCCATGGGCTATGTGGCCGCCGCCCATGCCGCTCTCGACACGCCCGTGCGCCTTGTGGTGCGCGGCAAGCCCTTGCCCGCGCGCATCGTCGCGCTCCCCTTCGTTCCCAATCGCTTTTATCGCGGATGAGGCAGGCCATGACGCAGACCTACTACACCAAAGACCACGAATATATCCGCGTCGACGGCGCCATCGGCGCGGTGGGCATCACCGACTATGCGCAGAAGGCGCTGGGCGATGTCGTCTTCGTCGAACTGCCCGCAGTGGGCGCCGCTTTCGGGCGCGGCGATCAGGCCGCTGTCGTGGAGAGCGTGAAGGCGGCGAGCGAAGTCTTCGCCCCCGTGTCTGGCGAGATTGAAGCCGTTAACAGCGTGCTCGAAAAAGAGCCCGGCCTTGTGAATGAGGCGCCCGAGGATCGCGGCTGGTTTTTCCGCATGGCCATCAGCAATGCAGGCGAACTCGCGGGCCTCATGGATGACGCCGCTTACAAAGCCTATCTCGCGACCCTGGAGTAAGTGATGCGCTACCATCCCCTGACGGCCTCCGACCGCACGGATATGCTTGCGCGCGTGGGCGTGAGCGACATTGACGCCCTCTTTGCGGGCGTGCCGCAAGACAAGCTCCTGCGCGGGCCCGTCGCGCTGCCCAAGGGCAAGAGCGAGATGCAGGCCGGGCGCGTGCTGATGCGTCTGGCTGCACGCAACATGACCGCTTCCTCCGCGCCGTTCTTTCTGGGCGCGGGCGCTTACAAGCATCACGTGCCTGCGAGCGTGGATCATCTGATCCAGCGTTCGGAGTTCCTCACGAGCTACACGCCCTATCAGCCCGAGATATCGCAGGGCACGCTGCAATATCTTTTCGAGTTCCAGACGCAGGTGGCCGCGCTCACGGGCATGGAGGTCGCCAACGCCTCCATGTATGACGGCTCGACCGCCACTGCCGAAGCCGTGCTGATGGCCCATCGCATCACGCGCCGCCGCAAGGCCGTATTGTCGGGCGGGCTGCATCCCCATTACGCAGATGTGGTGCGCACCCATTCGCATATGGCTGGCGATACAGTTGACGCCGTTGCGCCTGATGTGGCGGCGCGCGAGGATATACTTGCGCGCATTGACGGCGAGACCTCCTGCGTCGTCGTGCAATCGCCCGATGTGTTTGGCAACCTGCGCGACCTCTCCCCCATCGCCGAAGCCTGCCACAAGCATGGCGCGCTGCTGATCGCGGTCTTTACCGAGGTTGTCTCCCTTGGCCTTGTGACGCCGCCCGGCGAGATGGGCGCGGATATCGTGGTGGGCGAGGGCCAGTCCATGGGCAATGCGCTCAACTTCGGTGGTCCCTATGTGGGCCTCTTCGCCACGCGGCAGAAATATCTGCGGCAGATGCCCGGGCGCCTGTGCGGCGAGACCGTGGATGCGCAGGGCCGACGCGGCTTCGTGCTGACGCTCTCCACCCGCGAGCAACATATTCGGCGCGAGAAGGCGACCTCCAACATCTGCACTAACTCCGGCCTCTGCGCGCTGGCCTTCTCGATCCATATGACGCTGCTGGGCGAGACGGGTCTGCGGCGCCTCGCGCAGGTCAACCACGCCAACGCAGCGCTGCTCGCCGATCGGCTTGCGCTTGTCCCAAATGTGGCCGTGTTGAACGAGACCTTCTTTAACGAATTCACCATTCGCGTGACCGGCGACGGCGCCGACATTGTCGAGCGTCTCGCCAGGCGCGGGATCCTCGGCGGCGTGCCTGTGTCGCGGCTTTCGCCGGGTGCGGGGCTGGACGATCTCATCCTCATCGCCAGCACGGAAATCAATACGGACGAAGACCGCGAAGCCCTCGCGCAGTCGCTCGACGCCCTCATCAATGGAGCCGCATGATGATGAACAGGGAAGGCCGTCCCACGGCCCCGCAGGGCGGCGCGTTGAGCGCCCATCAGACCTTCACCGGCGCGCGCGCCTTGCAGGTTGAGGAGCCCTTGATTTTCGAAACCGGTCGCCTCGACATCACAGGCGTCGATGTGGCGGAGCCTGCGCAGGTCGCTTCGCGTCTGGGCGCCTTCGAGCGCAGGGGATCCATGGGCCTGCCGGGCCTCAGCGAGCCCGAGGCCATGCGCCATTATGTGCGGCTGTCCCAGAAGAACTATTCCATTGACGCGGGGCTCTATCCGCTTGGCTCCTGCACCATGAAGCACAATCCGCGATTCAATGAAGCCATGGCGCGCCTGCCGGGCTTCAGCGATGTGCATCCCCTGCAGCCGCAATCGACCGTGCAGGGCGCGCTGGCGCTCATCGACGAGCTGAGTCACTGGCTGCTCGAACTCACGGGCATGCAGGCGGTGGCCATGTCGCCCAAGGCGGGCGCCCATGGGGAGATGTGCGGCATGATGGCGATCCGCGCGGCGCTCGAGGCGCGCGGCGAGGCGAAATCTCGCACGGTCGTGATCGTGCCCGAAAGCGCCCACGGCACCAATCCCGCCACCGCCGCGCTGATCGGCTTCAGCGTGCGCGCCGTGCCTGCGCGCGCGGATGGCACCGTGAGCGCAGAGGCGGTGAAGGCCGCGCTGGGGCCGGATGTGGCCGCCATCATGCTCACCAATCCCAACACCTGCGGGCTGTTTGAACCCGAGGTGGTGGAGATCGCTGCGGCGGTGCATGAAGCGGGCGCTTATTTTTATTGCGACGGCGCTAATTTCAACGCCATCGTCGGCAAGGTGCGGCCCGGTGATCTCGGCGTCGACGCCATGCATATCAATCTCCACAAGACCTTCTCTACGCCCCACGGCGGCGGCGGGCCGGGTTCTGGTCCGGTGGTGCTCTCCCAGCGCCTCGCGCCTTTCGCGCCCGTGCCGTTCCTGCAAAAGAACGACGACGGCGCGTTGGCCTTTGTCGAGCATGAGAACGATGCAGGCGAGGCGCAGCCCTTCGGGCGGCTCTGCGTGTTCCATGGGCAGATGGGCATGTTCGTGCGCGCCTTCGCCTATATGCTGTCGCATGGGTCCGATGGCCTGCGGGAGGCGTCGGAGGATGCGGTGCTCAAC
>CANGTC010000287.1 GCA_947456505.1 Beijerinckiaceae bacterium
CCCGCGCCCCGAAATCTTCGCCGCCGGCTGGAGCCGGTGCAGGAAAGCCACGATGTCCGAAGCAAAAGCGTTCCGTTTGTCGACCATCGAAGAAGTGATCGAGGATGCGCGCCAGGGCCGCATGTTCATTCTGGTGGACGATGAGGGCCGGGAGAACGAAGGCGATCTGGTCATTCCCGCAGAGAAGACCACTCCGGAAGTCGTGAACTTCATGGCCAAGCACGGACGCGGGTTGATCTGCCTGTCCATGACCCGCCAGCGGGTCGAGGAATTGGGCCTCCAGCCCATGGCCCAGAAGAACCAGGCCCAGCATCAGACCGCCTTCACGGTCTCCATCGAGGCCAGGGAAGGCGTCACCACGGGCATCTCGGCCGCCGACCGCGCACACACGATCGCGGTGGCCATCAACAGCAGCAATGGCCGCCACGACATCGTCTCCCCCGGCCATATCTTCCCCCTGATCGCCCAGGACGGCGGCGTGCTGGTGCGCGCGGGCCATACGGAGGCGGCGGTGGACGTGTCGCGTCTGGCGGGGCTGAACCCATCGGGCGTCATCTGCGAAATCATGAACGACGACGGCACCATGGCCCGCATGCCGGACCTGATGACCTTCGCCCAGGAGCATGGGCTGAAGATCGCCACCATCGCTGATCTCATCGCCTATCGGCGCCGTACCGAGAAGCTGATCGAACTGGTCGCCACCTCGAAGATCAACAGCCGCTTCGGCGGCGCCTTCGATGTGCGCGTCTACGCCAACAAGGTCACCTATGCGGAGCATCTGGCCATCGTGCGCGGGGATGTGAGCGGCGACGAGCCGGTTTACGTGCGCGTTCACCAGCACAACCTGCTGGCCGACAGCCTTGGCGACCAGACCGCCAGCGTCTTTTTCCGGGGCGAGGCGCGCTCGCGTGCGGGCGAACTGGAGGAGGCGCTTGAGTTCATTGCGGAAAAGGATCGTGGCGTCGTGGTGGTGATCCGCGAGCCCACCCAGACGACGCTCAGCCGCTTCATCAAGGAGCGCCAGGGCCAGCCCATGAGCACGCCGATGGCCGACCTTCGCCAGTATGGCATCGGCGCCCAGATCCTGCAGGATCTTGGCATTCGCAACATGGTTCTGCTGACCAACTCCCAGCACAAGGTGGTGGGGCTTGAGGGCTATGGCATTCACCTGACGGATCAGCAGCCCTTCGGCAGCAACAAGGCCTAACCGAAAGCCGCCCGCAGGGTCGCGGTCGGGCTTTCGTGGAAATAGGCTTTGTAATCCCGCGAGAACTGGCTCTTGTTCTCATAGCCCGACAGGCGCGCGACATCGGCGATCTTGTTGCCGCTGATGCGCGCCTCGATGAGCGCGTTGCGCGCCTGGGTGAGGCGAATCGCCCGAAGCCGTTCGGCCGGGGAATGATCGCGAAACTTGTCGAAACCGTAATGCAGCGTCCGCACGCTCACACCGCAGGCGGCCGCCAGTTCTTTCATACTGATTTTATTCATATAATTATCGCGTAGATACTCCTCCGCACGGCGAACGTACCAAGGGGCGACGGAAGCGGACTCCCGCCTTTGGGGCAGGCTGTCGGACCCCCGCAGGGCCTGCGCCAGCAAGGTCAGCAAAAGCCGCTCCACATGGGGGATCGCATCGGGCGCGGAGAGGGAGGGCTGGGCCCGCCCCAGATCCTGCACGATGGTCTCAATGAAATGGGACAGGGTGAGGTGTTCGTTCATATCGAGCGTCACCAGAGGCAGGCTCAGGAGGCCGCTGGCGTCCGGCAGGTGGGAGAAGACATTGACCGCAGCCTTGCGGCTGATGGCCACATTCAGGAGGTCGCAGGGCCCCTCCCAGCGCCGCCGGATCATGCCAGGCGACGAGACCATGAGCATTTCGCCGGGCCGCACGGTGACCGCCTGCCCGCCTTGCCGCGCCTCGAAGGAGCCCTTCAGGGGGATGTGCAGGTTCACATGATGGCTGGCCGCTCGCATGACCGAGGTCTCGCATTTGCCAAAGCAATCCCAGCTGAAGAACTTGATGGCCAGCTGGCCCGCCTGGGCGTGCGCCTCTCGAAACTGCAGGAAAGGGCCGGAATCCGAAACGGTGAAGCGGCATTTGCCCTGGCTGACCTCCAGAATGCGCTGCCGCGCCGCAGGCAAATCAGCGGCGACGAAATGAGCGTGCCGACTGTCGGGGCTGGAGCCCGTGGCGATCCAGTTGGCCAGACCCAGCTTGTCGATGGTGAGGACCGGCTCCATGCGTCTGCGCTCTTCCATACCCGGGCCCTCAAGCCCGATTGCGATTTTTGCATCATAGCGCAGCTCATTGCCGAAAATGAATACTCCTTGTGCGCTCGTCCACCGGTGGGCCTTGACCACCCACATGGCTTGCCCATCACTGTGGGCAACAGGTTGGGCTATGCTTTTGCTGTGGCCCAGATCCACAAACCGGGATGGAGATAATGTCCGAGTTCTTAACGATTCAAGGGATGAAGATCGAGGTCGAGCGGATGGGCTCCGGCAGCCCCCTGCTGGTGCTTCTGAGCGAGGAGGCGGCATTCGAGCGCACATCGCCCTTCATCGCCGAACTCGCCAGGTCTCATGAACTCGTAATGCCCATGGCCCCAGGCTTCGGCAATTCGGAGCGTCCCGACTGGATCAGCAGCCCCGACGATATCTCCTATATCTTCCTCGACGTCATCGAGAAGCTTGGCATCAAGAAGACCCCCGTCCTTGGCCTGTCGCTCGGCGGCTGGATCGCCGCCGAAATGGCGGTCAAGGACGACAGCTTCATCTCGAAGCTCTCGCTGGTGAACCCCTTCGGCGTGAAGATCGGCGGCCCCTTCGACCGGGACATCCAGGACATCTGGACGCTCCATCCCGCCAAGGTCGCGGCTCTCAAGTATCACAATGTCGATTTCGGCAAGCGCGACTATACGAACACCCCCGAGGCGGAAATCGCCATCGTCGCGCGCAACCTCGAGAGCTTCGCGCGCTTCTGCTGGGAACCCTACATGCACAATCCCAAGCTGAAGATCCGCCTGCCTCGGATCAAGGTTCCCACCCAATTCATCTGGGGCGAGAATGACGGCGTCACAACCGCCGCCTATGGCAAGGCCTATAGCCAGCATGTGCCAGGCGCCTCTTTCGTCACCGTGCCGAACGCCGGTCACTATCCCCAGATCGAGCAGCCCGCCGAAGTGGCGAAGCTCATCAACGCCTTTCTCGCCTGAGCGCGACAAACCCCAAGGAGCCGGACATGAAAGCCTGGTACTTCACCGAGATGCCCTATCCGCATCTGCCGCCGCTCGACACGCTCTCGACCATGCGCGTGTCGCTGGAGAGCAAGCACTTCGATCCCAAGATCGGCGCGGATCTCTACAACCGCTATCTCGACGAATATATGATCGCCGATGACGCGGGTCTGAACATGATGGTGAACGAGCACCATCAGACCGCCACCTGCCTCGACGTGGCCGCCCCGCTCTCGCTCGCGATCCTCGCGCGCCAGACCAGCAAGGGCGAGATCTGCATTCTCGGCAATCCCGTCGCCAACCGCGGCGACCCGCTGCGCATCGCCGAGGAAATGGCGATGATCGATTGCATCTCGCGCGGCCGCCTCAGCGCCGGTTTCGTGCGCGGCGTGCCTTACGAGATCTTCGCCGCCAACACCAATCCGACCCAGACCGTCGAGCGCCTGTGGGAGGGCATCGACCTCGTCCAGAAGGCCTGGACGAGCCATGACGAGCCCTTCAATTTCGAAGGCAAGTTCACCCAGCGCCGCGCCGTGAACATCTGGCCGCGCCCCTATCAGGATCCCCATCCCCCGATCTGGCTGACGGGCTCGAGCGACTTTGCGGGCATCTCCCGCGCCGCCGCGCGCGGCTTCGTCTTCGCGACCTTCCTGCAGCCCTATGAAAAGGTGCGCCAGCTCTTTGACGCCTATCGCGGCTCCTATCGCCTCAACGGCCAGCCCGGCGGCGGCGGCACCGCCTTCATGCCGCTCGTCTATGTGGCGGACACGGAGGCTGAGGCCGAAGCGGGCATGAAGGAACTGGTCTGGTACATGGCGGCCAAGACCGAGCCCCAGTACCGCAATCCCCCTGGCTATGTGCCGGTGGAGTTCAACGTGAAGGCCCTGCAGGGCACCTTCTCGGGCCGCACGGACGCCATGCGCGCGCAGACGCTGGAATTCCAGCGCGAGCAGGGCGTGGTCATGTATGGCACGCCCGATCAGGTGATCGCGCAGATCAAGCGCTTCTATGATCTCGTCGGCGGCTTCGATCATC
>CANGTC010000288.1 GCA_947456505.1 Beijerinckiaceae bacterium
GAGTTCGCCAAGACGTTCCCGCGTCGGGGGACGGCGCTGCGCAACCCCACCAGCTCCGCGCCGTCTCCCGCCGCTACACCCGCCCCCCGGGGCAAATCAAACCGCCCGAACGAACTTCAGAGTGGATAAAAGTTGGGGGCAAGGTCACAGACGTTGAATTGTTCGGTAAAGGGGGCTGCGGGTCCCCGCAGCCCCTTTGATCGAACTCAGACGCTACATATCAACTGTCGGTGGTTTCGTGTCCCTGCAACAGGTTGCGGCGGGCGATGGTCATGGGCGTTTCTCCTGCGGGAAGGCCCATTGGCGGCTGGCCCTCTCCTGATCCACGCCTGCATGATGGCGGTTTCCCGCCCGCCCCGCAAGGCGCGCCCGTGCGATGGACACGGGCCGCATTCCAAGGCAATCCTGCGCCATGGCGAGTCGTGGGAGGGGAGCGCATGAGCGTCGTCGCAGCCTATCTCTATCGTGGGGGAAAAAGGATCGAGGAAGTCCATCTTGACCAGCCCATGCCCCACATGGTCGGTCATGGGGAATTCGTCTGGATCGGCCTGCTGGAGCCCACCGAGGATGAGCTGCGCAGCCTGCAGCAGAATTTCGGCCTGCATCCCCTGGCGGTGGAGGATGCGCTGCGGGCCCATCAGTTGCCCAAGCTCGACATCTACGGCGACCAGCTCTTCGTCACCATGCGCACCGCCCATCTGGATGAAGACCGGATCAACTATGGCGAGACCTCGATCTTCGTCGGCGCCAATCACATCATCAGCGTGCGCCACGGCTCCACGCGCGCCCATACGCAATTGCGCGCGCAACTGGAGGCCTCGCCCCAGTTGCTGATGCATGGGGTCGATTATGTGCTGCACGCCATTCTTGATTATGTCGTCGATGGCTATCTGCCCATCGTCGAGACGATCGAGGATCAGGTGTTGGCCATGGAGCGTCGCGCGCTGGATGAATTTCTCAATCGCGAGGAGGTGACGCGCCTCTTCACCCTGCGCCATCAGCTCATCAAGTTCCAGCGGGTGCTGGGACCGACCTCCGAGATGGTGCGCAAGCTGGTCAATCTCGACCTGCCCTGCATCGACCATGAGGTGCGGCCCTATTTCAACGATGTGCTCGATCACGTTCGGCGCATGGAGAGCATGGTCGCGGGCCTGCGCGACGTGCTGACCTCCGTGTTCGAAATCGGCACCTTGCTGGAGCAGCAAAGGCAGGGCGTCATCACCCGCCAGCTCGCGGCCTGGGCCGCCATCCTCGCCGTGCCCACCGCGATCGCCGGTGTTTACGGGATGAATTTCAAGAATATGCCGGAGCTTGAGCTGCATTACGGCTATCACACCGTCATCGCGGTGATCTTCCTGCTCTGCATCACCCTCTACTGGCGCTTCAAACGGGCGAAATGGCTTTGAAGGGTCTGTGACGCGGGCGCGTGGATGGAGTAAGGTGGCGCCAGTGAAAAGGCGGGTTCAGGACCATGGCGGACAAGTTCAGGGTGATCGAAGGCGGCGGCGAGAAGCGCGATGTGGCGCACACCATGCTGGAGCTCGGCCGCGAGGCGCGCCGCGCCGCACGGCAGCTGGCGCTCGCGCCGCGCCAGCGCAAGAACGCTGCGCTCATGGTGGCCGCGGGTCTGCTGCGCACCTCCATGAGGGACGTGCTTGAGGCCAACGCCCGCGACATGGAGGCGGCGACCGCCGCCAACGCCAGCAAGGCCAATCTTGACCGCCTCCTGCTTACCGAAGCCCGCGTCGAGGCCATGGCGAAGGGGCTGGAGGACATTACGGCTCTGCCTGATCCTGTGGGGCGTGTGCTCGCCACTTACGAGCGCCCCAACGGGCTCAAGATCGAGCGCGTGGCGACGCCGCTGGGCGTCATCGGGGTCATTTATGAAAGCCGCCCCAATGTGACGGCGGATGCGGGCGCCCTCTGCCTCAAGGCGGGCAACGCCGCGATCCTGCGCGGCGGCTCCGACAGTTTCCATTCCTCGCGCATCATCCACGCCTGCCTCGTGGAGGGCCTGCGCACCGCCGGTCTGCCCGATGCGGCGATCTCTCTGGTGCCCACCCGCGACCGGGCGGCGGTGGGCGAGATGCTCAAGGGCCTCGGCGGCCATGTGGACGTCATCGTGCCGCGCGGCGGCAAGAGCCTTGTGGAGCGCGTGCAGGAAGACGCGCGAGTGCCCGTTTTCGCTCATCTCGAAGGCATCGTGCATGTCTATGTGGACGGCGCCGCCGACCTTGAGAAGGCCAAGACCCTCGTTCTGAACTCCAAGCTGCGGCGCACCGGCATCTGCGGCGCGGCGGAGACCTTGCTGGTGGATGAAGCCGCAGCGGGAACCCATCTGGCGCCGCTGGTGACCATGCTGCTCGACAAGGGCTGCGAGGTGCGCGGCGACGACCTGGTCCGCGCCACAGACCCCCGCGTCAAGGAGGCCACCGAAGCCGACTGGCACACGGAATATCTGGAGGCCATCATTTCGGTGAAGGTGGTTGCTGGCCTGCAGGCCGCCATGGACCATATCGCCACCTATGGGTCCAACCACACAGACTGCATCATCACGGAGTCCGAACAGGCGGCGGAGCGCTTTCTGGCGGAGGTGGACTCCGCTATCGTGCTGCACAACGCCTCCACCCAGTTCGCCGATGGCGGGGAATTCGGTTTTGGCGGGGAGATCGGCATCGCCACGGGCCGCATGCATGCGCGTGGCCCCGTCGGCCTCGAACAGCTCTGTTCCTTCAATTATCGCGTGCGCGGAGATGGCCAGACGCGGCCTTGACAGCGCCTCCGCCCTTTTCAAAGCTGCGACAGACGTCATAATGGCGTTCAAACGCCGTCGTGGCGCAAAAGGGAGGATACGATGATCAAGGTGCAGGATATCGTCTATGTGGCGCATCGCGCGCCTGATCTCGACAAACACGCGCAATTCCTGACGGATTTCGGCATGGTCGAGACCGCCCGCACGGCGGATCGGCTCTACATGCGCGGCGCGGGGACCTATCCCTTCATTCACGTCACCGAGAAGGGCGAACCCGGCTTTGCGGGCGTGGGGATGCTGGCGGGATCGGCGGCTGAGCTGGATGAGGCCAGCCGCCTGCCGGGCGCCTCCGCCATCGAGGCGATCGAGGGGCCGGGTGGCGGCCAGCGGGTGCGGCTCACAGCCCCCGACGGTTATCGGGTCGATCTGGTTCACGGCATGACGCTCGTCGATCCCCTGCCCTTGCGGGCGCCCCTGCCGGTCAACTTCGCCTTGCAGAAACAGCGGATCAAAAGCTTTCAGCGGCCCGACCATGAGCCCGCCCGGGTGGTGCGCCTGGGCCATTGCGTGCTCAAGTTCAATGATGGCGACGCCGGCGCCCGCTGGTTTCAGGAGACCCTGGGCATGCTCGTCACAGACCGGCTGCATGTGCCCGGCGATCAGGCCTCGACGCTGGGCAATTTCCTGCGCTGCAACCGGGGCGACCGCCCGGCGGATCACCACACGATCTTCGCCCTTCACACACCCGGCGACATCAATGTCCACCACGCCTCTTTCGAGGTGCAGGACCCGGACGCGGTCCACATCGGCCACGAATGGCTGAAGGAAAAGGGTTACAAGCCGGCCTGGGGCGTCGGTCGCCACCTGCTCGGCAGCCAGGTCTTCGATTACTGGCGCAGCCCCTGGGGTTACATGTTCGAGCATTACGCCGATGGGGACCTGCTCACCGCCGACATGCCCGCAGGCGATTATCCCGCTACCGACGAAAATCTGGCGCAATGGGGCCCTGTGCTCGCGCCAAGGTTTTTCGAGTCGGTTGTCGTTGATTAGGCAAAATAAAAGCGCTCGATCATTTGGTCGAGCGCTGGCGCTTTCATAGTAAAAAGTTCCCTTCAAAATAAATAATAAAATAATTCCTGCTCAGTTTGTGAAAACTTTATTTTTGGTGCTATAAGCATTTTCCGGCAGTTGCCGGGCAAGACGATAGGAAATTCTATGGCTACCGGTACAGTGAAGTGGTTCAATGGTCAAAAGGGCTTCGGGTTCATCGAGCCTGACCAGGGTGGAACTGACGTGTTCGTGCACATCAGCGCCGTCGAGCGTGCAGGCTTCAGCAGCTTGAACGAAGGCGACAAGGTTTCTTACGAAATCGTCGCCGACAAGCGCAGTGGCAAGTCCAGCGCCGACAGCCTGAAGAAGATCTAAGCTTCTCAAGGCGGCTTCGCGGGTTCTCTTGCGAAGCCCTCGCCCTTGACGGGCCGACGTGCGTTCGCGCCGCCGCTCTCCATGCA
>CANGTC010000289.1 GCA_947456505.1 Beijerinckiaceae bacterium
CGGGGAGCGGGGTGATGAGAATGCCGCCGGTCTCGGTCTGCCACCAGGTGTCCACGATGGGGCAGCGGCTGTTGCCGACGACCCGGTGATACCATTCCCAGGCCTCGGGATTGATCGGCTCGCCCACCGAGCCCAGCAGGCGCAGGGAGGCGCGTGAGGTCGCCTTCACGATGTCCTCGCCCTTCTGCATGAGGGCGCGGATGGCGGTGGGGGCGGTGTAGAAGATATTGACCTTGTGCTTGTCGATCACTTCCCAGAAGCGCGCGTCATTGGGATAGTTCGGCACGCCCTCGAACATGAGGGTGGTCGCCCCATTCGCGAGCGGCCCGTAGAGAATGTAGCTGTGGCCGGTCACCCAGCCCACATCCGCCGTGCACCAATAGATATCGCCCTCGTGGTAATCGAAGACATATTGGTGGGTCATGGAGGCGTAGACGAGATAGCCGCCGGTGGTGTGCACGACGCCCTTGGGCTTGCCGGTGGAGCCGGAGGTATAGAGGATGAACAGCGGATCTTCCGCATTCATGGGCTCAGGCGGGCATACCGGAGACACCTTCGCGGCCTCCTCGTGGAACCACACGTCGCGGCCGGGCTTCATGTCCACCTTGCCGCCGGTGCGCTGCACGACGACCATGGTCTTGACGGGCGCCTTCTCGGCGGCCGCGTCCGCATTGGCTTTCAGCGGCACCTTGCGGCCGCCGCGCAGGCCTTCATCGGCGGTGATGAGCACATCGGTGCTCGCATCCTCGATGCGGCCGGCGAGCGAATCCGGCGAGAACCCGCCGAAGACCACCGAATGGGCGGCTCCGATGCGCGCGCAGGCCAGCATGGCGTAGGCCGCTTCCGGGATCATCGGCAGATAGATGGTGACGCGGTCGCCCTTCTTGACGCCATGGGCCTTCAGCACATTGGCGAAGCGGCAGACCTGCTCGTGCAGTTCCTGATAGGTGATGTGGCGAGAGTCCGACGGGTCGTCCCCCTCGAAGATGATCGCCGTCTGGTTGGCGCGCTTGGGCAGATGCCGGTCCACGCAGTTGTAGGCGGCGTTGGTGACGCCATCCTCGTACCATTTGATCGAGACGTCGCCGGGGCCGAAGCTGGTGTTCTTGACCTTGGTGTAGGGCGTCATCCAGTCGATGCGCTTGCCCTGTTCGCCCCAGAAGCCGTTGGGGTCGGACACGGAGCGGGCGTACATCTCCTTGTATTTCGCCTCGTTGATGAAGGCGCGCTGCGCCCAATCGGCGCTGACCGGATAGATTTTCTCTGACATGGATGCTCCTCCCGGCGAAGGACGCCGCGCCAGCGGCTGTCCCGACGTGCTGATTGTGCGCTCATTATGCGCCAGAGGAGGGCTTTGAAACAAGCAGGCGCCGCCTCACACTTTGGTCGGCGCTACTTTTGATGCATGACCGAAAGACGACGGGGAGCTGGTCTGTTTACTGGCATTCCTTGCCGATACGGTCGAGCGCGGCGCTGACGCCCGCCAGAGCATAGGTGTCCGTGGTGGTGTTGCCGCGCAGGGAATCCGCCTTGATGATCAGGCGCGGGCTCTTGCGCAGAGCGTTCACGAACTCCGTCTCCTGGGCGGCGTTCTTGAGCCAGAGGTTCGGACCCTTGGCGATCAGGGCGAAATTGGCGGAGCCAACCTCGGCCTTGGGAGTGGAGTCGGGCTTCACGTCAAAGCCCATCACCACCGAGACCTCGTTGCGGACATTCTCGCCCGGGCGGTGGGTGATGAAGACATAGCCCGGATCGCGTTTGAGTTCCTTGGGCGCGCGTTCCTTGGGCTCGGCGAGCACGTAGCAGGTCTTGGCCTTCGCGGCGCCCGCGACATAGACGCCCCAGTCGTTGATCTTGTCGATCGCGGAAGGTTTGGCGGGCGCACCGGGTTTGGCCTCCTCCTTTTTCGGATCGGGCTTCTTGGGGTCTGCGGCCTTGCCCTGCGCGAAGGCGGGCGGGGCGGCGCAGGTGCCGAGAATCAGGGCTCCGGCGGCGAGCGCGCCGGCGAGGAGGGTGGCTGAAGGAGTGAGAAAGCGAATCATTTGCGTATTTTACTCCATGTCCGCCGATCTGCGCGACATAATGTCCGCAGCAAGACAAGCGAAACAGGCGAAATTCAGACCAACTCGGGATACAAGTCATTCTGTGGTTTCGCAACGGGCGTCGCCGTGGCACATTGCATCAAATGAACATGGAACGCAGAACCACCTCATGACCCCGCTCGCTTCCGAACATGCCGCCCTCGTGGCGTCGGTGGCCCAGCGGCGGGATCGCCAGGCCTTCGCGGCTCTGTTCGACTATTACAGCCCGCGTCTGAACGCCTATTTGCTGCGCCTGGGGGCTGATCGCGCTTCCGCCGAGGAGATCACCCAGGAGGTGATGGTCACCCTTTGGCACAAGGCGGACCTTTTTGATCCGGCCAAATCGAGCCTTGGCACCTGGCTCTACCGGGTGGCGCGCAATCGGCGCATCGACATCGCCCGCCGGGACCGGGTCGATTATGTCGATCCGGCCGAATACGCCCTGGATATTCCCGACGAGCAGGCCCCGGACGCCGACGGCCAGATCGATGCGCAGACCCGCGAGGATGTTCTGCGCCTGGCCATGGCCGATCTGCCGGAGGAGCAGCGCGTCCTCGTTCAGCTGGCCTTTTTCGAAAGCCTCTCCCATTCCGAGATCGCCGCCCGGGCCGGTCTGCCGTTAGGTACGGTTAAGTCACGGATCAGGCTAGCCTTTTCCCGCCTACGTCGAAGGTTGGAGGCCGGAGGGGTAGACGACGCCGCGTAACAGGGTCTTGACCATCCGATTAGCCAAGGTGACTGTGCAGGGGATGGATGATTGAATTATTCGGCCATCCAAAGCCCGGATTTGTCGTGACCCGTCATGTCGCCAGCGGCGCCCGCCGCCTCCACCGCCCTCTGGCCCTCACAGGCCTGTCCGCGCTGTTGCTGACCCTTGCGCCTGTCGATCTGGCGCAGGCCCGTTTCCGCCGCACGGAGCCCGCCGCCCCGGCGCTCGCCGGATCGCAGGAAAACTGGCCCGACAAGCCCCGGGGAGCCGTCATTCTGGCGGTTTCCCTGGCGGATCAGCGGTTGACCATCTGGGACAACGGGGTCGTGGTCGCCCGCTCCATGGTTTCCTCGGGGGTGGCGGGCCACGAGACTCCGCGCGGCGTCTTCACCGTCCTGCAGAAGCAACGGATGCACCGCTCGAACATCTACAGCAATGCGCCCATGCCCTTCATGCAGCGCATCACCTGGTCCGGGGTCGCCCTGCATCAGGGCCATGTGACGGGACGCCCTGCCTCCCACGGTTGCGTTCGCCTGCCCGCCGATGTGGCGAAGAAGCTCTTCGGCTATACCCGCATGGGCGCCCGGGTCATCATCACCGACCAGCCCGTCACGCCCGCCGACTTCGCCCATCCCAAGCTCTTCGCCGCGCTTCCCTGGGATACCCCTCTCCCGGCGCCTCCGGCCACGGTGCTGCCCCAGGCCGCGCTTCCGCCCGTCCCGGCGGAGGTGGTCGCGGCGCCGACTCCGGCGGGCGAGGCGGCGCCAGTCGAGCCCCCGGCCTTTGGCGAATCCGCAAGCGTGATCAAGGTCGCCTATCCGCCTGTGGAGGCCTTGCGTCCTGAGCCGCCGCCGATCGAAATCACGCCTGTCGAGCCGGAACCCGCGCCGAAAGCTGAGGCGCAAAAGCCCAAGCCCCAGCCTCAGGGCCATGTCTCCATCTTCATCAGCGGCAAGGAGCGCAAACTCTTCATCCGCCAGGGCTTTGAGCCAGTTTACGAGAGTCCCGTCGAGATCGAGGCGGGAGTCGCGCTCGGTTCCCATCTCTTCACCGCCATGGAGGCCAATCCCAAGGACCAGTCCACCCGATGGTCGCTGGTGAGCCTGCCGGTGAAGGACGCGCGCGGCCTTGGCGCGGCCGAAGCGCTGGAGCGGATCCAGATCCCCGAAGAGGCCCGCATCGAGGTGGGGCGTCGCCTGAGCCCCGGCGCTTCTCTGGTCATTTCCGATCAGGGTCTGGGGCGCGAGACCGGCAAGACCGCCACCGATTTCGTGGTGCTGACGCCCTGAGAGTCTGTCCGCGAAGTTCATTATGGATTGCATAGCTTTCTGAGCATCAACCTGATGGACGCCAATCGCAGGAAAGCGAGCGCCTTGCGGTTCAGACACTCCCAATCCTTGGCCAGCCTGCGGCATCGCCCGAGCCATGCAAAAG
>CANGTC010000290.1 GCA_947456505.1 Beijerinckiaceae bacterium
CAACGCCTTGGGAATGCCGATGCCCCCCGTCACGATCTACACGAAACTCTGGTGCCCCTATTGCGACGCCGCCAAGGCGCTGTTGCAGCGGAAGAATGTGGCCTTCGAGGAAATCTCCGTCGATGGCGACGCCAAGGCGCAGAACGCGATGGCGGAACGCGCCAACGGCCGACGCACGGTGCCACAGATCTTCATCGGCGACCTGCATGTGGGCGGCTGCGACGATCTCCACACGCTTGAGAGCGCCGGCAAGCTCGATCCGCTGCTGGCCTGAGGCCTATCCATGATCAAATATGCGCTCATCTGCGATCAGGGCCACACATTCGAGAGCTGGTTCTCGAATGCGGAGGGCTATGAGACCCAGGTCAAGCGGGGCTTTGTGGAATGCCCGACCTGCCAGTCGAAGCAGGTGTCGAAGGCGCTGATGGCGCCCTCGGTTTCAACATCGCGGCGCAAGGAGGCGATCCGGGCGCAAACGGCGGCCATAACAGCGGCCGCCATGCAGGCGCAGGCGCAAGTCGCAGCCGCCGCACCTGCGCCTACAGTCCCGGCGCCCTTGGAAGCCGCCCAGCCTGTGGCTTTGCTGGATGAGAGCCAGCAGGCCCTGCGCGCCATGGTGCGTGATCTGCATGAAAAACTGACTGAAAACTCCACAGATGTCGGCGACCGCTTCACATCCGAAGCGCGCGACATGCACAGCGGCGACGCCCCCATTCGCGCCATCCACGGGCGCGCAACTCTGGACGAAGCCAAAGCGCTGGTAGAAGAAGGCGTGCCGGTGATGCCGCTGCCGACCCTGCCGGATGAGTGGAATTAGACAGCCGTTTTACCGTGATACGATCAGCGGCGCGCTCGTGGGCTCGCCAAGCTGCTCCCAGACATTGGGGTCGGTCTGGGACTGGCGCTTCACAAAGCGATAGGGCGCCTGAGCCCAGGGCTTCACCTCGTCGTTCATGTTGTCGAGGATGAACTCGCCCCGGTCGGTCTTGACGGTCAGGATGGCGTGACCTTCGCCGTTTTCGTCCTTGACGATGGTGATGAGCAGCGCCTGGCGAGGCAAGCCCTCCGCCATAAGGAGCTTGCGCTTGAGGAGAGCATAATCCTCGCAATCGCCATAACCATCCGTGGGGAGGTCCCAACGGTCCAGCAGGTTCCAGTGGTCCATGTCGGACCGAGGCTTGATCGAAGCGTTGACGAGCAGGTTCACGCGCCGAAGGGTGTTCCAGTTGCCAGAGGTCAGCGAAAGATCCTCGGCGGGAAGGACGTTCACGGGGCACTCGGCCTCATAGCGGCTGCAAAAATCCGCCCAGCCAAAGGGCGTGAGCGTGGGGCCGCTGATGGCTATCGAGGTCGATTGGGGAAGGCGCTCGGAACGGGGATGGCGCTGCTGGCCCGCCTCGCCGCCCTGGCTGGACAGCAGCAAGCCAAGCGCAAACACGCTCCCCGCCAGCACTGTGCGATACGCAAACCCACGCATCTACGTTCCCACGCTTCAACTTCGCCCAAGGTTTCAGGCCACGGACCGGGCGCGCAGACCGCCCAACCAGCCAAGCCAGACGCTCGCGCGCAAGGCATTGGTTAAGAAACCGTAAACGAGAGAAGCTTGGCCGTCACCCCGGTCGGGAGACAAATCCGGGAGCGTGGTTAATCCGCCTCAGTGCAGATGCTCACAAGCGGCGGGCGGACATCATGTAATTGATGTCGGTGTCGCGGGAGACCGTCCATCTGTTGCGAAGGGGCTGGAAAACGACGCCTGCGCGCGCCTGCGCCGCCAGTCCCGCGTCCTCGATCGCGTCCTCGAGTTCGGCGGGCGTAATGAACTTCTCCCACTGGTGCGTCCCCTTGGGCACCCAACCCAGCACATATTCCGCCCCCACGATGGCGAGCGCGAAGCTCTTGAAGGTGCGGTTGAGGGTGGCGGCGAAGAACCAGCCGCCTGGCTTCACCATGGAGCAGGCGGTGGCGACGAAGGCGGGCATGTCCACCACATGCTCAAGCACCTCCATGGCGCAGACCACATCGAACTGCGCCCCGCTCTGCGCCATGGCCTCGGCCGTCTCAGCGCGGTAATCGATCGTCAGACCACCTTTCGCCGCATGCTTGCGCGCGACGCTGATCACGCCGGGGGAAGGGTCCAGGGCCGTAACCTCGGCGCCTGCTTTCGCCAGCGCCTCGCTGAAGAGCCCGCCGCCGCAACCGATATCAAGCACTTGCAGGCCGCCAAGTTCGGCGCCCCCGCGCGAAGCGATCTGCTCCTCGACAAAGCGCAGGCGCAGCGGATTGATGAGGTGCAGGGGTTTCATGGGTCCCTTCGGGTCCCACCAGCTTTCTCCCAGCCGCTCGAACCGCTCGACGTCGGCGGGATCGATGGATGCTGCTTGTGTCTGCATGGGATGGGGCTCCGAATGACGCCAGGCTTCTACACCTTTTCGCGGCCGCAACCAAAGCGCCAGTTGTATTCTGCTTCTGAGACATATATTATAAGATTCGTTCACTAGACCTGTATTTTCTGACTGGATTGTCTAAGTCCCTTTCAGGCCAAGCATGGTCGGAACGTCGCGCATCCAGCATTTTGGCTTTGGAACGCGGAGGCCCCATGAAACGACCAATCAAGCCCTTTGTCGTAGAAGTACGCAAGGGCAACAAAAATCAAAAGAATAAGACCCCCGCCACAGATTTGCTCCCCATCATGTCCTTGCCTGAGAAGCCTCAGGAAAGCAGCGTGCTCAAGCGCGCCGAGGCGGCGCTGTTCAAAACAACCCCAAAAGCGGACGATGGGGAATTGACCGGGCGGTCCGGCCGAATTCTGGAAAGCATCGCCGTCGGTGCGGAACCGGTTGAAGAAGCGCCGATCGAGACGCGGCGTCGCGGACGCCCGCGCGGGTCACGCAACAAACCCAAGGAACTCGACGCGGAAAAGCAGGAGGCCGCCGCAGCACCCAAGCGCCGGGGCAGACCCCCAAAGGTCCTCGAAGGCTCCGTGCGCAAGGTCCAACTCACGCCGGAACTGGCCAGCGCCGCTCTCGAAAGCATTGCAAAAGCGAGTGTGACGCGCCCGATTCCGCCGATCATCTCGGCGCAAAACGAGGCGGGCGCCCTGCCCCGCATCAAGCCGAAGCGGACGCCGCGCGAGGCGCTCCCCGGCAGGGGTCCCGTCAGCAAGCCAGTCAAGAAGAAAGCCCCGGCTCTGGCCACACCGCGCCAGAAGGCGCTGCAGAGCCAGCCACCGCAGCCTGCGTCCGCGCCGCCTGTGGTCCAACCGCAACCCACCCTCGACCGCCTGCCACGCCTGCTCCGCATGACCTCAGAAATGGGCAGGAACGACCCGGACGCCCTCTTCGCCGCCCTGCAACGCCCGCGTGCTGGCGAGCGCTGGAGACGACGCCTGCGCGGCGTCGCCTTCTTCGCCTATGAGCGTCGGCAACGAAAGTCCATCACGACACCGCGTTGACAGGCGCGAACGACGCCGTCATAGAACCGGCTTCACGCGAGCGCGCGCCCGTCGCTGCGCTCGACTGACCGGTTTCACGGCAACCCAGACAATCGCTCGGTATCAATGGCTCGCCTCGTCATGAAATTCGGCGGCACTTCTGTCGCCAACATCGAACGGATCCGCAATGTCGCGCAGCATGTGAAGCGCGAGGTGGAGGCTGGCCACGAGGTCGCCGTCGTGGTCTCCGCCATGTCCGGCAAGACCAACGAACTGGTCGCCTGGTGCGCCGACGCCTCGAAGCTCTACGACAAGCGCGAATATGACGCGGTCGTAGCCTCGGGCGAACAGGTCACCTCCGGCCTTCTGGCCATCGCCTTGCAGGAAATCGGCATCCCCGCCCGCTCATGGCAGGGCTGGCAGATCCCGATCCGCACCTCGGACGCCCATGGCTCCGCCCGCATCGAATCCATTGAAGAGGCCGGCCTGGCCGCCGGTTTCGCGCGCAAGGAAGTCGCCGTCATCGCGGGTTTCCAGGGAATCCATGAACCGACCGGTCGGCTGACGACGCTAGGCCGGGGCGGCTCCGACACCAGCGCGGTCGCCATCGCCGCCGCCATCAAGGCGGACCGCTGCGACATCTATACGGACGTGGACGGGGTCTATACGACCGATCCGCGCATCGTGCCCAAGGCGCGTCGGCTCGACCGGGTCGCCTTCGAG
>CANGTC010000291.1 GCA_947456505.1 Beijerinckiaceae bacterium
ACTCATTGCGAAGGTTATGTTGAAATGCCTTTTTCAACACCGAGCCATTTTCATGAGCAAGACAGGCGCACCGCGCAGGGTCGAGGAGTTCATCCAACGCTGGCAGGGGCGCCATGGCGGGCAGGAGCGCGCCAACTACGCCATGTTCCTTTGCGAGCTTTGCGACGCCCTCGACGTCACGCAGCCCGACCCTGCGGGCCATCCCGGCCAGAACGATTATGTCTTCGAACGCGCGGTCAAGGAGACCAGCCGCGACGGTGTCCTGAAGAACCGACGCATCGACCTCTACAAGCGCGATTGCTTCGTGCTGGAGGCCAAACAGTCGCGTCAGATCGAAGGCGGAGCCAAGCAGATCACAGGACAGCCGGACCTCTTCGCCAAGGCGCCAGAAAAGTTGGGCATCAGGCCCAAAAGCGCCTCGTGGGACATTCTCATGAACAATGCCCGCGCGCAGGGCGAGGGCTATACGCGCCTGCTCCCACAGGGACACGAGCCACCGCCTTTCCTCATCGTCTGCGATGTCGGCCATTGCTTTGAGATTTACGCCAACTTCCGACGCGACGGGAAAGCCTTCGACCAGTTCCCCGACCGCCGCGCCTTCCGCATCTATCTCGAAGACCTGCGCAGCGACGCCACGCGTGAGTTGCTTAGCGCCATCTGGACCGATCCGCTCTCACTTGATCCCGCCCGCAAATCGGCTCGCGTCACGCGCGAAATCGCCGAGCGGCTGGCCGCTGTCTCGAAGGCGCTCGAAATAAAAGGCTGCGACGCCGAAGATGTCGCCATGTTCCTCATGCGCTGCCTTTTCACCATGTTTGCGGAGGATGTGAGCCTGCTGCCGGAAAAGAGCTTCAAGCAGGTGCTGGAGCGTTGCGAAGAGGCGCCGCAAACCTTCCCCCATGATGTCGGCCAGCTCTGGGAGGTCATGGACAGGGGCGGCTACGCCCACGCCATTCGCCAGACTGTGCCGCAGTTCAACGGCGCCTTCTTCAAGCAGCGAAAGGTGCTGCCGCTTGGGCGCGAGGAGATCGGCGAATTGCGACAGGCCGCCAGCCATGATTGGCGCGAGGTGGACCCATCCATTTTCGGCACTCTGCTCGAACAGGCGCTTGATCCCAATGAACGGCGCAAGCTCGGCGCCCATTACACGCCGCGCGCCTATGTGGAGCGGCTGGTCATCGCCACGGTGATCGAGCCGCTGCGCGACAAATGGAAATCCACCATGGGCACCATCGCCCGCTACAAGGACGAGGCGGCGGCGCTGGGCCTGCACGATCCACGGCGCGATGCGGCGATCAGGAAGGCGCGCGCCCTCGCCATGACCTTCCATGCGGAACTCTGCCTCACCCGCGTGCTCGACCCCGCCTGCGGCACGGGCAACTTTCTTTATGTGGCCCTCGAACTCATGAAGCGCCTTGAGGGCGAGGTGGTGGATGCTGTGGAGGCTTTGGGCGGGCAGGAAGAGCCTGCATGGCTCGACCGGCAGAATGTAGACCCCCATCAGTTTCTGGGCATGGAGGTCAATCCGCGCGCGGGGGCCATCGCCGAACTGGTGCTTTGGATCGGCTTTCTTCAATGGCATTTCCGCACCTGCTCCGATCCCCCGCCCCCGCCGATCCTGAAGGCGTTTAAAAACATAAGCGTGATGGATGCGGTTCTGGAGGCGGACAAGGCGCTGGCCCGCGATGAGCGCGGCAAGCCTCTGTCGCGACCGGGGCCGGATGGGAAGGCCGAGCCCATTTATCGATACGACAAGCCGCGCCGCCCGCAATGGCCGGAGGCGGATTATATCGTGGGCAATCCGCCGTTCATTGGCAAGGGTGAGCCAATGCGTGAAACTCTAGGCGGTGAATACGTGAATGCGCTCGATCATGCGCACGTGAACTTGGGCCTTTCGGTCGATTTTGTGATGTATTGGTGGAACTACGCTGCAGATATCCTGACGCAAAAAGAAACATCACTTAAGCGCTTTGGGTTTGTTACGACCAATTCCATCACACAGATTATGAATAGAAAGGTTATGACGGACCACCTAAAATCTGCAAAACCGATCTCAATTATAATGGCCGTTCCTGATCATCCATGGAAGAAGGGAACGAAAGGTGACGCAGCTGTCCGTATCGCAATGACCGTGGCTGAGGCGGGGATCAGGGAGGGCATCCTTCGAACAGTCACTCAAGAAATTGAGATCAATTCCGAAATTGAAGAGATCGAATTCAACGAACAACGTGGAATAATCAATCCTGATTTAACTATCGGAACGGACGTAACCAGCGCTATTAAGCTAAGGTCCAATCATGGCCTGGCATCCATGGGGCCTGCCCTTGGAGGCAGAGGTTTTATTTTGAGTTCAGATCAGGCTAATGCGTTCAGAGACCCAAACAGCGATACATGGTTAAAGTTAGTAACCTCAGGCAAGGATATAACTCAAAGACACAGGAATCGTTATGTTTTCGATTTGAGAGCCTACGAAAAAGACGAGGATATCCGGCACGATTTACCAATCGTCTATCAACACATTAAGCTAACAGTTTATCCTGAACGGGAGAGAAATCCTGATCCAAAACTTAGAGCATATTGGTGGCGCTACCGTCGATCTAACGACATCTATTTCAGTGCTGTTGGTGAGCTGAACCGCTTCATTGCCACTGTAGAGACAACCAGCCATCGGGTGTTTGTCTTCATTGAAAAAGGTATCGTTGAACACGGCGTCATTGGTTTCGGATTAGACGATGCTTACAGCTTGGGTGTGCTATCAAGCTCAGTCCACATAGCGTGGGCTCTCTCCAATGGCGGCACTCTAGAGGATCGCCCGCGCTACAACAAAGATGTTTGCTTCGATCCCTTCCCCTTCCCACTCGCCACGCCCGCGCAAAAGAAACACATCAGCGCCATAGCCGAAGAGTTGGACACCCATCGCAAGCGCGTGCTTGCGGACCATGCCCATCTCACTCTGACCGGCCTCTACAATGTTCTGGAGCGTCTGCGCGCCGGCGCCACGGCGTCCGAACTTGAGGAGGCCGAGCGGCGCATCTTTGACGATGGGCTCGTGCTGATCATGAAAGAGCTTCACGACGAACTCGATGAGGCCGTCGCAAGCGCCTATGGCTGGCCCGCCGATCTCCCCGCCGAGGACATGCTCGCCCGCCTCGTCGCCCTCAACAAGGAGCGGGCGCAGGAGGAGACGCGCGGCCTCGTCCACTGGCTTCGCCCCGATTATCAGATTCCCCGTTTCGGCTCGGCGAAGGACAAGGCGGAGCTTGATCTGGTGGGCGGCGCCATGCCCCCTGGCCTCGCCGCCTCAGCAGCCAAATCGAGCTTCCCCAGCGACGATGTGGCACAGACCGCAGCCATCATGGCGACCCTCGCCGCAGCGCCGCGCCCGCTCGACGCCATCATGCTGTCCAGCGCCTTCAAACAGGGCCGCCGCATCGCCCCCAAGGTCGACGCCACCCTCGCCGCGCTGGTGCGCGCCGGCTATGTGGCCCGCGTCGATGGGGGCGCTGGGTTCGTGCTGCACCGCTAAGTCGTCACCACCGCCGCGCGGCCACCCACAGCCGCCACTGGCGGCGCCATTGGGGGGTCTGGATGACCGTTTTGAAGGGGTCGTAGCCGGGCTTCTCCATGGCGGCGAGATAGGGCTCGACCAGCGCCAGCGGCAGGAAGGCCGGGCGGGCCACTGGCTCCACCGTCTTGATGCCCTCAAGGGCGGCTGCAAGGTGTTTGCGGGCGATGGCGCGCATCTGGGCGAGGGCCTTCAGCACGCCCTCGGTGGCGCGCCCGGCGATTAGGTCTTCCCCGCTGGCGCCAGCCTCCTTCAGCACATCGGCGGGCACATAGACCTGCCCGCGCGCCCCATGCCATGGCAAGGCGCGCAAGAGGCCTGTAATGGCGAAGGCGAGGCCGCCGTGGCCCGCAGCGTCCGCCCCGTCGGGGTCGCGGCCATCGGCGAGGATCAGGCACGCCATGCGGATGAGGGCCGAGGACGTCTCCCCGCCATAGCCTTCGAGCTGGCGCAGGCCCGGCATGGGGTCGTCGTAGAGGTCGAAGGTGCGGGCGTCGACGAGGTTGGTCAGGGCCGCGCGGGGCAGCTTGAATTGCTTCACCGTATGGAGC
>CANGTC010000292.1 GCA_947456505.1 Beijerinckiaceae bacterium
GGCTTCCTGCGGGATTTCGACCTTGCCGAACTGCCGCATGCGCTTCTTGCCCTCTTTCTGCTTGTCGAGCAGCTTGCGCTTGCGGCTGGCGTCGCCGCCGTAGCACTTGGCCGTCACGTCCTTGCGCAGCGCCCGCACGGTTTCGCGGGCGATGATCTTGCCCCCCAACGCCGCCTGAATCGGAATCTGGAACATGTGGGGCGGGATGAGATCCTTCAGCTTCTCCACCATGCCGCGTCCGCGCATGTCGGCGCGGGTGCGATGCACGAGCATGGAGAGGGCGTCGACCGGCTCCGCGTTGACGAGGATCGACATCTTCACGAGATCGCCCGCGCGATAGTCGGTGATGACATAATCGAAGCTGGCGTAGCCCTTGGAGATGGACTTCAGCCGATCATAGAAATCGAACACGACTTCGTTGAGCGGCAGGTCATAGACGGCCATGGCGCGCTTGCCTACGTAGCTCAGGTCGATCTGCAACCCGCGCCGCTCCTGACAGAGCTTCAGCACGGAACCCAAATGCTCGTCCGGCGTCAGGATGGTGGCGCGGATCCAGGGCTCGGCGATCTCGTCGATCTTCACGACATCGGGCATATCTGCCGGATTGTGAAGGTCGATCTGCTCGCCGTTGGTGAGCTTGATCTGATAGACGACGCTGGGCGCGGTGGCGATGAGATCGAGGTTGAACTCGCGCGACAGGCGCTCCTGGATGATCTCCAGATGCAGCAGGCCCAGGAAGCCGCAGCGGAAGCCGAAGCCAAGGGCCGCCGAGGTCTCCATCTCATAGGAGAAGCTGGCGTCGTTGAGGCGCAGGCGCCCCATGGCTGCGCGCAGATCCTCGAAATCGGCCGCATCCACCGGAAACAGGCCGCAGAAGACCACGGGCTGGGCGGGCTTGAAGCCGGGCAGGGCCTCCGCGCAGCCGCGCTTCTCGTCGGTGATCGTGTCGCCGACGCGGGTGTCGGCCACCTGCTTGATCTGCGCGGTGATGAAGCCGACCTCGCCGGGGCCAAGCGCCGCCATATCCTGCATCTTGGGCTTGAAGACGCCGATCTTCTCGATCTCGTAATGGGCGTCCGTGCCCATCATCTTGATGCGCTGGCCCTTTTTCATCGTGCCGTCGATGATGCGCACCAGCACCACAACGCCGAGATAGGCGTCATACCAGCTATCGACCAGAAGCGCCTTGAGGGGCGCGGTCTCGTCGCCCTTGGGGGGCGGCAGGCGGGTGACGATGGCTTCCAGCACCAGATCGATGCCCAGGCCCGTCTTGGCCGAAATCGGCACGGCGTCGGAGGCGTCGATGCCGATGACGTCCTCGATCTGCTCCTTGACCCGGTCGGGCTCGGCGGCGGGCAGATCGATCTTGTTCAGCACGGGCACGATTTCGTGACCAGCATCAATGGCATGGTAGACATTGGCGAGGGTCTGCGCCTCGACGCCCTGCGAGGCGTCCACCACCAGCAGGGAGCCTTCGCAGGCGGCCAGCGAGCGGGAGACCTCATAGGCGAAATCGACGTGGCCGGGGGTGTCCATGAGGTTCAGGATGTAGGTCTTGCCATCCTTGGCCTTGTAGTCGAGGCGCACGGTCTGGGCCTTGATGGTGATGCCACGCTCGCGCTCGATGTCCATGGAGTCGAGCACCTGCTCCACCATGTCGCGCGCGGCGACCGTGCCGGTCTGCTGGATCAGCCGGTCTGCGAGCGTCGATTTCCCGTGGTCGATGTGCGCCACGATGGAAAAATTGCGGATGTTATCGAAGGTGTGCGTCGTCATGGGTGGCAGATAGCACCCTGCGCAGGGCCTGCAAAGCGGGAACGGTGTGGAAACCCGTGCAAGAGCGGCTTTGGCTTGCTTGAGTCCCCCTCCGCATGCTGAATAGCGCGACCATGGCAGCGGGTAGGCGCCCGCCAGGCCGCAAAAAGGAGGAAACGATGGGCTTCGAGACGATTTTCCGCATGGATGGGCGTGTCGCGCTGGTGACCGGGGCCGGTTTTGGCATCGGGCGGTCTCTCGCCCAGGGTCTGGCCGAATACGGGGCCCATGTGATCTGCGCCGACCGGGACCTGCCGGGCGCGGAGGAAACCACCGCCATGATCCTCGACGCGGGCGGCGTGGCCGATGCGATTTTCGTGGATGTGGCGCAGACCCAGTCGGTGGATGGGCTCTTTGGCGAAATCGCCCGCATGACGGGCAAGCTCGACATTCTCATCAACAACGCCGGCATTTCGACCGGCCCCAAACGTCTTCACGAACTCGCGATTGAGGACTGGGACCGGCTGATGGGCATCAATTTGCGCGGGGTCTTCCTGTGCTCCCGGGCCGCCATCCCCATGATGCTGGAGGGCGGATCTGGCTCCATCATCAACATCGCCTCGATTGCGGGCCTTGTCGGCTACTATCCGGGCTCGGCGCGGCTCTGCGCCAATTATGCGGCCTCCAAGGCGGGAGTCATCGGCCTCACGCGGCAGGTCGCCATCGAATATGCGCGCGACGGCATCCGTGTGAACGCCATCGCGCCCGGCTGGCACGGCGGCACGAGGCTCGGCGGGGCCCGTCTGGCCGCGCTTTCGCCGGAGGAACTGGCGCGTCTCGAAAAGATGATCAATGATCGCATTCCCATGGGCCACAGGGGCGTGCCCGATGATCTCGTGGGCCTCGCCATTTATCTGGCGAGCTCCGCCTCCTCCTATGTCACGGGCCAGGTCATCGGCCACGACGGCGGCTGGTCGGCGGAATAGACTCCCGCCCGAGGGCGCCCTGCCCACAAGGCGGGCGGGGTCATAAGCACAGCTTATGGTTGCAGGGCGCTCACAAGCGGCGTTCCTGCTGATTTGCGGCGAAATCTGCGCCGCAGTCCGTCTGCGAGCCCCGATGGTACGGCTATTTGCCTCAGACACCCGCTGGCCCGTATCATGCTAAAGCTTTTTTCGAAGATTCCTGATCAGCGGAGTTGATGTGTCCAGCCCCTCCCTCTCTCTTGAGTTTCACAGCAAGACCGGCGTCGCCAAGGCGCAGGTGACCGTCGCACATCTCGTCATCGCCGGCTGGACGGGTCGCGACCGCGTCGCTGTCGAAAAACATATCCGCGAGCTGGAAGAGCTTGGCGTGAAGCGTCCGGCCACCACGCCTGTCTTCTATCGGGCCTCGGCCAGCCTGCTGACCACCGATCAGGCCATCGAGATCCCCGGCGAGGCCTCGAGCGGCGAGGTCGAATTCGTGCTCTTGCAGACCGGCGGCAAGCTCTGGGTGGGCGTTGGCTCCGACCATACGGATCGCCAGGTCGAGACCTATAACGTCACCGTGTCCAAGCAGATGTGCGCCAAGCCCATCGGCGCCCAGTTCTGGGCCTTCGACGAGGTCGTGGACCATTGGGACAGCCTGCTGTTGCGCTCCTCGATTGAGGAAGGCGGCGCAAGCGCGCCCTATCAGGAGGGCGGGGTCACGGCCATGCTCGACCCGCGCGAGCTGATCGCCCTCTATACGGGTGGCGGGCCGCTGGCGGAGAATACGCTGATGTTCTGCGGCACGCTGGCCGCGCGCGGCGGCATTCGCCCCGCCCCGCGCTTCTCCTTCGAGATCGAGGATCCCGTGCGGGGCGCGAAGATCGCGCAGACCTATGCGATCGCGACCCTGCCGGTGGCGGGCTGAGATTCCCCTTTTTGCGTAACCAGAGAAAAGCATGATGGAAGATCGCAGGGTACTGATTTCCGGCGGCGGGCCGGTGGGTTTGTTTTGCGCATTGCTGCTGGGACGACGCGGCGTGCCTGTGCGCCTGTTCGACATCAATGACGGCCTTCAGAATGATCCGCGCGCCGCGACCACCCATCCCGCGACCCTTGAAGTGATGGGCGCGGCGGGGCTCGCCGATGAAATGGCGCGGGTGGGGCTTGTGGCGCCGATCTTCCAGTTCTGGGATCGCCCGGCCCAGCGGCTGGTGGCGGAATTCGACCACGCTTTGCTGAAGGACGACACAGCCTATCCCTATGTGGTGCAATGCGAGCAGTTCAAGACCTCGCGCATCCTGCTCGACGCCCTCAAGGCGCTGCCCAATGTGGAAGTCATCTTCAAGGCGGAGCTGACCGGCCTCACCCAGCATGCGGAC
>CANGTC010000293.1 GCA_947456505.1 Beijerinckiaceae bacterium
TGAGCAGGCCGATCATCATGCACATGGGCTGCTTGTGCTCGCAGGCGATGGCGCGGATGGCGTTCATGGAATAGAGGAAGCCCGTGTACTGGATGAGGATCAGGGCGCGCTTGTCCCCATAGGTGAGCCCGGCTGCGATGCCGAAGGTCTCATCCTCCTTGCAGGTGCGGATCAGCTTGAAATCGGGATCGCTGCGGATGGGGGTCAGCAGGCCGCCCGCCGTATGCAGATCGGGCACGGAGAGGATATGGCTCACCCCCGCCTCCTTCACCGCCTTGATGATCGGCGCTCCATGCAGAACGCCCGTAACCTTCGCAGGTGCATTCATGACTTCCTCCCATGATCGAGAAGAAGAAAACAGATTTGCCCGACTGTGTCACGCGCCCCACCATCTGAAGAGGCGGAGCGCGCCTTGAGCCGCCCTAGAATTCCACCACGGTGCGGATCGACTTGCCCTCGTGCATGAGGTCGAAGCCCTCGTTGATGCGCTCGAGCGGCAGTTTGTGGGTGATGAGATCGTCGATATTGACCCGGCCTTCCATGTACCAGTCGACGATGCGCGGCACATCCGTGCGCCCGCGCGCCCCGCCAAAGGCCGTACCCTTCCAGACGCGCCCGGTGACGAGCTGGAAGGGCCGGGTGGAGATCTCCGCGCCCGAGGGGGCGACGCCGATGATGATGGACTGGCCCCAGCCGCGGTGAGTGCATTCCAGCGCCTGGCGCATGACCGTCACATTGCCCGTGCAATCAAAGGAAAAGTCAGCCCCGCCGCCCGTCAGGTTGACGAGATAGGGCACGAGGTCGGCGCCCACCTCGGTGGGATTGACGAAATGGGTCATGCCGAATTTCTCCGCCATGGCCTTCTTGCCCGGATTCACGTCAACACCCACGATCTGCTCCGCGCCGATCATGCGCAGGCCCTGGATGACGTTGAGCCCGATGCCGCCGAGGCCGAAAACCACCGCCGTGCAGCCGGTCTCCGCCTTGGCGGTCCAGATCACCGCGCCGATGCCGGTCGTCACGCCGCAGCCAATGTAGCAGACCTTGTCGAAGGGCGCGTCCTCGCGGATTTTCGCCAGCGCGATCTCGGGTACGACAATGAAATTCGAGAAGGTCGAGGCGCCCATGTAGTGCAGCACGGGGTCGCTGTCGCAGCGAAAGCGGCTGGTGCCGTCGGGCATGACGCCCTTTCCTTGGGTGGCGCGGATGGCGGTGCACAGGTTCGTCTTGCGCGAGAGGCAGCTTTTGCACTCGCGGCATTCGGGCGTGTAGAGGGGGATGACGTGATCGCCCTTCTTGAGGGAGCGCACGCCGGCGCCCACATCCACCACCACGCCCGCGCCCTCATGGCCGAGCACGCAGGGAAACAGGCCTTCGGGGTCCGCGCCCGAGAGGGTGTAATAATCCGTGTGGCAAATGCCGGTGGCCTTGATCTCGACCAGAACCTCGCCCGCCTTTGGCCCTTCAAGGTCGAGTTCGACGATTTCAAGCGGCTTTTTGGCGGCGAAGGCGACGGCGGCGCGCGTTTTCATGGGCAAACTCCCTTTAAGCTGAAAAAAGCGGCGGACCGCCGCGCGCACCATAGCAGAGTCGCCCGCCGCTCAAAGAGATCTGGACGGGGCGCCCTGCGTGTTATAATATAACATTACTTTGTTTGAGAGCAGGCTGATGGACAGCGCGTCTGGCGTACACGAGCACGATCATGGGCATGAGCACGCCCATGGACATGATCATGCGCCCCATGGTCACGCGTCCCATGATCACGCCGCCCACAGCCCTGTAAAGCCTGCACGCCCCCCCGCCTCGCTCCTGCGCATGTCCGCCCTGCAGCGCCTCGGCCTGTCCGGCGGGGCCGTTGCCGCCATCTGGGCGGGCGTTTTCTGGGCGATCGGCTAGGCCATGACCATCGCGCTGCGCTTTCGGGATCTGACGCTGGGCTATGATCGCCATCCGGCGGTGCATCATCTGGATGGCGTGGTGGAGACCGGTGATCTCCTGGCGGTCTGCGGGCCCAATGGCGCGGGCAAGTCGACGCTTCTGAAGGCCATCGCGGGGGCGATCCAGCCGCTGGGCGGTCAGGTGGAGCGCCTCGCCTGCGCGGCGCGCGACATCGCCTATCTGCCCCAGGCGGCGGAAATCGACCGCTCCTTTCCCATCAATGTCTTCGATCTCGTCTCCATGGGCTTCTGGCGCAGCGCGGGCCTGTTCGGCGGCCTGAGCCGGGCCAAGGAGGCCCGCACCTTCGAGGCCATCGCCTCGGTGGGCCTGACGGGGCTCGAGGATCGGCCCATCGGCACCCTCTCGGGCGGGCAGATGCAGCGCATGCTCTTCGCCCGCCTGCTGTTGCAGGACGCGCCCGTGATCCTGCTCGACGAGCCCTTCACGGCGCTGGACAGCAAGACCACGGCGGATCTGCTGGACGTGGTCGCCCGCTGGCATGGGGAGAAGCGCACGGTGGTGGCCGTGCTGCATGACGACGAGATCATCCGCCGCTGCTTCCCCAAGGCCCTGCTGCTGGCGCGTGAGCCCGTGGCCTGGGGCGCGACATCAGACGTGCTGGGCCCCGAGAATCTGCTGCGAGCCCGCCGCATGGTGGAGGCCTTCGACCGGGAAGCCCATGAATGCGAGCGGGTGGCCTGAGCCCATGAGCGCCCTCTACGATCTCTTCTTCGCCCCCTTCGCGGAATTCGAATTCATGCGCCGTGCGCTGGTGGGCGCCATGGCGCTGGCGCTGGCGGGGGCGCCGGTCGGCGTCTTCCTCATCCTGCGGCGCATGTCCCTCACGGGCGACGCCATGGCCCATGCGATCCTGCCAGGCGCCGCCATCGGCTATCTCATCGCGGGCCTGTCGCTGGGCGCCATGACGGCGGGGGGCATGATCGCGGGCTTCGTGGTGGCCATCGCCTCAGGTGCTGTGGCCCGCGCCACGGCCCTGCGCGAGGACGCCTCGCTCGCCGCCTTCTACCTGATCTCGCTGGCCCTTGGGGTCACCATCGTCTCCCTCAAGGGCTCCAACATCGACCTCCTGCATGTGCTCTTCGGCAATGTGCTGGCGCTGGACGACGCCACCCTGATACTGCTCGCCTCCATCTCCAGCCTGACCCTGCTGGGCCTTTCCGCCCTCTACCGGCCGCTGGTGCTGGAGACCGTGGACCCCTCGTTTCTCGCCAGCGTCAGCCGCGCGGGCGCCCCGGCCCAGCTCATTTTTCTGGGCATAGTCGTGATGAATCTGGTGGCGGGATTCCATGCCCTGGGCACGCTCATGGCGGTGGGGATCATGATGCTGCCCGCCGCCGCCGCCCGTTTCTGGAGCGCGGACATCAGCCGCATGGTGGTGATCGCCGCCGGTTTCGGGCTGATGTCCAGCTACCTCGGGCTGGTGCTCTCCTACCAGTCCGGCGCCCCGTCCGGCCCCCTGGTGATCCTGGTGGCGGGGGTGATCTATCTGATCTCCCTGGCGCTGGGTCCAGCCGGCGGGCTCATCCGGCTCCTGCGCCCCCGCCGCCATCTGGAGGCCTGAGGCGCGTTAATCTCTCGGGAATCCCGGGCGAAAGCGGATGGCTGGCGCGGTTTCGCTACTCGATGGCGCTGCGGGGACTTACATAGACGCGGCCCGGTACAATATAAGGGAGCGTCAGGCCGCGCTCTCGCCTTGGGACAAGCGCAGCCTTCCCCGGAATTCCGGACTGGAGGCGCGGCGGCGCAAAAAGCGCCCGCCCCTCCCGGTTCGGCCTGTAACTGATTGAAAGGGAACACCAATGTCCGAAGCCGCCTCGACCAAGATCCCCGTCACGGTGCTCACCGGCTATCTGGGCGCGGGCAAGACCACCCTGCTCAACCGCATCCTCAGCGAGCAGCATGGCCAGCGCTATGCGGTCATCGTCAACGAATTCGGCGAGATAGGCATCGACAACGACCTCGTCGTGGGCGCGGATGAGGAAGTGTTCGAGATGAACAACGGCTGCATCTGCTGCACCGTGCGCGGCGACCTCATCCGCATCGTCGAAGGCCTGATGAAGCGCAAGGGCCAGTTCGACGCCATCATCGTGGAGACCACGGGCCTCGCCGATCCCGCCCCCGTCGCGCA
>CANGTC010000294.1 GCA_947456505.1 Beijerinckiaceae bacterium
CCATGTGGTGACCACCGCCGAGCGGGTCGCGGACGCGGTGCCCTTCTATCGCGACCTCATGGGCTTTGGCCTCAGCGATTACTACTACAAGCCCTTCGAGGCCTATTTCTTCCATGTGAACCCGCGCCATCATTCGTTCGCGCTGATCGAGACCGGCAAACGCGCGATCCATCACATGATGATCGAGCATTTCAGCTTCGACGATGTGGGACAGGGGCTTGATCTCGCGTTGAAGGAAGAAGGCCGTCTGGGTGTGACGCTGGGCCGCCACTGCGGCGACTACATGACCTCCTACTACACCCACACCCCCTCAGGCTTCATGACCGAGCATGGCTGGGGCGGACAGCTCATCGACGTCGACAACTGGACGCCGACCCATCGCACGGAAGGCCCGAGTCTTTGGGGCCACGAACGCTCCTGGATGACGCCGGAAGGCAAGATGGCGGCGCGCGAACTGTGCATCGCCAACGCCAACAATGGCCTGCGTCGGCCCGTGCAGGTCATGGAAGGCAACTACAACCTCATGCCCGGCGCCTGCCCCTGGTGGGACAACGTGCCCGGCAAGCAGAGGTGACCTGAAATAAAGCCGGCCCGGCCTCGGCGGCCGGGCCCTGTCTCATTTTGGGACAGGCAGCGCGGGCAGGATGACGCCCGCCGCTTGCCCGAAGCCGACCTGGTAGCCATCCCCCTGCGCCCAGCCCCGGAAAGTCAGGTGATCACCGTCTTCGAGGAAGCTGCGGGTCTCCCCATTGCCCAGCGCCAGCGGCGTGGTCCCGTTCCAGGATAGTTCCAGCAGGCTGCCGCGCTCGGCCTTGTCGTCGCCGCTGATGGTGCCCGAGCCCAGGAGATCGCCCACGCGCATGGCGCAGCCGGTGGAGGCGTGGTGCATGAGCTGCTGGAGCGATGACCAGTACATGTAGCGGAAATTGCTGTGGCTGATGGTGACGGGCGCGCCCATGGACGCCGTCTGCAGATCGACTTCCAGCCGCACGTCATAGTTCTGCAACCCGCTCTGGCGCAGATAGGGCAAGGGCGCGGGCTCCTGCGTCGGGGTCGCCGTGCGGAAGGGCTCCAGCGCCTCCTTGGTCACCACCCAGGGGGAGATGGTCGTGGCGAAGGCCTTGGCGAGGAAGGGGCCGAGGGGCTGATATTCCCAGGCCTGAATGTCGCGGGCGCTCCAGTCGTTCAGCAGCACGAAGCCGAAGATCAGACGCTCGGCGCTGGCCTGATCGAGCATCTCGCCCATGGCCGAATCCTGACCGATGACGAAGCCCATCTCCAGCTCGAAGTCGAGCTTGGCGCAGGGGCCCATGATCGGGGGGGCGTCGCCGATCTTGAGCTGGCCCAGAGGACGGCGCACCGGCGTGCCGCTCACCACCACCGTGCTGGCGCGGCTGTTGTAGCCGATGGGCATGTGGCGCCAGTTAGGCATGAGCGCGGCATTGGCGCCGCGCAGAATCATGCCGGCGTTGGAGGCGTGCTGAAGCGACGAATAAAAATCGCTGAAGGAAGAAACCGCGAAGGGCAGATGCAAGGCGGCCTGCCCCATGGGGATCAGCGTGCGCGCCCGCAGCGCGGCGTCATCCCGCAGCTTCGGCGCATCGGCCTGCAGGAGGGCGCTGATGCGAGCGCGGGTCGCGCTCCAGACATCCGGGCCCAGAGCCATGAAGGGGTTCAGCGCATCGGCCTCGAAGATCCCGGCGGGAACCTCCGGCAGCAGCCCGGCCCTGGCGAGTTCCGCCAGATCAAGCACGAAATCGCCGATGGCGACGCCCACCCGCTTGCCCGCGCCATCTGTCGAAAAGACGCCATAGGGCAGGTTCTGGATGGAGAAGTCGCTGTCGGGCGCCACCTCGATGAAGGAGCGCAGCTTGGGATCGTTGGGGTTCATGGTCATCTCGCGGGGATTCAGGGGCGGGTCGGATCGAAGTGCTTCTTCAGGCCGGTCCAGCAATTGAAGTAGTCGGGCTGAAGGATCGGAGCGGTCGCCGCATATTGCGTGACCCGCTGGGGAAAGCGGGACTCGAACATGAAGGCCATGGTGTTGGCGAGCTTGACCGGGACCAGAGGCGCGTTGCTGGCGTGCTCGAAAGCCTCCATGTCCGGCCCATGGGGCAGCATGGAATTGTGCAGGCTCACCCCGCCTGGCTGGAAGCCATGGGGCTTGGCGTCATACTGGCCATAGAGCAGGCCCATGAACTCGGACATGATGTTGACGTGATACCAGGGCGGACGGAAGGTGTTTTCCATGGTCAGCCAGCGCTCGGGGAAAATCACCAGATCGATATTCGCCATGCCCGGCGTGTCCGAGGGTGCGGTCAGCACCGTGAAAATGGACGGGTCCGGGTGATCGAACAGGATCGAGCCCACGGGCGAGAACCGGCGCAGATCATATTTGTAGGGCGCGTAATTGCCGTGCCAGGCCACCACATCCAGCGGCGAGGCCGAAAGCTGGGTCTTCCACAGCACGCCTTGGGCGCGCATGTAGAGCGTTGAAGGCGTCTCACGATCCTCGTAATGGGCCACAGGCGTCAGGAAATCGCGGGAATTGGCGAGGCAATTGGCGCCGATCGGCCCACGCTCGGGCAGGCGGAAGGCGCCGCCGTAGTTCTCGCAGAGATAGCCCCGCGCAGGCCCATCGACCAGCTCGACCCGCATTTTCATGCCGCGCGGGATCACCACGATCTCGCCCGGCGTGGCCTCGATGACGCCCAACTCGGTCACGAAGCGCAGGGCGCCCTGCTGCAGCGCAAAAAGCATCTCGCCATCGGCGTTGCACAGATATTCGTCCTGCATGCTGGCGGTGACGAGGTAGATATGGGCGCCCAGCCCCGCCTGCGCGCCGGCATCTCCTGCCGTGGTCATGGTGCGGACGCCCTGCACCAGAGTGAGGGGCTCGTCGGGAATGGGGGTGGGGCTCCAGCGCAGCTGGCCGGGTGGTATTTCATATTCGGCGCAGGGCGCCGTGCGCCACAGGCCCTGCTCCGCCTTCACGAATCGACCGCTGTGCAGAACCGAGGGGCGGATGCGGTAGAGCCAGGAGCGCTGGTTGGAGTCGCGCGGGGCGGTGAAGGGCGAGCCGCTGATCTGCTCGGCGTAGAGCCCATAGGGGCATTTTTGCGGAGAATTGCGGCCCACCGGCAGGGCGCCGGGCAGGCTCTCGGTCTCGAAGTCATTCCCGAAGCCCGACATATAGCTGAGCGTCATCGGCGTTCTTCCTCCCTGACCAGGCGCCTCCCATGGCGCGGCGCGCTCAATCTGCACGGTCCGGCGGCGCTTGCAAGACCGTGACGCCAAGAACGCCTGCCAAGAACGGTCGGCGCCAACGCTTGCCACGAGCCTCGGGCGTGACTAGACAAGGGTTTGAACGGGAGGAGACATGGATCTCGGTATCAAAGGCCTTTGGGCCATCGTCTGCGCGTCATCGCGCGAAGGCTTTGACGCCTGCACATGTTCCGCCTCCCCCCGTCCCGGTTTCGGGACCGGGCGAAATCGACGCCTCGACGGCGGTTCCTGCGAGGGGATAGTATAGTTCGCAGACGGCCACCACTCGACGGCATCCTCAACCCTGATTATCCACGACCGAAAAGAGGCGCATCCATGATCATCGACATCCACGGCCACTACACGACCGAACCCGCCGCGATGCACACCTTCCGCGACAAGCAGCTCGCGGCTCTGGCGGATCCGGCCCGCAAACCCTCCACGGATCTGGGCATCTCCGACGAGCAGCTCATCGCCAGCGTGCAGAAGCAGCTCACCTTCCAGAAAGAGCGCGGCAGCGATCTGACGATCTTCTCCCCCCGCGCCTCCGGCATGGCCCATCACATCGGCTCGGAAGCCGTGTCCCAGGAATGGACGCGCATGAGCAACGACATGATCCACCGCATTTGCACCCTGCTGCCCGACAATTTCGTGGGCGTGGGCCAGCTGCCGCAGTTCCCGGGGGTGTCGCCCAAGAACAGCGTGCATGAGCTGGAGCGCATGGTGAAGGAGCTGGGCTTCGTCGGCGTCAACCTGAACCCCGATCCGTCGGGCGGCTACTGGACCGACCAGC
>CANGTC010000295.1 GCA_947456505.1 Beijerinckiaceae bacterium
CCTTTGGGAGACTGACGATGCTGAGTGAATCCGCCCGCATGTCGAGCGCGCAGGAAGCGGCCTTTCGCATCCAGTATCCAAACTCGAAGCAGCGCGCCGCCAAGATCATCGCGCTGGACAAGACAAGCGCGCGCATCGTGGACGAAGTCTCGCGCCTGTCCTGGAACGGCGCCGCTTTCTTCACCTCCCTCTCCTTCGCCCCCAAGGGCTCCCCCGGCGATGGCGACGACGCCAGCCTGCAGGCCTGGTTGAGCGATCTGGCGGGCCGCACGATGGAGCTTGTGGCGGAGGTCGAGGGATCCGATTTCGTGGTGGTGCTGACGGCGGCGGGCGAGGATGCGCGCGCCATCTCCATCATCGCCGACGCCTGCCACCTCCACAACAAGACCCTCGTCGGTCTCGTGGCACCCCGCGAGGGGGCTGGCGATGACGCGGTGAACGCCTCGCTGAGCCATCTGCGGCCCTATACGCGCATGCTGGTGGTGGCCAATGGCGTGGATTATGTCGAAGCCATGCTGAGGGCGCTGCGGGCGTAACGGCTGCTTGCAGAAGCCGGCGACTGCTCTCAGCCGCATTGGCAAGCGCCCCGTCCTCGCCTAACCTGTTCCCGGGATGAAACGCAGATGAGACAACCATCATGAGACTTGGCATCTGGACCCCGGCGCCGCTTTCCATGCGGCCGGACGCAGTGGCGCAACCGGCCATCGACGGGCTCACTCGCCACGGAGGCGGGGTGGACCAGAACTATCTCTATGCGCTGGACACGCTCCAGCGCGCTGAGGAGCTTGGCTTTTCCATCAGCCTCATCGCCCAGCGGTTTCTGGGGCCTGATCTTGACTCCTGGATCTTTGCTTCCGCGCTCGCTGCAGGCACCAGGAGCATCGAACTCATGGCGGCGGTGCATCCGGGCATCATGGATCCGCGCATCACCGCCAAGATGGGCGCCTCCATCGACCGCATCAGCGGCGGGCGCTTTTGCGTGAATATCGTCAATGGCGGCAGGCCCCATGAATTCGGCGTCTTCGGCAAATGGATTGAACAATCCGAGCCGCGCTATCGGCGCATGCACGAATTCATCAAGGTGATGAAGGGCATGTGGACCAGCGACGACTTCACCTTCGATGGGGAGTTCTATCAGGTCGAGCATGGGACCGTGCCGACCAAGTCGGTGCGCGCGCCCCATCCGCCCGTCTACGCCGCCAGCCGCGTGGATGAGGGCATGAATGTGGTCGCCCAGGAATGCGACACATGGTTCGTGAACTACAACAAGGATTTCCATTTCTACGACGAGAGCCTCAAGCGTATCGAGGCCGAGGTTGCGATGATGGAGCGCCGCACCCGCGAGCTCGGCCGCACCATGAAATATGGCATCAATAGCTGCATGCTCATCGGCAAGACCGATGAGGAGGCGATTGCGGTCGGCGATGGCTATCTGGAGCAACTGAAGACCGATCCCTCGATCTTCTCCGCTTCGGGCGGGTTGGGCGCCAATCTCATCGGCTCGCCCAGGTCGATTCTCGAGCGCATCAAGCGCTACGAGGACATGGGGGTCGGCATGCTGATGCTCCAGTTCTATCCCTTCCGGCAGGGGCTGGAGGTCTTCGCGCAGGAGATCCTGCCCCATCTCACCGTGGATCGCGGCGAGCGGGCGCGGCAAGCCCTGGATCTCGTTCCCGCCTGATCCCAATGGAGCCTTGATGACCAGTTTCGCAAAACGCGCCGCCGCCGCTCTGTCCGGGCTCTTGATTTGGGGCGCGCAGGCGCAGGCGCAGGGCGTCGCTGATGTCTACAAGGGCAAGTCGGTGGATCTGCTCATCGGCTACAGCGCGGGCGGCGGATATGACGTTTACGCGCGTCTGGTGGCGCGCCATCTGGGCAAGCATATCCCCGGCAATCCGACGGTGGTGCCCCGCAATATGGATGGCGCCGGGTCCCTGCGGCTCGCCAACTACCTCTACAACGTCGCCCCCAAGGATGGCTTGGCCATCGGGGCCCTGTCGCGCGGCGCCGCCTTCGACCCGCTTTTCGGCTCACCGGGCGCGCAGTTTGACGCGGCGAAACTGAATTGGCTCGGCAGCGCCAACAACGAGGTGAGCGTCTGCGTCGCCACCACCGCCAGCGGCGTCGCCACCGTTGAGGAGATGCTGAAGACGCCGGTTCTCATGGGGGGATCAGGCGGGGCTGCGGACACCGATCAGTTCGTGCATGTGATCAATGGCGTGTTGGGCGCGAAGATGAAGCTCATCCTGGGCTATCCCGGCGGCAACGAGATCAACCTTGCCATCGAGCGGGGCGAGGTGCTGGGCCGTTGCGGCTGGTCCTGGTCCAGCGTCATCTCCACCCATCCGGAATGGCTGCGCGACAAGAAGGTCAATGTTCTCGTCCAGCTCTCGCTCACCAAACATGCCGACTTGCCGAATGTGCCTTTGATCATGGATCTCGCCCGCACGGAGGAGGACCGGCGCGTCTTCGGTCTTGTCTTCGCCCGCAATGTGATGGGTCGCCCCTTTGTCGCCCCGCCCAATGTGCCGGCCGAGCGGGTGGAGGCCTTGCGCAAAGCCTTCATCGAGACGATGAAGGACAAGGATTTGCTCGCCGAGGCGGAAAAGACCGCGCTTGAGGTCAACTTGGTCCCCGGCGACGAAATCCAGAAAATCGTGCTCGACGCCTACCAGACACCGCCGGAGATCGTGAAGCGAACCGGCGCGCTCCTCAAGGGACCCATGTGACCCCAGCCAGCCGGTTATCCGCCTTCGGGCGTTACGCTCCCGACCGAGTCGTGCGCAACGCCGAAATCGAGTCCCGGCTGGGCCTTGAAGAGGGCTGGATTGAAAGGCGCACGGGCATCCGCGCGCGCCGGTTCGCTGACCCCTCCCAGGCGCTGAGCGACCTTGCGGTGGCGGCGGGCGAGGATCTTTTCGCAGGGCATGGGGGCCCGCGCGACGTAGGCCTGCTGTTGCTCGCCACCTCCACCCCCGACCATCTCCTGCCGCCCAGCGCGCCGCTGGTCGCCCACAGGCTTGGCCTCAAGGGCGCGGGCGCGGTGGATCTGGCCGCCGCCTGCGCGGGCTTTGTCTATGCGCTGGTGCTGGCGGATGGCTTCGTGCGGGCGCAGGGACGGCCTGCCCTGGTCATCGCCGCCAATCTGCTGAGCCGCCGCGTCGATCCCATGGACCGGAGCAGCGCCGTGCTCTTCGCCGACGCCGCAGGGGCGGTGCTGCTCACCCCCACGCAGGATCCTGGCTGCGGCTTGCTGGGGGTGGATCTCGCCAGCGATGGCGCGGGCTATGGGCTCGTGCATATCGAGGCCGGCGGCAGCCGCAGGCCCTTCGCGCAGGCGCAGGACCCGCGCGAGACCCTCATGCGCATCGCCGATGGGCAGGCGCTCTACCAGCAGGCCGTGACCATGATGAGCGCCAGCGCGCAGCGGGCGCTGGACAAGGCCGGGGTGAGCGCAAGCGAGATCACCCGCTTCGCCCCCCATCAGGCCAATGGCCGCATGACCGCCACAGTGGCGCGGAAACTGGGCATAGCGCCCGAAGCCATCGTGTCCACCATCGAGCATCACGGCAATTCCTCCGCCGCCACCATCCCGTTGACCATGGCTCTGGCGCATGAGGCCCGGCCTTTCGCGGCGGGCGAGCGGCTGCTGGTGACGGCTGCGGGCGCGGGGCTCACCGGCGGGGCCGCCGTCATAGGATTCTGACCTCGCAGGATTGGCCTTTCAGCCGCTTGCCTTTATGGTCGCGGCCATCAAAGCACAGCGCAGTTGCGTCAGGGGAGAAAACCGGATGACCGAATCGAAAAAACCCGCCTCCGTCGGCGAGGCCTATCTCAGCGCCCTGCTCGCCAGCGGCGTGAAACATGTCTTCGCCAATGGCGGCACGGATTTCGCCCCCATCATCGAAGGCCTCGTGCAGATGAAGGGCCGCGGCGAGCCCGCCCCCAATTTCATCACCGTGCCCCATGAGAACG
>CANGTC010000296.1 GCA_947456505.1 Beijerinckiaceae bacterium
AGGGACTCGAACCCCCGACACAAGGATTATGATTCCTCTGCTCTAGCCAGCTGAGCTACTCCGCCCCCTGCGCCGCCGGTTTTGCCGGAGCCACAAAGCACCGCCGCGATATAGGGTGGGGGTGGGTGCAGTGTCAAGCCGCGTTTGGGAACGTTGTCGATCAATCGGGCGTGGCATGGCGGGATCCTGTTCCTGCGGTCAAAGGGCCGTGATTCCCGCCATTTCCGCCACCTGGCGCGTGACCAGCGTCGGCGCGCAGTGTAGAAGGGCCCAACCATCAGGGGGGGCCCCACAGGGGCATGACGCATGAAAATTTGGACCAAAGCCGCCACAAGCCTGTTTTTCGCCAGCCTCGCCCTTGGCGCGGCCCAGGCGCAGGAGCCCTTTTACAAGGGCAAGACGGTTGAATTGATCATCGGCTATCCGCCGGGGGGCAGCAACGACGTCTATGCGCGCCTTCTTTCGACTCATCTGGGCAAGCATATTCCCGGCAATCCGGCCGTTGTGGCCCGTAACATGCCGGGCGCGGGCAGTTTTCTGGCGGGGAACCATATGGCCTCGGTCGCCCCTAAGGACGGCACGTCCATCGCCATCTGCGCTCCCACCATCGCGCTGGACGAGAAGCTGGGCACTCAGGGGGTGCGCTTCAAGACGGCGCAGCTGAACTGGATCGGCCGCATCTCCCCGCTCATCAACATCGTGATGATTGCGAAAAAATCGCCGGTGAAGACGGTCGCAGACGCGCAGAAGATGGAAGTCACGCTCTCGGGAACAGGCGTCGGCTCGACGGTCTCCATCTATCCCACCGTCATGAACAACATGTTCGGCACCAAGTACAAGCTCATCATGGGCTACAAGGGCTCCAATGAGGCCATGCTGGCGGTGGAGCGCGGTGAGGTGGAGGGCCATTCCACCGCCTGGGAAGCGCTCAAGACCGCCCATCCCAGCTGGAAGCCCGATGGAGAGGTGACAATTCCCGTCCAGTTCGCCATCAAGCCGCATCCGGAACTGCCTGACGTGCCGACCGCCATGGAATTCGCCCGCACGCCTGAGGAAAAGCGTGTGCTGGAAGCGATCCTCAACGCCACGGAAGTCGGCACCGCCTTCTTCACGAGCCCCGGCGTTCCCGCCGAGCGGGTGACCCTGCTGCGCCGCGCCTTTGACGCGACCATGCAGGATCCCGAGTTCAAGGCCGATGTGGAGAAGATGCGCGTCAGCCTCGCTCCGCTGGCGGGCGAGGATCTGCAGAAGCTGGTGGCTCAGGTCAGCGACCTGCCCGCCGACATCACCGAGATCGTGCGCAAGGTCTATCAGCAGTAAGGCTCAAGCCTCCCGCGTTGCGGCGCGGGAGGCGCCCGGGCTCGCCACGCGGCGCGATTGACGCGCCCTGACCTCTCCCCTAGCGTTCCGTCCAATGAAGGGCGCGCCGCGCCCATGGGGAGTTTGCGCGTGTTTCTCTTCGATCACTGGTATATCGCGGGCTTGCGTCGCGACGTCACGGACAAACCCCGGCGTGTTCTGATCCTTGGCCGCCCCGTGCTTGTCTACCGCGCGCCCGATGGCGCGGTGGTCGCCCTTGAGGATCGCTGCCCCCATCGGGACGTGCCGCTCTCCATGGGCTCCGTGCAGGGCGATGGCTCCATCCAGTGTCTCTACCACGGCATGCGTTTTGATCGCGCCGGCGCCTGCGTCTTCATCCCCGAGGAGACGCGGGTTCTGACCGGCGCGCAGGTGCGCAGTTATCCCGTTGTGGAGAAATGCGAATGGGTCTGGATTTTCATGGGCGATCCCGCCCGCGCCGACGCCGCGCTCATCCCGGATTATCCCTGGTTTTCGAAGCCCGGCTTCAAGTCGCGCACCGGTCATCTGCATGTGAAGTGCAACTATAAGCTCATCGTCGATAACCTCCTCAACATGGCCCATCTGCCCTTCGTGCATCCGCGCACCATCGGTAGCGAGGGCGTGGTGAAGGATGCGAAGATGAGCGTGGAGCGTCGGGGCCTTGGCGTGCGGCTGGCGCGGCGCATGTATGACATCGAGCCGCCGCCGACCTACAAGCAGGCGGGCGGCTTCGAGGGCAATGTGAACCGCTGGCAGACCATCGATTTCATGGCGCCGAGCTGCTTTGAATTCGACACGGGCGTCATCGACGCCATGCATGACATTCCCGATCCCTCGAACCCCGTCGAATTACCCGGCGACGCCAAGGTGCTCAGCCGCCACACCATGCATGGCGTGGCGCCGGAGACGGAGGAGAGCTCCAACTATTACGTCGGTTTCTCCTATGATCCCGCGCTGATGAGCGAGGCGACCGCCGATTTCGTCTTTGACAGCGTCTACAAGACTTTTCTCGAGGATGTGGAGATCCTGGAGGCGCAGCAGATGAATATGGCGCTTCTGCCCAACGCGCCCCGCATCCATATCAAGTCCGACGCCGCCGGCATGCAGGCCATGCGCATCATCGAAGAGCTGGAAAAGGCCCAAGCGGCAAGCGCTTAGGGATCAAGGGAGCATCCATGACAAAGATTTTCAAATCCGCCTTGCGGCTTGCGACTGCGCTTGGCGCGCTTGGTCTGGCGGGCTCTGCGCTGGCCGCCGACAAGATGCGTATCGGCATCGTCAACGCCAGCAGCGACGTCGTCTATTTCATCGCGGAGAAGAAGGGCTATTTCGCCGCCGAGAATATAGAGCCCGAATTCATCACCTTCATTTCCGCCACCCAGATGATCGCGCCGCTGGGCGTGGGCGATCTCGACGTGGGGGGCGGCGGCCCGAGCGCAGGCCTCTATAACGCCGCCGAGCGCAAGGTGAATGTGAAGGTCGTGGCCGACAAGGGCTCCATGCCCCCGGGCTATGGTTATTTCTCCATGCTGGTGCGCAAGGATCTCGTGACCTCCGGCAAGGTGAAGACCGTGGCCGACTTCAGGGGGCTCAAGGTCGGCGACACCTCAAAGCAGGGCTCGGGCGATGTCACCCTTTCGGTCTTTTTGAAAAAGGGCGGGCTCAAGTTCGAGGATGTGGACACGCTCTACATGGGCGCGCCGCAGCTCGCCGTCGCTCTGCAGAACGGCGCCATGGACGCCGCGCTGATTCAGGAGCCGAGCCTGTCGCTGGCGGTGTCCCAGGGCTCCGCCGTGCTCTTCGCCAAGGGGGACGAGATCTACCCCAACCAGCAGCTGGCGGTGACCTTCTTCAGCGAGAAGCTCGCCACCACGAACCGCGCCCTCGCCCAGCGGTTCATGAACGCCTATGTGCGCGCCGCGCGTTTCTATAATGACGCCCTGAAGGACGGGCGCCTGGCGGGCCCCAACGCCGCCGAGGTGATCGACCTGCTGGTGGAGAAGACCAATTTGAAGGATCGGGCGATTTACGCCAATATCATCCCCAATGGGCTCAACCCCGACGGCTGCGCCAATGCGGAGGGGCTGCGCGAGGATTTCCGTTTCTATGCGGGCATGGGCTGGGCCGATGGCAATGTTGATCCCGATTCCCTCGTGGATGCGACCTTTTGCAAGGCGGCGGTCGCAAAGCTCGGGCCCTATGTGAAGGCGAAGTGATGCGCCACAGGAGCAGGACATGAATGAGGCCGAGCCACGCTGGAAGCATGACGGCGTAAGGGTGATCGCCGCCGACCAGCTCGATCCCAACACCCCCCAGACCCCCGGCATGAACCGGGCGGCCGCCATCGATTTCGCCCGGGCCGGCGCCCAGAAGCTCTGGGCGGGCACGGTGAGCATCCATGCGGGCGCCAAGACCGGCGCGCATCACCATGGGCCGCTGGAAAGCGTGATCTATGTGGTGCGGGGCAAGGCGCGCATGCGCTGGGGGGAGAGTCTGGAATTCACCGCCGAGGCGGGGCCGGGGTCCTTCATCTTCGTGCCGCCCTATGTGCCCCATCAGGAGATCAACGCCAGCGACGACGAGACGCTGGAATGCGTGCTGGTGCGCTCCGATGGACAGGCC
>CANGTC010000297.1 GCA_947456505.1 Beijerinckiaceae bacterium
CGGGCAAGCGCGAACCGCCCCTTTCAGGGCCAACCGCGACCTTTGGATAGGCCATGGACACGCTCGACGCATTCGCAAGGCGCAAACTGGCGGCTCTGGAAGCGGCGGGGCTGCGGCGCGCCCTGCTGCCAACGGCGCGGCTGGACGGGGTCCATGTGCTGCGCGCGGGGCGCCAGCTCATCAGCTTTTCCTGCAACGATTATCTGGGCCTCGCCCATGATCCGCGCGTTCTGGCCGCCGCCCATGGGGCGCTCGACCAGCACGGGGCGGGCGCCGGCGCCTCCCGGCTGATCACGGGCGAACATCCCCTGCTGGGGGCGCTGGAGCGCCGCCTCGCCGCCTTCAAGGGGGCGGAGGCGACCTGCGTCTTTGGCTCGGGCTATCTGACCAATGCGGGCGTCATCGCCACCCTCGCGGGCGCCAATGACCTCGTGGTGCTGGACGAACTGGTGCATTCGAGCCTGCTCAGCGGCGCGAAGCTCTCGGGGGCGCGGGTGCTGACCTTTCGCCATAACGATGTGGACCATCTGCGGGAGCTTCTGGGCGCCCATCGCGCCGGCGCCGGGCGCTGTCTGGTGGCGACCGACGGAGTCTTTTCCATGGATGGAGATCTGGCGCCAGTCGGTGACTTGCTCGCCGTCTGCGAGGCCCACGACGCCTGGCTCATGGTGGACGACGCCCATGGGCTGGGGGTGGTGAACGGCGGGCGGGGCGCGGCCCATGGCCATGCGGTCCCGCTGCGCATGGGCACGCTCTCGAAGGCGCTGGGGAGCTATGGCGGCTATGTCTGCGCCTCCGCGCCCGTGATCGACTATCTCAAGACCCGCGCCCGCACCCTGGTCTATTCCACCGCCCTACCCCCGGCCACGGTCGCCGCCGCCCTCGCGGCGCTGGAGATCGTGGAGAGCGAGCCAGAGCGCGTCGCCCAGCCCCTGCGCAAGGCGCGGCGCTTCGCCGCGCTGATGGACCTGCCTGAGGCCCAAAGCTCCATCGTGCCGGTGATCGTGGGCGAGGCGAGGCGCGCGGTGGCGCTCTCGCGCGCTCTGGAGGAGCGCGGCTATCTCGTGGGCGCCATCCGTCCGCCCACGGTTCCGCTGCGAACCTCGCGCCTGCGGGTGACCTTCTCGGCGGCCCATCGCGACGAAGATGTGGAGGGGCTAGCGGTCGCCATGCGGGACGTGTTGCGAGAGGAAAGCCCGTGAGCGCCCTCTTCATCACCGCCACAGGCACCGATTGCGGCAAGACCTTCGTGACCGCAGGCCTCCTGCGCCATCTGCGCGCCCGGAGCCTGCCCGCCCGCGCCCTCAAACCCGTGGTGAGCGGCTTCGACGAGGCCTCGCCCGGGGGTTCCGACCCCGCCGAACTGCTGGCCGCCATGGGCGAGCCCATGACGCCGCAGACCCTCGCCGCCGTCGCCCCCCTGCGCTTCAAGGCCCCGCTGGCGGCCACCATGGCGGCGCGGCTGGAGGGGCGCAACCTAGGGCTTGGCGAGATCCTGAACGTCTGCCAAACCGCCATGCAGGACCCACGCGGCCCCCTCATGATCGAGGGCGCAGGCGGGGTCATGTCGCCCCTGGCCGAGGGCGCGACCTGTCTCGACGCCATCAAGGCGCTGGGCGTGCCGTCCTTGCTGGTGGGCGGAACCTATCTCGGCGCCATCAGCCATACGCTCACCGCGCTGGCGGCCATGCGGGCTGCGGGCTGCGCGCCCATCGCCATAGCGGTGAATGAAAGCGAGGGCTCAATCGTGAGCCTCGCCGCCACCATGGCCGAGCTTGCGGCTTTCGCGCCTGGGGTTGTGGCGGTGGCCATTGGCCGGGGCGAGCGAGACTTTGGGGCGCTGGCGCGGGGGTGTGGGCTGGCAGGAAGCCCGGCAAAATCAGTTTAAATGTCCGGGTCGGACAAAAGGCGTTGAAGTGCTATATCATAGTATTCTCCAGATATAGCCTTTACGTGTACAAGTGGAATTTTCAGTTTTAAAGCAACGCTATACTCATCAAGAGATCCACTATTTAGACCCATTTTATATTTACTACGAAGCCGTTCCGGCACTAAACATAGCACCGCCATCCATTGCGCTCTCACTTCGGAAGCGTACATTGGAGATTGATCACCAAACAGCGGCGGTGTTTCGAGTTCCTTCATAAGGCGGAAAAACTTACCTCGAGTATCAACTTTCTCGGGATTTGTATCGAAAACATGCATCAGCTCTTTGCAGCAGACAAAGCGCCGCCAGCAACGTGTCAGGGTCTTGTCAAATCGGATACTGACTATGGTGAACGCGTCGTCATAGGGGCTGGAACGATCACGTTCGTATTTTACATGCCCCAGAGCCTTCGTCCGATCTAACTCGACGGGCCAAAATTCCACTTTACCGACACTGCCATGAAACGCCTCGATGCGCGTTTTCAACTCCGTCAAGGGCACTGCGTCGCCATCGAGCTGAGTGTTGGCAAAATGGTAGAGATCTGAAAATTTCATGGCGCGTCAAAGCTCAGCTCAAGAAGCTTTGGCTACATGATTTTGGTCAAACGGTCAAATCGCCGTCCACATCGTCAACCGGGAGGGACTCCCCCGCCGCTATCTGCGCGTCAGCACGGTTCATTTGCTCTGCGAGGTCCTCAGCGGTAACCCCGTTGTTGAGCGTGAAAAACTTCACATTACCGACCAAGCTGCCTTCAGCAGGGAAGAGCGCGTCGGCCGCGCGTTGCAATTGCGAAATCATACGACCCTCCTTCCATGGTCAAATGCACAGACAGAACGAGTGAAATTTCACGCCCGACAGTCCACCATTGGCCCTTTATATAAATTGTATCTCAGATCGAAACAAGATGGCTGATTGACAAAATCCTTCGAATCAGGGGCCTTCACCCTTGGTTGCAAGATCCTGTTTGTGCCCGCCTCCGCAAAAAGCTTCAATCAATAGTTACGTTTGCAATCTGGTCATTTTTATGCCGGTCGGCGTTTTCACGATGGCGATCCCCGTTTTCAATCCGTCCCTTGGTGGGCGAAATCCCTCTGTTTCCTGCGTCAATTCGGTGGGCAATCCGTCCCTTGCCCTAGCCCTGAGCCCATGCCAGAACGCTGGCTCTGGTTTTCGAAAGGCTCCGCCGTGACGCATGTCGCCCTGTCAAACGCAACGTTGATCGCCGGCCGAGGTTGACGGCTGCGCGCTGCGCGCCGCTTCGCCATCGTCATCCCGTCCATTCAGGAAATCCCCCATGCCCGCCCAAGCCCAATATATCCTCGCCCTGTCTTGCCCCAACCAGCCGGGCATCGTGGCCGTGGTCTCGACCTATCTCTTCGAGCACCACTGCAACATTCTCGACGCCCAGCAATATGACGACACGGAATCGACCATCTTCTTCTGCCGCATCGTCTTCGACCGGGTGGAGGACTTCGAGACCCTGCGCGCAGGCTTCTCGCCCATCGCCGAGCGCTTCAAGCTGAACTGGCGCATGCATCCGCGCGACGAGAAGAAGCGCGTGATGATCCTGGTGTCGCGCTTCGACCATTGCCTCAGCGATCTGCTCTATCGCTGGCGTATCGGCGAATTGAACATGGACATTTCCGCCATCGTCTCCAACCATCCGCGCGAGACCTACGCCCATCATGATTTCGCAGACGTGCCTTTCCATCATCTGCCAGTGACGCGCGAGACCAAGATGGAGCAGGAGACCCAACTCTGGGAGCTGATCCGCTCCACCAAGACCGACATCGTCGTGCTCGCCCGCTACATGCAGATTCTCTCGGATGGCCTCAGCGCCAAGCTGATGGGGCGTTGCATCAATATCCATCACTCCTTCCTGCCGGGCTTCAAGGGCGCCAATCCCTATACTCAGGCCCATCGGCGCGGAGTGAAGCTGATCGGCGCCACCGCCCATTATGTGACGGCGGATCTCGATGAAGGTCCGATCATCGAGCAGGATGTGGAGCGCATCTC
>CANGTC010000298.1 GCA_947456505.1 Beijerinckiaceae bacterium
ATGGCGCAGGAGGCGTCCTGGCTCTCGCGCACGATGGTGGAATAGCCCGTGCGGAACAGCGAATTCTGCATTTCCTGCACGATGCCATCAAGGCTGGCCTTGATGATTTCGAGTTCGACCGCGTCGAGCCTGTGTTCGGTTGGGCTGCTCATGTCAAGCCGCTCCGATGGTGATGATCATGTTGCGATAGGAGTCGATGCGCACGCTCTGGCCGGGCGGCACGACGGTGGTGCAATCGAGCTGGTCGATGATGGCGGGCCCTTCGAAGGTGGCCCCCACATCCAGCCGCTCGCGCTGGTAGACGGGGCATTGCACCGTCTTCCCGTCAAAGCGCGCCGGGCGCATTTCGCGCAGGGCCTCCGAGAGCGGCGCCCCCGTGCGCTCGAATTCCGGCAGCTCCACCGGCGGCACGCGGCCTATGCCACGGAGGCGATAGGACACGATCTCGACGGGCTCGTTGGGAGCCGTATGGCCGAACATCTTGCGATGCTCTTCGTCGAAGGCGGCGCGAAGTTTCAACAGGTCGCCGGGGGCGAGGGGCGCCGCGCAGGGCAGGGTGATTTCATAGCCCTGGCCCGCATAGCGCATGTCCAACGCATATTCGATGTCCGACTGCGCCTCTGCGAAATGCTCCTGCGCCAGATCCGCGCGCGCCTGCGTCTCGAGCTGGGCGAAGACCACATTCACCTGCGCTTCCGTGACATTGGACAGGGCCGTGAGGCGCGAGCGGATATAGTCGTGCTTCACATCGCTCATCACGAGGCCCATGGCCGAATAGACGCCGGGATAGAGCGGCACCACCACGCCCGCCATGCCCAGATCCTGCGCGATGCGCCCCGCATGCAAAGGCCCCGCGCCGCCGAAGGCCAGCAGCATGAAATCGCGCAGATCATGGCCGCGCATGGTGGAGATGGCCTTGATGGCCTCCTGCATCTTCACGTTGATGATGCGCACGATGCCTTCCGCCGCATCCTCGACGCTGAGGCCCAGGGGCTTGGCGACGGCGGTCTCCAGCGCATCGCGGGAGGCCTGCGCGTCTAGCGCCATCTTGCCGCCTAGGAAATTGCCGGGGCTCAGATAGCCCAGCACCAGATTGCAATCGGTGATGGTGGGCTGGGTTCCCCCGCGCATGTAGCAGGCGGGGCCCGGCATGGCGCCGGCGCTCTGGGGGCCCACGACCAGCTCGCCGAAGCGATCCACATGGGCCAGCGTGCCGCCGCCCGCGCTCACCGTGTTGATGTCGATCATGGGCAGGGCTACGTCGCGCCCTTCGACCTTGCCGCGATTGGAGATGGAGGGCTCGCCATCCTTGATGAGCGCCACGTCGCAGGAGGTGCCGCCCATGTCGAAGGTGATGAGGTTCTGCACCCCCGTGGTGCGGCAGGCGTGGACGCTGGCGGTGATGCCGCCTGCGGGGCCTGAAAGAACGGTGGCGACGGCCTTTTTCGCGGTGGCCTCGAAGGTCGCCATGCCGCCGTTGGACTGCATGATGTATTTCTGCGGCGTGGTGACGCCAGCGCCTTTCAGGCGCGCATCGAGATTGTCGATATAGCGCGCCAGAATGGGTTGCAGATAGGCGTTGATGACCGTGGTCGAGAGCCGATAATATTCGCGGATCTGCGGCACGATCTCGCTGGAGAGCGAGACGCTGCAACCGGGGATTTCTTCTGCGAGAATCTCGCGCACGCGCTGTTCATGCTGCGGCGTGAGGAAGGAAAAGAGCAGGCACACCGCGACGGATTTCACATCCTCGTCGCGCAGCGCCCGTGCGGTTTCGCGCAGGGCCTCTTCATCCAGGGTCTCGATGATCTCGCCTTCGGAGGACACGCGCTCGGCGGCCTCGCCGGTGCGGCTTGGCGGCACGAGCATGGGCGGGCGGTCATACATGATGTCGAAGATGGCGGGGCCGTGCGGGCGCGATTGCTCGGCCACCTCATAGATGCCGCGAAAGCCCTTGGTGACGACGAGGCCGGTGCGCACGCCCTTGCCTTCGAGCAGGGCGTTGGTGCCCACCGTGGTGCCATGGCAGAAATAGCGGATGTCCTGCGGCGCGACGCCCCGCGCGATCAATTCCTCCACGCCCGCCAGAATGGCGCGGGAGGGATCGTCGGGGGTGGAGGGAATCTTGGCGACGGAGACCTCGCGGGTCTCGTCATTCACATAGACAAAATCAGAAAATGTGCCGCCCGTATCCACAGTCAAACGATAATGCGCCATCCGTCCCGTTTCCTGCCCATCGCCCTGCGCAGGCCCTCGCCCGCGACCCCGCTCGCCGAGGCGGGCGCATATGATCAGAGGCGCGGTTGTATGTAAACTTCATGCGGTTTGGGGGTTGTGGGAAGCTGGGCTTTGCCGATGGGTCGCCCCATTTCCCCCACCCCCAAACCTGCGCTACCCTGCCCGCCAATGCATCCCAACCCCAGGCAGGCCTACACCCATGATCCAATATCCCCGTGACATGCGCGGCTATGGCCGCACGCCCCCTGACCCCAAATGGCCCGGCGGGGCGAAGATCTGCTTGCAGTTCGTGGTCAATTACGAAGAGGGCGGGGAGAACAACATCCTGCATGGGGACGCCGCATCCGAGGCCTTCCTGTCGGAGATCGTGGGCGCCGCCCCTTGGCCGGGCCAACGGCACTGGAACATGGAGAGCATCTACGAATATGGCGCGCGCGCCGGCTTCTGGCGGTTGTGGCGCATGTTCACGGCGCGGCGCATGCCCGTCACCGTCTTCGGCGTCGCCAGCGCGCTGGCGCGCAGCCCCGAGCAGGTCGCCGCCATGAAGGAGGCGGAGTGGGAGATCGCCAGCCACGGGCTGAAATGGATCGAATACAAGGATTACACAGCCGAGGCCGAGCGCGCCCATATGCAAGAGGCCATCGCCCTGCATACTGAGGTCACCGGAGAGCGGCCCCTGGGCTGGTACACCGGGCGCACCTCCATCCATACGCTGGATCTCGTCACGGAGGAGGGCGGTTTCGTCTATTGCGCGGATTCCTATGCTGATGAGCTGCCCTACTGGACCCACAAGGACGGGCGCGACCAGCTCGTGGTGCCCTATACGCTGGACGCCAACGACATGCGCTTCGCCACCCCCCAGGGCTTCAACTCCGGCGACCAGTTCTTCGCCTATCTGAAGGATTCCTTCGACTATCTCTACCGCGAGGGGCAGGAGGGCGCGGCCAGGATGCTGTCGGTGGGCCTCCACTGCCGCCTTGTGGGCAGGCCGGGGCGCGCGGCGGCGCTGGCGCGGTTCCTCGACTATGTGCAGGGCCACGAGGGCGTCTGGGTTGCGACGCGCCTTGATATCGCCCGTCACTGGCAGGCGCATTTCCCGGCGCGATAATCGTCTAAGCTGACGTCACGGGCGCGGCGATTCGGTCGCCCCGATGGATCGACCATGTCTGATACGCCCCCAAAGGTTCCCCTGCGCGACATCTTTCGCGTCTTTTTCACGGTTGGCGCCTCCAGCTTCGGCGGCGGCGTCACCGGCTGGATGCATCGCATCACCGTGGGTCAAAAGGGCTGGCTGACCAACGAGAAGTTTCTGGCGGGGCTGGCGCTGGGGCAGGTGCTGCCGGGCGCCAATGTCTCGAACATGGCGGTCTATATCGGGCAGGTTCTGCGCGGGCCGTTGGGCGCCGTCGTGGCGCTGGGGGCGGTGCTCACTGGGCCCTTCTTTCTGGTGATCGCGGTGGCGACCCTCTACGACGAGGCCATCAAGATCCCCGGCTTCCATTCGGCCATGGATGGCATTGCGGCGG
>CANGTC010000299.1 GCA_947456505.1 Beijerinckiaceae bacterium
ACTTTTGCATGGCTCGGGCGATGCCGCAGGCTGGCCAAGGATTGGGAGTGTCTGAACCGCAAGGCGCTCGCTTTCCTGCGATTGGCGTCCATCAGGTTGATGCTCAGAAAGCTATGCAATCCATAATGAACTTCGCGGACAGACTCTAAGAGCTGGTGCAAGGAGGCCTTTCTGGCGCGGATCATCCCGCAGGAGCAGGCGGTTTCTTAATTAACCCGTCTAGAAATATGAAATCATTAAAATAAAAGATCTCTCCCATCAAGCTGAGAGAAACTGCTGGCGTTGCGCTAGAAAATTAAAATTGAGGGGCTACCCCCTACCCCCGCGCATCCATCAACCGCGCGGCATAGCGCGCCATCAGGTCCACTTCGAGGTTGAGGTCATCCCCCGTCTTGCGCTCGCCCCAGGTGGTGACGGCCAGCGTGTGGGGGATCAGCAGGATCGAGAAAACGTCGCCTTCCACGCTGTTCACCGTCAGCGAGGTTCCGTCGAGGCTGATGGAGCCCTTTTCGGCGATGAATTTGGCGAGATCATGGGGGGCGCGGATGTCGAAATGGGCCATGCCGTCGAAATCCCGGCGCTCCACGATATGGCCGAGGCCATCCACATGGCCGGTGACGATATGGCCGCCCAGCTCCGCGCCAAGGGTCAGCGAACGCTCCAGATTGATGCGCGTCCCGACCTTCCATGTGCCCACGGTGGTGCGCGCCAGGGTCTCGGCGGCGGCGTCCACCTCGAACCAGTGATGGCCATTCTCCGTGCCGAAGGCCACAGCCGTGAGGCAGGGGCCGGAGCAGGCGATGGAGGCGCCCATGGCGATGCCGGCCGGATCATAGGAGGTCTCGATGCGGATGCGCTTGAGTTCGCCGCGATCCTCGATGGACAGAATGCGACCGACGTCGGAAACGAGACCGGTGAACATCTAAAACACCCTTTCGAGATGGTGGAAGCGGTCGAGCCCTGCGTGGCCCTTTTCCAGAATGCGATATTTCGCGCCGGTCTCCAGCGCGCACCTAGCGTCAGGGCTGAGCGCAGGCACGCCCTCCCCACCGAAGGGCTTGGGAGCCGTGAAGACCACGACCTCGTCCGCAAGGCCGCGCAGAATGAGATCGCTGGCGACCGAGGGGCCGCCTTCGCAGAAGACGCGGGTGACGCCGCGCTTGCCCAGGGCCTTGAGAGCCTCAAGCAGATCAAGCCTGCCGGAGGCCTCGCGACCCACGCGTAGCACCTCGACGCCAAGGGCCTCCAGAGCCGCCTGCGCGGGCGCGGGGGCGCCCTCGGCGCAGATCACCAAGGTGCGTTGCTCTTTCGCCGTCGCGGCGAGGCGCGAGGCGAGCGGCATCCGCAGATGGGAGTCGAGCACGATGCGCTGGGGCTTGCGGTTCTCCAGACCCGGCAGGCGCACGGTCAGCAGCGGATCATCCGCCAGCACCGTGCCCACCCCCACCATGATCGCGTCATGCATGGCCCGCATGACCTGCACGCGCCCATTGGCGGGGGCGCCGGTGATCATCAGGCGGGGATCATGGGCGCCGCCAGCGGCGTAGCCATCGAAGGTCTGCGCCAGTTTCAGGGTCACCATGGGGCGCCCCTCGGTGATCCGCAGGATATGGCCAAGATTGCCACGCCGGGCCTCCAGGACGCCGACCCCCGTGCGCAGGCCGATGCCGGCCTCCACGATCTTGGCATGGCCGCGCCCGGCGACCCGCACATCGGGGTCCTCAAGGGCGGAAACCACCCGGGCGAGACCGCCGTGAATGATGGCGTCCGCGCAGGGGGCGGTGACGCCGTAATGACTGCAGGGCTCGAGGCTCACATAGAGCGTGGCGCCCTTGGCGCGCTCGCCGGCCTCGCGCAGAGCCTCGGTCTCAGCATGGGGCCGCCCGCCCGGCATGGTAGCGCCGCGCGCGACGATCACGCCGTCCTTGACGATGACGCAGCCCACGGCGGGATTGGGCGCCGTGAGGCCCAGCCAACGCCGCCCATAGGCCACAGCCGCCGCCATGAAGGCGGCGTCCGTCGCCTCGTCAGGGGCGTTGTCGATGTCGAAACGGGAGCTCATGCGCCTCCCGATGCGGACGTATCCGGGAGCCGCTTCTCAGCCTCCGCAGCCTCGCCCGCAAGCTCGTTGACGATGGCGCGGAAGTCGCGCGCCTCGCCGAAATTCCGATAGACCGAGGCGAAGCGCACATAGGCCACGCCATCGAGCAGGCGCAGGCCCTCCATGACGAGTTCGCCGATGCGGTCGCTGGTGACCTCCGGCTCGCCCTGGCTTTCCAGCTGGCGCACAAGGCCATTGACCATGCGCTCCACCCGCTCGGGATCGACGCTGCGCTTGCGCAGGGCGATCTCGATGGAGCGCATCAGCTTTTCCCGGTCGAAGGGGACGCGGCGGCCGGACTTCTTCAGCACCATGAGCTCGCGCAATTGCACGCGCTCGAAGGTGGTGAAACGCCCGCCACAATCAGGACAGACACGCCGCCGACGAATGGAGGACGCATCCTCCGTCGGGCGGGAATCCTTCACCTGGGTTTCCAGACTGCCGCAATAGGGGCAACGCATGGATCAGTCCCTCGACGCCTTGGGCGCTCTCTCAATAAATCGGAAAACGCTTCGTCAGGGCGCTGACGCGCGCCTTCACGGAGGCTTCGACCTCGCCGTTGCCAGCCTCGCCATTGGCGGCGAGCCCGTCCAGCGTCTCGACGATCAGGGCGCCGACTTCGCCGAACTCGGCGACGCCAAAGCCGCGCGAGGTGGCCGCAGGCGTGCCAAGGCGAATGCCCGAGGTCACCATGGGCTTTTCGGGATCGAAGGGGATGCCGTTCTTGTTGCAGGTGATGTGCGCGCGCCCCAGCGCCGCTTCCGCCGCCTTGCCCGTGAGCTTCTTGGGCCGCAGATCCACCAGCATCAGATGGTTGTCCGTGCCCCCCGTCACGATGTCGAGGCCGCCAGCGCTGATGGCGTCGGCAAGAGCGCGGGCGTTCTCCACAATCTGCTTCGCATAGACCTTGAACTCCGGACGCAGGGCCTCGCCGAAGGCCACCGCCTTGGCGGCGATCACATGCATCAGCGGCCCGCCCTGCAGGCCCGGGAAGATCGCGGAGTTGATCTTCTTGGCCATGTCCTCGTCATTGGTGAGGATAAGGCCACCGCGTGGGCCGCGCAGGGTCTTGTGGGTGGTGGTGGTCACCACATGGGCGTGGGGGAAGGGCGAGGGATGGGCGCCGCCCGCAACCAGACCCGCGAAATGGGCCATATCCACCAGAAACACCGCGCCGACCGCATCGGCGATGGCGCGGAAGCGCGGGAAGTCCCACAGGCGCGCATAGGCGGAGCCCCCGGCGATGATGAGCTTGGGCTTGTGCTCGTGGGCCAGAGCCTCCACCGCGTCCATGTCGATGCGCTGGGTGTCGGGCGAGACGCCATAGCTCACGGGCTTGAACCACTTGCCGGACATATTGACCGAGGAGCCATGGGTCAGATGCCCGCCCGCCGCCAGATCAAGGCCCATGAAAACGTCCCCCGGCCTGAGGCAGGCGAGGAAGACCGCCTGATTCGCCTGACTGCCGGAATTGGGCTGCACATTGGCGAATTTGCAGCCGAAGAGTTCGGTGACCCGATCGATCGCCAGCTTCTCGGCGATGTCGACGAACTGGCAGCCGCCATAATAGCGACGGCCCGGATAGCCCTCCGCATATTTGTTGGTCATCACCGAGCCCTGCGCTTCGAGCACAGCGCGCGA
>CANGTC010000300.1 GCA_947456505.1 Beijerinckiaceae bacterium
CTCGACAAGCCCACCGAACACCCGCTGATCCCCCTCAACCTGCCCGCCAATGTGAAGCTCGATTTCGTGCCCGATGGGGACACGCTGGAAAAGATGATGGCGGAGGATCGGCTGGACGCCCTCATCTCCATCTATATTCCCCCCAGCTTCCTCAAGGGCTCGCCACGCATCCGGCGGCTTTTTCCCGACTACAAGCAGGCGGAGAAGGACTATTTCCGCAAGACCGGGATTTTCCCGATCATGCACACCCTGGCCCTGCGCGCCGACACCTATCGGGCAAATCCCTGGATCGCCAAAAGCCTCTACGACGCCTTCGAGAAGGCCCGTGCGCTGGCGCTGGATGAACTCTACGACACCGACGCCCTGCGCCTCGGCCTGCCCTGGCTGCTGGAGCATGTGGAGGAGCTGTGGTCGGTCTTCGGCGACAACTGGTGGAGTTATGGCGTCGAGGCCAATCGGGCGACCCTGACGGCGCTGGGCCAATATGTCTACGAACAGGGCATCTCGCCGCGCGTGGTGACGCCGGAAGACATGTATGTCCCGGAGCTGCGCTGACGTGGCGCTCACCCGCCGCGCCCTCTGCGCGGGCCTTGCGCTGGCGGCTGTCCCTGCTTGGGCGCAGGATGCTTCCGACTTCAAGGATTTCCTCGAAACCCTCTGGCCTGCCGCCAGGGCGCGCGGAGTCAGCCGCTCGACTTTCGCGCGCGCTGTGGAAGGCCTGACGCCTGATCGCGCCTTGATGGGTACAGGCGTAAAACAGGCGGAGTTCGAGCGCACCATCAAGGCCTATATCGAGGACGCCGTGACGACGGGCCGCGTTACGCGCGGGCGCGCGGCGGCGCAACGCTGGCGGGGAGAGCTCGCCGCCATCGAGAAGCGCTTCGGCATTCCGTCCGAAATCGTGCTGGCGATATGGGGCATGGAGACGGACTTTGGCCGGGTCCATGGGGAGAAGGACGTGGTGCGCTCCATCGCCACCCTCGCCTTTGCGCGGCGCGACAACGCCGTCTTCGCCGAGGAGTTCGTGGCGGCGCTGGTCATGCTCGAACAGGGGCTGGTGACACGCGCAAGGTTCAAGGGCTCCTGGGCGGGCGCCATGGGCCATCCCCAGTTCATGCCCTCGGCCTATCTTCGCTATGCCGTGGCCTATGCGGGCAGTGGACCGTCTGACATCTGGGGCTCGGTCCCCGACGCCCTCGCCTCCATCGCGAATTTCCTAAGCAAGCAGGGCTGGACGCGCGCCCTGCCCTGGGGCTGCGAGGCCACGGTCCCCGCCAGCTTCGATTGGGCCGCGCTGAAAGGCCCCGTTCGCGGCTTCACGGGCAAGGGCGTGGCGCCCATCTCGCCCCTGCCCCCGGCGGCGGAAGCCACCCTCTTCCTGCCTGCGGGCGCAGGCGGTCCGGCCTTTCTGCTCACCGCCAATTACTGGCTCATCAAGCAATATAACAACTCGGATTCCTACGCGCTCTCGGTGGCCCTGCTGGGCGAGCGGATCGCAGGACGACCGGGCATCAGCGCGCGCTGGCCCGCCGATTTCCGCCTCCTGTCGCGAACGGATCGCATCCGCCTGCACGAGTTGCTGACCGAGCGCGGCTTCTATGAGGGCAAGATCGACGGGCGCTTCGGGCCAGCCTCGCGCGACGCCATCCATCGCTTCCAGCGCGCCATGGGCATGCGCCCGGCCGATGGCTATCCCTCCACCGCCGTGCTGGAACGCCTCGGCCGCAAGCCCTGATCAGGGCTTGGGCTGCGGTCTGGCGATCCCCGGGGCGAGGGCCATGATCAGCGCGCCGGGGACCAGCACCGATACGAGAGCGATGGCATGTTGCAACAAGGCGGCCGCGAGCGCTGTTTCCGGCGCCACGCCCACCCATTGATAGGCCGCCACCACGGCCAGCTCATAGAGCCCCACATTGCCCGCAGGGACCGGCGCCATGGTCACGACGGCGATGGAGGCGATCACGAGCACGATGATCTCCGGACCCACGGGGATCCCGCAGGCGATGGCGACACACCAGGCGGCCAGACCATCGCCAACGCGCCGCATCAGCATGAACAAGACCGCGCCGCCAAGCCGCGCCGGGCTACGCACCGCCTGCAGATGGGCGGTCCAGTCGGCCAGATGCTCAATCCAGACGCGCCCGCGCCCCCCAATGCGGGACGCCAATCTGTAAAGCAGGGCATGTGATCTGCTGACGATAATCAGCCCCACCAATCCAACCGCCATCATTCCCAGCAAACCAGCCCCAATGCCTCGCAGCATGGCGGCGTCCGGGACGATGGCGAGGGCGGAACCCACCAAAAGCACCTTCACAATCCCCGTCGTAAGCCCCTCCAGCACCAGCAGCGAGGCCGCCGCAGGTCGCGACAGGCCGAGCCGTCCGGTGATCAGCACGAAGGCCGTCGCGCCGCCGCCCAGAACCGAAAAGGCCTGAATGGCCGCAGCCACTACCGCGAGGACGCATATCAGCGGGAGCAACGGAGCCTGAGCCTCGCGCCCCATCAGGCAGCGCCAGCAAAGAGCCCAAAGCGGCGCATTCGTGAGATTGAGGGCCATAGCGATGACAAGCCAGAAGGGATCCGCCCGCAACGCCGCCGCCAGCACCTCTCCCCAGGACAGGGAGGATGCGGCATAGGCGAGACCCGCCGCGAGCACCGCCCAGACGGAGACCCAGATCAGGCGGGAACGGCGGGCGGCGGCGATCGTGGAAACTGTCATTGGCGATCAGGAAAGGCGCGGCCCCTCGCCGCCCGCCCTCTATAGGTCAACGGGAGCGCATCAACAAACAGCGATCCTATTGCAAGCAGCAAAGCACCGGGCAATAAGAGCCTTCGGCGTCGGCGGTGTCCGACGACATGGAGGAAGCGAATGACGACGGCCGCTGACAGCCAGCTTCTGACGCGCGTGGGTCCGGGCACCCCCATGGGCGCCTTCATGCGGGAATACTGGATCCCCGCGATCCTCTCCAGCGAACTCGTCGCCGACGCGCCGCCCACCCGCGTCATGCTTCTGGGCGAAAAGCTCATCGCTTTCCGCGACACCAAGGGTCAGGTGGGGCTGATGGACCATCGTTGCCCGCATCGCTGCGCCTCCCTGTTTTTCGGCCGCAACGAGGAGGGCGGCGTGCGCTGCGCCTATCATGGCTGGAAATTCGCGACGACCGGCGAATGTCTCGACATGCCCAATGTGCCGGCGCATCAAAAGTTCGAGCAGCATGTGCGCGCCAGGGCCTATCCCTGCATCGAGCGCAACGGGATCGTGTGGACCTATATGGGCGCACGGGCCGAGCCGCCGCCCTTGCCCTGTTTCGAAGCCGTGCTGCTGCCGGAGGCGGAGCGCAACCTGTTTTGCGTGCAGCGCGAATGCAACTGGCTGCAGGGCCTCGAGGGCGACATCGACACCTCGCATTTCAGCTTCCTGCATGCGGGCGCGGTCAGCTTCGATCAGGCCGATCCCACCAATCTCGGCCGCTACGCCATGCTTAACCGCGCGCCCGAATATCATGTGGCGGATACCGACTGGGGCACCATGTACGCCGCCTACCGTCCCGCCGAGCCCGACACGACCTATTGGCGCGTGGCCCATTTCATGTTTCCCTTCTGGACGATCCCTCCGGACGGCGCCTTCGCCGATCACATCATCGCCCGCGCCTGGGTGCCCATGGACGACACCCATACGATGTTCTTCCATGTCTCCTGGAAGAAGAACACGCCGGGCCTGCGCAAGCTCAAGGACGGA
>CANGTC010000301.1 GCA_947456505.1 Beijerinckiaceae bacterium
AAAGGCCAATCCTGACCGATCAGAATCCTATGACGGCGGCCCCGCCTGTGAGCCCGGCGCCCGCAGCCGTCACCAGCAGCCGCTCGCCCGCCGCAAAGGGCCGGGCTTCATGGGCGAGCGCGAGGGTCAGCGGGATGGTGGCGGCGGAGGAATTGCCGTGGTGCTCGATGCTCGACAGGACGGCTTGGGGCGCGATCCCCAGTTTCCGGGCGACCTGGGCGGTCATGCGGCCATTGGCCTGATGAGGGGCGAAGCGGGTGATCTCCCCCGCGCTCACCCCGGCCTGGTCCAGCGCCCGCTTGGCGCTGGCGCTCATCATGGTCACGGCCTGCTGATAGAGCGCCTGCCCATCGGCGATGCGCATGAGGGTCTCGCGCGGATCCTGCGCCTCCACGAAGGGCCTGCGGCTGCCGCCCGTCTCGATATGCACGAGGCCATAGCCCGCGCCGTCACTGGCGAGATCCACGCCCAGCAACCCGCAGCCCGGGTCCTGCGTGGGGGTGAGCAGCACCGCGCCTGCGGCGTCGGCGAAAAGCACGGCGCTGCCCCGGTCCATGGGATCGACGCGGCGGCTCAGCAGGTTGGCGGCGATGACGAGGGCTGGCCGCCCCTGCGCCCGCACGAATCCGTCGGCCAGAACCAGCGCATAGACAAAACCCGCGCAGGCGGCGGCCAGATCCACCGCGCCCGCCCCCTTGAGCCCGAGCCTGTGAGCCACCAGCGGGGCGCTCGGCGGCAGCAAATGGTCGGGGGTGGAGGTGGCGAGCAGCAGCAGGCCCACATCGCGGGGGCCATCATGCCGGGCGAACAGGTCTTCACCAGCGGCCACCGCAAGGTCGCTCAGGGCCTGGGAGGGGTCGGCATGGCGGCGCGCGCGGATGCCCGTGCGCCGCTCGATCCAGCCCTCTTCGAGCCCCAACCGGGCCTCGATTTCGGCGTTGCGCACGACGCGGTCGGGAGCGTAACGCCCGAAGGCGGATAACCGGCTGGCTGGGGTCAATTGGGTCCCTTGAGAAGATCGCCGGTGCGCTTCACGATGGCGGGCGGTGTCCTGTAGGCGTCGATCACAATCTTCTGGATCTCCTCGCCGGGCACCGGATTGACTTCGAGCGCGGTCTTGTCCGCCTCGGCGAGCAGATCCTTGTCCTTCATCGTCGCCATGAAAGCCTTGCGCAAGGCCTCGATGCGTTCGGGCGGTAAATTGGGCGGGGCGACAAAGGGACGCCCCATCACATTGCGCGCGAAGACGAGGCCGAAAACCTGTTTGTCCTCCGGCGTGCGCGCCAGATCCATGATCAGCGGCACATTCGGCAGATCGGCATGTTTGGTCAGCGAGAGCTGGACGAGCACATTGACCTTTTTGTCCCGCAGCCACTGGGGATGGGTGGAGATGACGCTCGACCAGGACCAGCCGCAGCGGCCCTGCACCTCGCCCCGCTCCATGGCCATATTGATCTCGTTGCCGCCGGGATAGCCCGCGATGAGCTTCATCTTGGCGCCCAGCACCCCATTGATCACATGCACGAACTGATCCGTATCGGCGGCGCCGCCAGAGCCGCCCATCAGGAGGGATTTTTGCAGCATGTCTTCGTAGGTGGCGACACCGCTGGTGGTCCAGGCGGCGCAGACGCTCACCTCATTGTTGGCGCTGCCGATCCAGTTGAGTTTCTCCGCATCGAACTGCGCCCCCGGCGAGCCGAAGAGGGGATCAAAGGCCGCCCCGCGCGACACCGCGCCAATGGCCAGCCCATCCTTCGCGCCAATGTTATAAAGCCAGTTGGCGAGCCGCAGGGACCCCGCCCCCTCCATGTTGCGGGGCACGACCGTCGGATTGCCCGGGATATGCTTGCCCAGATGCCGCGCCACAAGGCGGGCGTAGACGTCATAGCCGCCACCCGCGCTGTAGCCGATGTAGAGATCGACCGATTTGCCCTTGTAGAAATCCGCGACGCCCTGCGCCTGCGCCTGCGCGCCCATCAACAGAAGCCCGCACAGGGCGGCGGCGCGTTTTGCAAAGCTGGTCATGGAGGCTCCCCTTCGATCAGGCCGGAACAAGGTCCAGCGCCTGGCGCGCCCGCTCGCCGCGATCAATCGTCAGATGGGGCAGAATCTCCTGCGCGAAGACTTCCAGCCCCTGACGGAAGGGATAGAACTGCAGCATCAGCATGCCGACCCCCATGTCCTCGTAGCGCTTGATGCGCTCGAGAATGGACTTGGGCGAGCCGATGAGATTGGCGCCGAGACCACCCGAGGCGGAGAAGATCGTCGGATCGGTCTTGAGCTGCTCCAGATAGCCGTCGCCAACAGCGATGGCCTCCTCATCGGTCTTGCCGATGAGCATGCAGCCGTTGATGCCATATTTCATGGTGCGGCCCAGCTCCCGGGTGCGCCGCTCCATCATGCCCACCTCGGTCTCGATGCGCTTGAGACTCTCGTCGTAGAAGTGGAAATCCTTGTTGTAGTTCACGAACCAGGTGTCGCATTCCTGCGCGACCACATTCATGCCCTCATCCACGCGGCTGGCGGCGAAGATGGGGGGGTGAGGCTCGCGCACGGATTTGGTCGGCACGGTCCCATGTTCGACCTGGTAGAACTCGCCATCGAAGGTAAAATCGTCGCTCGTCCACATGCCCTTCATCACCTTGATGAATTCATGCATGCGCCGATAGCGCGGCTCGGACTGTTCGATCCATTTGCCGAAGACCGCGAACTCATGAGGACGACCGCCGTTGACGATGTTCACGCAGAAGCGCCCGCCGCTGATGCGGTCGATGGAGGCGCCCATCTTGGCGGCGATGCGCGGATCCATGATGCCCGGATGCACCGCCGGCATGATCTCGATGATCTTCGTGCCAGCCGCCAGGGCCGAGGCGAAGATCCAGGAATCGAGATCAGGCCCCAGGAAGCGCTGAGCGATGAGGGTGATGGAAAAGCCAAGCTCCTCGGCCCGCTGGAGCGTGTCCAGCGCATAGAGGTAGTTCTGGTCCACCCCGCCCCCGTGGCGGGTGAGCGCATCGATGGCCGGTTGCGCCACCGCGTCCGGCCGCATGGAAAGCGGCGCCGGGGTCCAGATGCCAAGTCTCATGATCTTTGTCTCACCTGCGTTTCATCCCGGGAACAGGTTAGGCGAGGATGGGCCGCTTGCCAATGCGCCTGACGGCGGTCGGCGGCTTCTGCAAGACGCCCCTACGCCCGCAGAGCCCGCAACATCGCCTCCACATAATCCACGCCATTGGCGACCACGAGCATGCGCGTATAGGGCCGCAGATGGCTCAGGGAGGCGTTCACCGCATCCTCGCTCGCGCCATCGCGCGGCACCACGAGGCCCACGAGGCTCTTGTTGTGGAGGTTGCAGGCGTCGGCGATGATGGAGATGGCGCGCGCGTCCTCGCCCGCCGCCGTCAGCACCACCACGAAATCAGAAGCCTCGACCTCCGCCACAAGCTCCATGGTGCGGCCCGCCAGATCGCTCAGCCATGCCTGCAGGCTGGCGTCGTCGCCATCGCCGGGGGAGCCCTTGGGGGCGAAGGAGAGGGAGGTGAAAAAGGCGGCGCCGTTCCACGAAAGCCGCGAGACTTCGTCCACGATGCGGGCGCTTGTCTTGTCCAGCGCGATGATCTTGGCGGCGCGCTGCTTCGAGTTTGGATACTGGATGCGAAAGGCCGCTTCCTGCGCGCTCGACATGCGGGCGGATTCACTCAGCATCGTCAGTCTCCCAAAG
>CANGTC010000302.1 GCA_947456505.1 Beijerinckiaceae bacterium
CATCGTGCCATCGACCGAAAAGTGGTCTGCGCTGAGCAGTTTTTTCACCTGTGGCTGCGCCAGCAATGTGCTCAGAAACTCCCGCGCGATGTCGGTCGTCAGCAGGCGGTTGCGGTTTTTGGAGAACACGGAGGCGTCGAAAACGGCGTCATCTATTCCAAGCCCGACAAACCAGCGGAACAAGAGATCAAACTCGAGCCGCTCCACGAGCTGGCGCTCCGAGCGCACCGTATAAAGCATCTGCAAAAGCGTCGCGCGCAACAACCGCTCCGGCGGGATCGAAGGGCGACCTCGGCTTTGTAAAGCGCAGAGAAAGACGCATCCACCGCCACGAGCGAGGCGTTCACCAGGTCGCGCATCGCGCGCAGCGGATGCTTCGCAGGCACCCGAGCTTCAAGATCGACATAGGAAAACAACACTCCGCTAACCCGATCCTCGCCCCGCATGACTCGAATCCCTCGGTTGTCCGCCGAAGAAAGTGAATCATCATAGCCAAGATGAAGCTAGGGGGGTTTTCAGCAGCCTGCTAACGCAAGCCCATCGCCTCCTCGAAAGCACGGCGAATTTCTGGCGGCTGGCCAAAGTGGAACGGGAACTCCGCCAAGCTGCGTGACAGGATGGGATCGGCTCGCATCTGCTCCAGACTCATGCCATCGCGCAATTTCCCGGAACCGTCGGGCAAAGCAACCTCCTTGTTACGTGCCGGGTCGCGGATCAACCCTTTGGGGTCCCCCCCCCGCGCCACCGCATCCATATCCTCGAACCATTGCTTGCGAATCAGGGAAATGCCGCGATCGCTCGCGCCCAGATGTTCCTGGGTGCGATCAGCGATGGCCCCTTGGCCCACCCAGGCAATGATATCCTGATTTATGATATGGCTGGAAATCCAGCGCCCGGTTGCGGGATCCTTGATAGGGCTCTCCCAAGAAGGAACGCCCTCCTGCGCATAGGGTTGGCGCTCCACAGGCACGCGGTTGAAGGCCCACACCACGCTCAGCATGTTTTCATCGTCGATTGGCACGCGCCACTCGAAATGGTCACCCAGATAAAACCCGTTTGGCCACAAGCATACTCTGCCGACGGTCCAAAGGGGACTACTCTCGCTCTGTCCTTCGGTTATGCGCTTGTAAACAAAACCAAACTCGAACTCGTCAAAATCGACCTTCAAGTGAGTTGGCGCATAGGGGCCAAGATTGCCTTTGAGGCGCGTGCTCCAGTTGGCGTGCATCCATTCGAAATGCACGGGATCAATGGAGTTCTCCTGAGCCTGAACCCAGTTGCAGGGAACATTGGAAAAAACGATTTGTCGAAAGCCATTGGGTCGATGGAACGCCTCCCAATCCGGCAACAGAGGCGCTGGGAGCGGCCCAAGGTAGGCCCATAGAAGTCCTCCCTTTTCTTCAACCGGATAAGCTGTAATTCTGATCTTCTCGCGGAAGCGCGCTTCGGGCCGCGCCACATCTTCGTAGGGTTGGCTGACGCAGGCGCCGCTCTCGTCGAACTGCCAACCATGATAATTGCAACGCAGCCCACATTCCTCGACAAACCCATAGGAAAGATCGGCGCGGCGATGGGGGCAATGCTTGTCAACGAGGCCGTAGACCCCCCGTAGGTCCCGATAGAGCACGAGGTCCTCGCCCATGATGCGCACGGGCCGCACGGGATCGCGCGCCAGTTGGTCTGCCGCGGCGATGGGGTGCCAGTACCGGCGCAGGGTCTCGCCCATGGGCGTGCCCTTGCCTGTCTGGGTGAGCATCTGGTTTTTGGACTTGCCGAGCATGAAGCGCCCCCCTTTTCGTTCAACGGATTTTGGTGCCATAATACGCAACGCACCTGCGAGCACAACCCACGGCGCTTTCTTGGGAAAGGCTGGAATGGGCTGACAAGCCTTTTACTTTGCCCCATAGTGTCGCTTGCGGGCGCGTCAACGCACGCTGGCAGGAATCGCCCAGAGCAGATTCTGCCCAAAATAGGAGGAGATGCTTGGTGATGTTATGCTTCGTCCTTGGTCGCCTGCTGATGCTGGCCCTTGTGGCGCTGACCGTATCCTTCATCGGTTTCGGCTTGCTGCGACTGTCCGGCGACCTTGCGGCTATATTGGCCGGGGAGACTGCCACCACCGCCGACATCGTCCGCGTTGCCAAACAATATGGTCTCGACCAGCCGCTTTATGTTCAATATCTGGACTGGGCTGGCAAGGCCTTGCGCGGTGACCTCGGCACGTCGCTTTTTACGCGCGAACCCGTGATCGATCTCATCATGGCGCGCATCGGCGTCACCATAACCCTCGCCTTCTCGGCGCTGGGCATCTCTATGATTTTCGCTGTGCCGCTTGGCGTCGTCGCCGCCATCCGCAAGAACACCTGGGTTGATCGGGCGGTGCTCACCTTCAGCGTGCTAGGTCAGGCGATCCCCAGCTTCTGGCTGGGGTTGTTGCTGATCTACCTCTTCGGCGTCACCCTGCGCTGGCTGCCCATTTCGGGCTCGGACACCTCAGCCCATTTCATCCTGCCGACGATCACCCTGGCGCTCGCCACCATGCCCGCCCTGATGCGCCTGACCCGCACCGGCATGATCGACGCGCTGGCGTCCGACTATATCCGCACCGCCTGGGCAAAGGGTCTTTTACCCCTGCCGGTCCTCTTCAAGCACGCGCTGCGAAACGCTATTCTCCCCGTAGTCTCCCTCAGCGCCGTTCTGTTGGGTTTCCTGCTGGGTGGATCGGTGATCGTTGAGTCGGTGTTCGCATTGAACGGCATTGGCCTGCTGGCCTTCGACTCCATCAAGCGTATTGATTTTCCAGTGGTGCAGTCGATCCTTGTCTTCCTCTCCTTTTGCTACATTTTCCTGACGCTTCTGTCTGACCTCATCAACGCCAAACTCGACCCGAGGATCAGCTTGTGAGCGGGGTCGAGGCAAAGCCTTTGGGTCCGCAGAGCATGGGCGAGGAGCTCATGGCTCCCTCGCCGCGCCAGGAGATGCGGCGCCGCGCCAAATCCCATGCGGGGCTTATTTTCGGCGTCGCCACCGTTATGATAGCTGCGCTCGTGGCCCTTTTTGCGCCGGTGCTGGCGCCCTATGATCCCTATGATCAGGACCTCGCCAAAAGGCTTCTGGATCCCGTCTGGACCACGGGCGACTGGACCCACATTCTGGGCACGGATGCGCTGGGGCGGGATTATCTGAGCCGCCTCATCTTCGGCGCGCGAATCTCGCTGATGGTGGGCTTCGGGGCGGCCATGATCGCGGGAACCATCGGCTCGGTCATCGGCGTTCTCGGCGGCTATTTCGGCGGGCGCGCCGATTCGGTGGTGGTCTATCTCATCAATGTGAAACTGGCCCTGCCGGGCCTGCTGATCGCCCTGTCGCTGGTGAGCATCGCGGGCGGCTCGGTGGGCGCGCTGGTGCTGATTCTGGGCTTCCTGACCTGGGATCGCTATGCGGTTGTCACCCGCAGCGTCGCCCAGCAATTGCGGGGCAGCGACTTCATCACCGCCGCCCGCGCCGTGGGCGCCTCACAGACGCGAATCATCCTGGGCGAGCTTCTGCCCAATCTGATGAACCAGATCATCGTCATCGCCAGCCTCGAGATCGCCATCGTGATCCTGATCGAGGCGGCGCTGTCCTTTCTGGGCCTTGGCGTGAAGCCGCCGGAACCCTCCTGGGGCCTGATGATCTCGGAAG
>CANGTC010000303.1 GCA_947456505.1 Beijerinckiaceae bacterium
GCGCAACCGTGTCGAGCGGTTCTTCAACAAGATCAAGCACTACAGGCGCATCGCCACGCGCTACGACAAAACCGCCGAGAGTTTTCTCGCCGCCCTGAAGCTCGTGGCCGTTCGCATATGGCTACGCGATAATGAGTCTACGTCCTAGCTAAACACTGCCTGCGGACAAAAACTTGCTCCGAGCGCGTTAAGAAAACGCCGCCTGCATATTTCAAGAGTAATAGTGGACGCAAAACTCCGTCACCAAGAGATCATGACGGGCAGCCAAGGATTCTTCCGAAACTCGTTATCACCATCATCGCAAATCAACCCTATGCTATTGCGTGATGCTTGATGATCGCCGCCAAGCAACAGGCTGCGAGAGCTCAAAGGACCCTTGGCTGCAAAGCGTCCTTCGTCTGCGATATCGATCCAAAATCGGATATTGTCTCACCCACGATAAGCGTCGAGGTGAGAGCTACTTCCATTCGAGAATCGTGGAGGTTCTCTTGCGGATCCCATCAGGCGTCGCTGTCGCGCGAGCGATGAGGGAAGAAATTTCCGCTGCGCTTCTGGGACGAATTTGCAAACCCTGCTTCTCTGCATCCGCCAGAAACTCAGGATCCTTCATAGTCGCCTCGTAAGCGTTTCGCAGAACGGCCACCCTTTCTGCGGGGACTTCAGGAGCAAGCCAATGACTGTAGCCAATAGCGGTCGGCAATGTAACGAGTCCCGCAATCTGCCGTGTATCATCGTCCGGCATGAGGTCGATCAGCAGCGGTACTTCAGGCAGTTCAGGTTGCTTTGCAAAGCCCAACTGCGCGAGGAGAGAGACTTTTTTATCACGCAACCAATCGCGCTTTTGAGCAAGAAATCCAAAATAGGTCGCACGCCCCATCGCGCTTACCTCCCCACGCTCAATCGCCATGTTGACTGCACTGGTCCCATTGTAGCCCGAGACGATCGAGAACTTGGTGCCAAGAGTTGCGTTCAATACCTTGGCATAGATATATGCATCGTCATTGGCCCCGGTGGTCCCGATTGAGACGGAACGAGCTTTTGCGTCCTCAAGGGTCTTGACGCCACTCTCATGCCAAGCCATCACCAGTCCATTGGCTGATGCAATATTCCCCAGCCACTGGAACTTTGCGACATCAAAACGCACACCCTCGCCGCCCAGTAGTTGGAACATGGGTATGTTCTGATCCACAGCGGCAATGACGGTGCCATCCTTCGTCGCGGCGACGTAGACATAGTTCGAAGCGACCACCCCAGCGGCGCCCGGCATGTTCTGAACTATGATCGTTGGTTTTCCGGGAATGTGGTCGCCTATGTGACGGGCAAGCAGTCGCGAATAAAAGTCGTACCCCCCACCGGGCGCATAGCTAACAACGATGTTAACGGTTTTCCCGTCGTAGAACCCGGACTGGGCGACAGCGGCGCGTCCGGCGCCCACAAAGGCAAAAGCTGCGCACCCGACGCGGAGCATCTTCGCAATCGCTCGGCGGGTATGGGATGCGACGTCGTAAAAAACTTTTTGCGGACGCATGTGAAACCTCTCCGATGCAGGCTTAAAGTGTATCGCGTCTCAGTCGAAACGAGAAGCGGTGTTATGGCCAAGCGCTTGCACCATGCGCCGATAGCTTTCTACGGCTTGCGCATGCTCAGCAAGCGCATCGATGTCACAATCCGTCTGCGGCGCATGCTCCTGCGGAAAATAATCATGTGCAAGATCGCCGCGCAACAACATGGCGGAACACAGCGCGCCTTCCTCGATCAATCGCCTCATCGGGCGTACGCGACAAGGTACGAAATGCAGACACAAGCCAATCCTGCGATCCTGACTATTGTTCCCACTTGATCCATGTACGGCGCAGGCATGGTGAAAGGACACCTCACCTGATTCAAGTGGCATCGCTACAGTCTTCGGCTCGTCAAAGTCGAGTTGCGCCGTTTGACCACTGGAAAGAAGGTTATTTTTTTGCGGCCGAAGCTCCGCCGGAAGTTGCCCCAATTTGTGACTGCCTGGAAGCACACGGACACAGCCAGCCTCTATAGGCGCCGGGGATAGCGCCACCCAGGCTGTCACCTCCTCCAGAGGCTCAAGCCCGAAGTATGTTGAGCCCTGATGCCAACTGACGAAGCCCGGGGAGTTTGCTTCTTTGATCCACGTCGTAGAGTGGTAAACAACAAAATGCGGCCCGATAAGATCTTCTATGACGTCAAGCAGCACCGAATTTGTAAGAACTTCATATGCCCATGTAAATAAAAGATAGCCCTTGTTTCGCTGCCCGCCTTTCAATGGTGATTGCTGCGACTGCTCAAAGGCCTCCAGCCGACCACGGTAATCAGCAGCCTGAAGCGTGCTCATGATTCTGAACGGAGACACGAACCCCAGATCATTGAAGCTTTGAATTTGAGCTGAGGTTAGCTGTTTTGGCATGTGCTCCCTTGGGCGGATTCAGAGTCGAACATAGGAATTCCTTGAGGCGGCGGAGACGAAGGCTCAATGATCGCAGTTGCCCCGATTGCATCGAACCTGCTGTCGACGAATGATCGATATGCAGCGAGCTGCCCGAAAGATGGCGAGCATAAAGGCCCCAATCTTCTATACAATTCCAAGAAGCTTCTGAAGATTACGATATGCGATGGCCTCCTGATCCTGAACGGACAGATTCGCCGAAATCATTGCTGCGCGTAAGCGTTCAGGCACGTTTTTTTCAACTACAATTGGCCAATCCGTTCCAGCCATCACGTGATCGACCCCGAGCATGGCGACTGCCGCCGCCACCTGCGGGCCATTCAGTCCCATAGTATCTACATAAACATGTCGACGGACCAGGTCAGGGGCATCCTTTCGAATATTGAAGCCATTCCCAAACCCTCCGGCCATCATGATCCCACCCATGGCCAGAGTGGTGACGACAACTTTAAGTTTCGGAAGCTCGTCGAAAACACCTCCTTCAAGTAGGGAAACCAGCGCCAGGGAATTAATGGTTCCTCGCGCATATCGCGCACCAAGCGCCCCCGTGCGCGCAAAACGTTCGTGCATCTGTTTATCTGTTTGGGGATGGATAAACACGGGAACGCCCAATTCAGCCGCCTTTGCGAGAATTGGACGCGAAGCCGCTGTGTTCAACAGAGCTTCGCCACGAGCACTTTCAATGTAAATCCCCCGAAGCCCAAGCTCCTTGACGGCCCTGGTGACTTCACGCGCGCCACTATCCCCACTCCATGCATCAATTGAAGCAAGCGCGTAAATTTTTCCGCTATTTTTGGCGACAAGGTTTGCAAGTTCATCATTGATTCGCGGATAGAGGCTGGCAGACACATTGCCGTCAGCGTCTTCCAGGAACGCAGTTGGCGTATTGACCACGCGGGACTTGATACCAGCAAGATCGACAGACTCGATCAAAGCGGAAGCTGATGAAAGATTGCGATTCAGCATCTGTTGGGCAGGATTTTCCGCAGGCGCGGTGATCTTGAAGGAGGGGCCGATATAGTGATTATGAAAATCGATGACTTCTAGGTCGTAAACTCATAAACGCGCCTAGGGGGATTCCCAAAATCAGCTGGTCGTGATTCAAACTCCCAAAAGGGAGTTTTCAGATGGCTCGTTACGAACTGAGCGATTTCGAATGGAGTGTGATCCTTCCGCTTCTTCCCAACAAGA
>CANGTC010000304.1 GCA_947456505.1 Beijerinckiaceae bacterium
AATCGCCGGCGATGTTGATGCGCTCGACAGGGTCCATCTGGACCGCGACCTTCAGGCTCATGACGATTCCTCTGCAACGCGCCTCTTGGGGGCGGAACATCGACACGGCCTCCGCCCGCCGTCAATAGCCCATGAGGTCAAGCTCGAAGGCGCCGGGCAGATGGCGGGGCAGGCGGCGGGGGGAGATGAAGACCGCATCCCCCCGTAGCGCATAGGTCACGGCCCAGCGATTCTGGCGCAGCCAGGCCTTGGCGGCCCGGGCGATGCGCCTGCGTTTTTGCTCGGTGATGGCGATCAGCGCCTGATCCATGTCGGGGCGGGCCTTCACCTCGATGAAAGCCACGGTCTGGCCGCGCTGGGCGATGAGGTCGATCTCCCCGCCCGGCGCGACGAAATTGCGCGCCAGCACCCGGTATCCTGTCACGGTGAGCAGGGCCAGCGCCGCCCATTCCGCGCGAATGCCGAACGTGCGCGCCGCCTGCCGGTCGCGCCCGGGCGGGGGCGCGTCGCTCATCTGTCCCGGTCCGCCGCCATGATTTCGACCGCCCGCGCATAGACCTGGCGGCGCGGCTGGCCGGTCTCGGCCGCCACCACGGAGGCGGCGTCCTTGACCGAAAGGGTGGCGAGCGCCTTGCGCAGCTTGGCGTCGAGATCCTCCGCGCTCATCACGGCCACGCCCTCCCCGGGCGGCGCCACGAGCAGGACGATCTCGCCCTTGGGTGGGCCTTCAGCGGCGAGCGCGGCGGCCAGGTCTGCGAGGGAGCCCCGGCGCACGGTCTCGTAATGTTTGGTCAATTCGCGGGCGATGGCGGCGTCGCGGAGGCCCAGAACTGCGTGCAGATCCTCCAGCGTTTCGGCAAGGCGTCTCGGCGATTCGAAGAAGACCAGCGTGCCGGGAATGGCGCCCAATTCTGCGATGCGCTGGCGCCGGGCCGCGCTGCGGGGCGGCAGGAAGCCCTCGAAGAAGAAGCGGTCGGTCGGCAGGCCCGCCACCATCAGCGCCGCCAGCACGGCGGATGCGCCGGGCACAGCGACCACATTGATGCCCGCAGCGGCGGCGTCCGCCACCAGCTTGAAGCCGGGGTCCGAGATGAGGGGCGTGCCCGCGTCCGACACCAGCGCCAGAGAGGCGCCCGCCTCCAGCCGCGCCAGAATATGGGGCCGCACCACCGAGGCGTTGTGCTCGTGATAGGCCATGAGGGGCGTCGTGATGCCGTAATGGGCCAGCAGCGTCTTGGTGACGCGCGTATCCTCCGCAATGACCGCATCGGCGGCCGCCAGGGTCGCCACCCCGCGAAAGGAAATGTCGCGCAGATTGCCGATGGGGGTCGCCACCACATAGAGGCCCGGCTGCAGCCGATCCGCCTCCATGCCGACTCCAAAGGCAGTGTAGGTGGCCGAGGCCGCTTTCGGGGCCTTGGGCTCGGGGGGATAGGCTTTGCCCTGATCCATGGGTCCGTTCTTTAAAAGAGGACAGAAGTTCTATATATAGAACGCCACGCGCCGGGGCGCAACGGTTGAGCATGGCTTCTCTGCGCTCATGACGCCAGCTCCGCAATCACCGAATCCAGCAGCGGAAACCCTTCCGCCGTCACCAGCAGGCGTCCCTCCGGGGTGCGGGCCACCAGTCCATGGCTTTCGAGCCCTTCGATGCGCCGGGGGTCCAGCGTGCGGCCGGAGATCTCGTGGAACCGCCGGGGGTCCACGCCCTCGCGCAGGCGCAGGCCCATGAGCAGGAATTCGTCGCCCTGCGCCTCCGCCGAAAGCGCCTCGTCCTCGATCAGCCCATGGCCCTGGGCTTCGACGCTGGCGAGCCATTTTTCGGGATGTTTTTCCGTGGATTGGGCCATGCGGCCCGCCGCCGTCAGCAGGCGTCCATGGGCGCCGGGGCCAACCCCTGCATATTCGCCATAGCGCCAATAGACGAGGTTGTGGCGGCTCTCGGCGCCTCGCCTTGCGTGGTTGGAGACCTCATAGGCGGGCATGCCCGCCTGATCCATCATCTCCTGGGTGAGATCCCAGAGGGTGCGGCCCAGATCCGGGTCGGGCGGGGCGAGCTTGCCCGCCTCCACCAACCGCTCGAACATGGTGCCGGGCTCGATGGTGAGTTGATAGAGGGACAGGTGCTCGGGCGCCCGGCGCAGGGCCTCGCGCAGTTCCCCCGCCCAGTCCTGCGGGCTCTGGTCGGGGCGGGCGTAGATGAGGTCGAAGGAGGCGCGGTCGAAAACGCTGGTGGCCACATCCACCGCCGCCATGGCCTCGGCGGCGCTGTGCATCCGCCCCAAAGCCTTCAGGTCGGCGTCGTTCATGGCCTGCACGCCAAGCGAGACCCGGTTGACCCCCGCCGCCCGATAGCCACGAAACCGCTCGGCCTCAACGCTTGTGGGATTGGCCTCCAGAGTGATTTCCGCACCCGGCGCGATGGACCAATGGGAGCCGATGGCCTCCAGAATGGCGCCCACGGTCTGCGGCTTCATCAGCGAGGGCGTGCCCCCGCCAAAGAAGATGGAGGTGACCTGTCGACTCGGCGCCAGCGCGGCCCGGTGGGCGAGCTCCGCCGCGAAGGCTGCGACATAGCGCGTCTCGTCCACGGGCGCGGCGCGCACATGGCTGTTGAAATCGCAATAGGGGCATTTCGACAGGCAGAAGGGCCAGTGGACATAGACCCCGAAGCCCGGATCGAAGGCGCTGGATTGGCTCGGCATGGTGGCCTTATGGCACGCCGGGGCCTCAAGGTCACTCAGTGGTCGCTATCCTTGACGGGATGCTCCGTGATGCGGTCGGTCAGGGCGAGCAGCAGCCCCGACACCACGAAGACCACATGGATGATCACATACCACATGAGATCACGGTCCGAGGTCTTGTTGATGGCCATGAAGGCGCGCAGCAACTGGATCGCGGAAATCGCCACGATGGAGGAGAGCAGCTTCAGCTTGAGGCCGGTGAAGTCGATCTTCGACATCCATTCCGGCCAATCCTCATGGCCGGCGGTGACGATGCGCGAGACGAAATTCTCGTAGCCTGAGAAGATCACGATGATGACGAGGCTCGCCGTGAGGCTGAGGTCTATCAGGCCCAGAATGTCCAGCACCAGATCGGACTCGCTGGCGGCGAGGATGTTCGGGACGATGTGGATGAGATGCTGCACATCCTTCACCACCAGCGCCACAAGGCCCACGATGAGGCCCAGATAGATAGGCGCGAGCAGCCAGCGGCTGCTGAACAAGATCTTTTCGAGAATGCGTTCGATCATGGGGAGAACCTTTGCAATGGAGAGGTTCTCTCATGTTGCAAGGGGCGCATCAAGGCGCCGCAGAGAGAGCCTCACCGTCCCTGCATCAGCCGCACGATGGCGCGGGCCGTATAGTCCACCATGGGCACGACGCGGGCGTAGTTCAGCCGCGTGGGGCCGATGACGCCGAGCACGCCGACGATACGCTGGGTGGGATCGCGGAATGGGGCGGCGATCATGGAGGAGCCGGAGAGGGAGAAGAGCTTGTTCTCCGAGCCGATGAAGATCCGCACGCCCTCGCCCTGTTCGGCCCGCGAGAGCAGATCGACCACGTCCTTCTTGGTTTCGAGATCGCCGAAGAGCAGGCGAATGCGCTCCAGATCCTCCGCC
>CANGTC010000305.1 GCA_947456505.1 Beijerinckiaceae bacterium
CCGATCGACGGTGGGAATCTCGATGGGCGCGGCGCGCACGGGCTCCACGCACATGAAGGCGGCGGCGGCGCTGGAGGCCTTGAGGAAATGGCGGCGGTCAATGAAGTGGGTCATGGGGTGCTCCCGGTTAAATCAATTTCTGGTCAACGATTAGCTCAAAGTATTTTGTCCCATGATCGGGAGGACTCTGCAAGGCCAAGATCAAGTTTATGCGGGGCGAGCGCTTGAAGAAGATTACCCCCATTTTTGGATGTGCGCGTCGTGGAGGCGCTGACCGTCCCGGCCGAGTGTCCCGCACTGCCGCGCTGGGGCATCCCGCTCAAGCTTTCAAGCAATCGTCCTGCAAGTCGATGAGCGCCGCTCCCGCCTTTACAACCCGCCCCGCCTGCGCCACTCCTCGCGTTCGCGAGGAGCCCAATCCATGCCGCTTTATTTCGCCTATGGCGCCAATCTCGATGTCGCCGCCATGGCGCAGCGCTGTCCGCGTTCGCGGGCGCTGGGGTTGGGGAGGCTGGCGCGCCATCGCGTCGCCATCATGAAGGAGGGCTACGCCACGGTCGTGACCGATCCCGCCGCCATGGTGCATGGCCTGCTGTTTGATCTGGCCTTCGCCGATGTGCCTGCGCTGGATCGCTACGAGGATGTCGGCAGCGGCCTCTACCAGAAGATCACCCAGCCCATCCTGCGCGCGGAGGGCGGGTCCGTGCGGGCCATGGTCTATGTGGGGCGGGGCGGGGAGGCGCGGGGCGTGGCGCCCGCGCCGGGCTATCTGGAGGCGGTGATCGCGGCGGCCGCCAGCGTGGGCCTGCCTGCGGAGCATGTCGCCTATCTGCGCAGCCTCGGCCCCGGCGTGGCCCCGGCGCCTGCGCCGGTCGCGCGCGGGCGGGCCATCAAATACACGGGCAAGCCGCTGTGGCCGGAGGATGCGCCATGAGCGAGCGGCGCAGCATGCGGGTCTTTGTGTCGGGCATGGTGCAGGGCGTGGGCTTTCGCGCCTTCGTGGCCCACGAGGCCTCCCGCCGCCCCGTGGACGGCCATGTGCGCAATCTGGCGGATGGGCGCGTGGAGGCGGTCTTCAGCGGTTCGGCCGACGATGTGGCGGCCCTGTGCGAAGCCTGCGCGCGCGGCCCCTATGCGGCGCGGGTGGAGGGCATGCAGATCGTCGAGGCGCAGGCGCTGGCGCCGGGGAGCGGGTTCTGCGTGTTGCGGGAGGGGCCTTAGCCCGCCGTCTCCCCGAACACCCCCTCGAATTCCCGCCGCAGGATCGAATCCACCTCCGGCATGGTCACGGGCAGGCCGAGGTCCACGAGACTCGTGACGCCGTAGTGGGCCTGGGCGATGCCGCAGGGCACGATCCCCGAGAAGTGGGAAAGATCCGGCTCCACATTCAGCGAGACCCCATGGAAGGTCACCCAGCGGCGCAGGCGGATGCCCAGAGCCGCGATCTTGTCCTCGGCCATGGCGCCGTCGAGCCCCCGCGCCTTGTCGGGCCGGGCGACCCAGACGCCCACCCGGTCGTCCCGCCGCTCGCCTTTCACGTTGAAGGCGGCGAGGGTGGCGATGAGCCAGGCCTCCAGCGCGCAGACGAAGGCGCGCACGTCCTGTTTGCGCCGCCGCAGGTCCAGCATCACATAGGCGATGCGCTGGCCGGGGCCGTGGTAGGTATATTGTCCGCCGCGCCCGGCCTCATGCACAGGGAATCGGGAATCGAGCAGGTCTTGCGCCTTCGCGGAGGTTCCGGCGGTGTAGAGCGGGGGATGTTCGATCAGCCAGACTAGTTCGCTGGCCTCCCCCCGCGCGACGGCCTCGGCGCGTTCTTCCATGGTTTTCAGGGCCTCCGCATAGGAGGTGAAGCCCGGCGTGATCAGCCATTCCACCGGATTTCCGGGGCTTGTGGGCATCAGGCTCACGGTGGAGGCGCGGGTGGGGGCAGGGGTGTCTGGCACGGGCGGGCTCACGATCTGTTCACCGCGTTCTACACCATATGCGACTGAATCATGAAAAGCGTTGCTTCGGCCTTGTCAGGGGGGAGGCGATTTGTTAGTCACCCCCCTGCCGGTGTCGGGTTCGCCCTTCATCTCCTGCGGTCGTGGCGGAATTGGTAGACGCGCTACCTTGAGGTGGTAGTTCTTTAACCGGAGTGGAGGTTCGAGTCCTCTCGACCGCACCATTCAGTTTCCAGGAAACTGATATGGTTGGCAGTTTGGCTCCCATTCCCGCACTCATCCAATTGGGTGCGGGAATAGAGGCTAGTTTTTGTCAGGAATGTTGGCGTTATTCGCCTTCCGGGCGCCCCGCAATAAAAGCCGCCTCCGATGCGCCGGCCTTTGCAGATCACAGTCATCGACGGCTACCTGCGCCCATACCTCCCCATCAATTCAGTCTCAGCCATACCCGCGTCGGCTGTTGCAGGTGAGTCCGCTTGTCTCAGGCCGTGTATTGAATGGCGATCAGGCGTCAAGGCCGAAATCTTGTTCTTTGACGATTTGTAGCCTATATGCTACATAACTCGGCGTGATGACTATCGACCGTACCGACGGCTTCAAGGACGGGCGTCATGAGTGACAACGTGACCAATGAACTCCTGCTCGAAACCCTGAAAGCGATTCAGGCGAAGCTCGCGGCTGTGGCCTCAGACATCCATGACATCAAAGCCGACATGCGCGGCCTGAAAGGGCACATCGGAGCCTTCATGCAGAGCGAAATCGCTCAGGACGGCGCAATCGCCTCCATTCAGTTGAAGATCGACCGAATCGAGCAGCGGCTGAATCTCGTTGACGCATCCTGAGCGGACCAGCCCCGCAGGAGCGCCCGCCATGACAACGCAATCCTCCAATCTTGACACCGCAGAGGCGCTGCGTGACGACGCAGACGTCGCCGCATATCTGAACACCGCCCTCGAAGAGGCGATGCAGGGCGATGACTTCGCTTATCTGACTCATGCCCTTGGCGTCGTCGCTCGGGCGCGGGGCATGTCCATGCTCGCCAAAGACACCGGCCTGGGGCGAGAGAGCCTCTACAGATCCCTGTCGCCGGATGGGAACCCCAGCTTCGCCACCGTGGCCCGCGTCATGCGAGCCCTCGGCGTTTCGATGCAGGTCACGCCCGCCCGCAACGGCCCGCAAACTCGTCGGCCTCAGGAAACGCTTCTTGTTTGCCCGCGCCCCTAGGGGGGCGGGATCCGCGCAAAAAAATCCAAGCGTATCAAGAGCGCCAGCATCACTCGCTACTTATCAAAGCGTCGCCCGGCGATGGGCTCCGTTTTGTTTGGGGCCTACCCCGCCCCCGAAAGCCGCTTCACCAGCCGATACAAAAACACCTTCCCGTCGAAGAGCTGCTTCACGCCCACCTGCTCGTTCAGCCCATGGACGCCGCTCTTGCCTTCTTCGGAGAAGATGCCGGAGACCCCATAGGCGGGCACGCCGTATTTGCGCAGCCAGCGGCTGTCCGTATAGCCGCCCGATTGGGTGGGGATGACGGGGATCCCCGGCCACAGATCGCCCGCGATCTCCTCCACCGCCTGAATCACCTGCGGCGAAAGGGGCGAGGCGGGGCTGTCCACC
>CANGTC010000306.1 GCA_947456505.1 Beijerinckiaceae bacterium
AAACGATCCGCGATTCCTGGATCGCCTCGCGCTGCGGCTGGACGCCCTATGATGGCAAGACCGTCACCGGCTGGCCCGTGGGAACCTTCGTGCGCGGCGCCCGCGTCATGTGGGAGGGCGATCTGGTGAAGCCCTCGACGGGCGAGGCGGTGCGGTTTCAGCAGGCGCTGTGAGGCGCCCGCTCACCCCGAATAGAAATAATGCCAGGTCCCATCGGCCCCGATCCCGACGCGCTCGATGATCGGCAGGCCTATGTCGTTACGCAGGGTCAGATTCGCAAAGCGGGCGCAGCGATACATGGCGAGGCGCAATTCCGGTGATGGGTCGGGCGCCTGTTTCACCGCGAAGGCGGGCCAGACATAGGTGATCACCGGGCCGCGCGTCACCTTCGCATAGGGCTGCTCGAAGATCGCCGCCAGCAGGCGCAGGGTCTCGCGGCCTTCGCCGTCGAAAGAGCGCGCTTTCAGGGCCTCGATGGCCTCAGAAAAGCTGCGCGCGCGCGTTGAGTTACGGTCGCTCGCGCGGCCGAAGATGGGCGGGGTCTCGTTCCATTCGATGGGCGCGCGCAGATTCTCGATATCGCCGCTTTCCACCGCCTCGAGAATCTTCGTCCGCATGGCCCGCACGCGCGCAGGCAGCGCCGCCAGATCGTGGAGGGGATCGGAGATCTCGCCGCCGGATGGGGACGGCGCGCTGCGCGGTTGCCTGGACATCTTGTAATTATAGCGCAGCGCGCCCGCTTAATCCTGCAGGCTGATATTGGCCTCTTTGACGATTCTTTCGAACTTGATCCGGTCGGCCCTGTAGACGGCGTCGAAGGCCTCTGGCCCCTGGACGACAGGCTCCACGCCAAAGCTGGCGAAGCGTGGGGTCATGTCGGGCGCCATGATCGCCGTGCGCGCCTCATTGACCAGCCGATCGATGATGGGGCGCGGCGTGCCGGCGGGGGCGAAGAGGCCCATCCAGCCGGTCGATTCGAAATTGGGCAGGCCCTGCTCCTTGATCGTGGGGACATCGGGCATGGCGACGAGACGTTGCGCGCTGCTGACGCCAAGCACCCGGATGATGCCTGAGTCCATCTGCTGCTTGGCCGCCACCGTGGGCACGACGGCCGCCTGAACGTCATTCGACATGAAGCCCTGGAACAGTGGTGCGTCGCCCCGGAAGGGCACCATGGTCATCTTCATGCCCGTCTCGCGCATCAAAAGCTCCATGGTGAGATGCAGCGAATTGCCGATCCCCGTGGAGCCATAGTTCATGGCGCCTGGCTGGGACTTGGCCAGGGTCACAAACTCCTGAAAGCTCTTGACCGGCAGGCTGGGCAGCACAACGAAAGCCGTGGCGGTCGAGAACAGCTGGGTGACGGGCGCGAAGTCCTTGTCGGGATTGAAGGGCAAGGTCTTGTAGATGGCGGGCGCGATGGCGTGGCCATTGATGTTGAAGAGAATGGTGTACCCATCGGGGGCGGATTTGGCGACCGCGTCCGCGCCTATGTTGCCGCCAGCGCCGGATCTGTTTTCGACGATGACCGGCGTTCCCATTTGCTCCTGGAGCTTGGTGCTGAGAAGGCGCGCCAGCACGTCCATCGCCCCACCCGCCGCATAGGGCACGATGATGCGGATCGGCCGATTGGGCCATGCCTGCGCTGATGGCGCCTGCGCGGCGGCCGGTGAGCAGGCGAGACACAGGGCGAGCAAAGCGCCCGTCAAAAGCCGAAAAATATGCATGTAGCCTCCCAGCACGAAATAGGGCGCTCTTGGCGGGCGCATGTCCTCAGGCGATGAGAGTAACCCGGGTTTGCCCTGCGGGGAAAGGCTCAGTGCTTCGAGGCGATGGAGAATTCGCCCTGACGAATGCGCGCGCCCAATCCTTCGGCGAATTTGGCCACCGCCTCCTCGCCATAGATGCTGACCAGTTCCTGAAAGGCCGCGAACAGGGCCGCATGGGCGAAACTGTCGCTCTCGATGCCTGCGAGGATCGCCTCGGCGAAGGCCTCGGTCACATAGCCGAGCGCCACCCGCCGGTCTTCAGCAGCCGCGAGGTCGTCTATGTCTTCCGAGGGGAACATCGGCGTCATCATGGCCGGACCCTAGTCCCTGCGGGCTCACGGGAACAAGCCTTTCATGACAAAAAGGTTAACTGCGCTGCGGCTGGCTTTTGGCGGCTTTCAGCCGCCGCCGAAGCGATTGGTCACCTCGTTGGCGAGCTTGCCGCCCTCGTCCAGAAACCGCTCGATGATGGTCTCCGCATTGGGCGTGCAGGAGCGGTGGAGCGTCTCATAGTTGCGAAAGCCCCGGTTGTAGGCGCCCGCCAGCCGCTGGCGCCGGGCCTCCGTCTGCGCCTCCGCCTCCATGATCGTGCGCATGCTGGCGCGCCACTGTTCGCCGTCCTTGTCGCCACAGATCTCCCGCAGCCAGGACAGGGCGCCCAGGATTTCGGACAGGCGCAGCAATTGCGGCTCATAGGGCGGCGGGGGCGGCTCCTGCGCGGGCGCAGGCGCCTGCTGCTGGGGCCGCGCGCCGGACTGGGCTTGCGCCGCCACAGGGGCCAGCGCCGCCAGCGTCAGACCGACCAAGACCACGCCCATGCGCTTCATGCTTGCGTCCCAATGATTTCAAGGCCCTTGTGCAGGATGGGCAGCAGCCCATTCGTCAATTTCAGTTCCCGCGCCTGATCGAGGTTCATCCAGCGCAGACTTGGCAATTCATCGCTGGGCTCGCCCTCGCCCGAGATCCACAGCCCGGCGAAGGAAGCGACGACAAAGTGGCGACGCACCTTGTCCGCCTCGTCCCTCTCGATGAATTGCGACCAGCCCGTGAAGCCAAGGCTCCTCGCTCGAACGCCTGTCTCCTCGAAGAGTTCACGAAGGGCGGCTTCCTCCAGGGTTTCCCCCGTCTCCACCACCCCGCCGGGGATGCTGTAGAGCGTGTCGTTGGGCGGGGCGGCGCGCGAGCCCAGCAAGACGCGCCCCTCCCGGAAGACCGCAAAGCTGGCGGCGAGGAAGGGACGGACGGGATAGAGGCGTGAAGTGGGCATGGACCCCCGCAGGTTGCTCCGCTCTTGTCCTACGTTCCGCGTCCGGGATCAACTCTTGGCGCGCAACCAGTCCGTTCTCTCATCGCAGGCTGGGCGCCCTTGCGTTTCCCCGTGCGGGCTCTAGCATCCCCTCCAGGCCGGAAGGCTGAGAAAAAGGGTGAGGGATGGAAATGCCGCAGGGGCTCAGGGGCGCTATTTTCTCAGGGTTGGCGGCGTCAGCGCTGTTTCTTGGCGGCGTCAGCGCAAAGGCGCAATCGGTCGAGGATTTCTATCGCGGCAAAACCATTTCCATGGTGGTGAGCTCTTCGCCGGGCGGCGGTTATGACGCGCTGTCGCGGACTTTGGCCCGGCATCTTGGCAAGCATATTCCTGGCAATCCGGTGGTTGTGGTGTACTGCGGCCTGGTTATGAGACATCGCTTAGCGCCAGTTAGGCCGCCATTTTTAATCCCGTAGCGACATTGGCTGCAAGTCCGCGCTGTTCGGCGCGGATTTGATTTGGCGTCTTGTGTCCGT
>CANGTC010000307.1 GCA_947456505.1 Beijerinckiaceae bacterium
CTGACCTCGGTTGGTCAGGCGACCCTCGACAAACAGGCGCGCTGGCTGCAGCAATATCCGCGCTACACCTTCACCATGGAAGGCCATGCGGACGAGCGCGGCACCCGCGAGTACAACTTCGCGCTGGGCGCCCGCCGCGCCGAAACCGCAAAGAACTACCTGCTCGCCAAGGGAATCGCTGCCTCGCGCATGCGCACCATCAGCTACGGCAAGGAACGCCCTGTCGCGGTCTGCGACGACATCTCCTGCTGGTCGCAGAATCGTCGCGCGGTCACCGTGCTCAACGGCGGCAATTCCTGAACCATCCCCAGGTGGGTTGAAGTCAACGGCGCTCCCCCCGGGGCGCCGTTTGCTTTTGGAACGCAGGCTGCGCCTTGGCTTTTGCGCACATTCATCAAACTTTGGCCGAATTCGCGCCACTATGGTAAATGATACGCTTGAGATCACCCGGAATGACTGTGATGAAACCCTCCAAGGTCCTGGCCGCCTGCGGCATCGCGCTTTTCGCCCTTGTTGGCGCCGCCCATGGGCAGGAACGGCGATCCGCGCAATTGCTCAGGCCCCCCGTCGATATGCCTGACCCCCTGTTAGAACAGGCGCAGGGCCTTGATGCGGGCGCAGCCCAGCTGCGCATCGACCGGCTGGAGAATCAGGTGCGCAGCCTCACCGGCCAGATCGAGCAGATGCAATTCCAGATGAAAAGGCTGGAAGATCAGCTGCGCAAATTCCAGCAGGATGTGGATTTCCGCTTTGACGAACTGAAATCGGCCAAGCCCGCCCCCAAGGCGCCCGCTGCGCCCGCAGCCCCTGCGGCGCAGCCCAAGCGCACCGACCTCAATGAAAACGGCTATCCGGTGATCGTCCAGACCGCCCCCGCCGCCGCAGAGGCTGCGCCTGTGACGCAGGCGAACGCCCCCGCCCGCAGCGCAGGTCGCAGGGGCGACGCCTTCGACCCGGCCCAGGATCCCAATGCGCCTGGCGCCCCGCGCGACCTTACGACCATGGCGCCCGGCGCCAACGCAGCCCCGCCGCCAGTTGCAGCCCCCGCTCCGGCGACCCGCAGGACGCCTCTACCCGCAGGCCCGCTGGAGTCGGCGGACGATCTGGATCCCGCCGCGCCGGCCCGCAGCGCAGGCACGGACCCGACTGCGACCGCCACCCTCCCCCCGCAGGCGCCAGCCGCCCGCGTGATCGCCGCGCCAGACGGCGCCCCGGGCGCGCCGTCCTCCCCGGCCGTCTCCCAGCAAATGGCCGCGCTGCCGCCAACCCCAGCCAATGATTACGACGCCGCCACAGCCGCCTTCCGCGAGGGGCAATATGAGGTCGCAGAGCAGCGCTTTCGCAGCTATCTGGAGAAAAACCCGAAGGAAAGGCTGACCCCGGAAGCGATCTTCTATCTCGGCGAGACCTATTTCCGCCGCGCCCGGGCGCGCGAGGCGGCCGAGCAATATCTGAAGGTGACAGTCGATTTTCCCCGCGCTGTGCGCGCGCCAGAAGCCCTTGTGAAGCTGGGACTTTCGCTCGAAAAGCTGGGCGCGAAGGAGCAGGCCTGCGCGGCCTTTGGCGAGGTGGGCCGCAAATATCCCGCCGCTTCCTCCGCAGTGCGCGTCAGCGCCGAGCGCGAAAGCAAGCGCGCTCAGTGCTGAGGATGGGCGCGTGAGCGGGGCCTCGCCCCTGGTGGGGCTCGATCCCCTGACCCTTTTTGCTTGCGCTGAGGCGCCGCGCGTCGCCCTTGTGGCGGTTTCAGGCGGGCCGGATTCCATGGCCCTGCTGCATCTGGCCGCGCTCTGGCGCGACATGGGCGGGCCGCAAATCCATGCGGCTACTGTGGACCATGATCTACGCCCGGGCTCACGGGCTGAGGCCGAGGCGGTCGCCCAATGGGCCGCCGCGCTCGGGATTCCCCATTCCATCCTCACCTGGACCGGCGAGCGGCCAAAGGCCCGCATTCAGGAACTGGCCCGCGCCGCACGCTATCGCCTTCTGGACGCGCTGGCCGCAGAGATTGGCGCCGAGGTTCTGCTGACCGGCCATCACGCGGATGATCAGGCCGAGACCATTCTGTTTCGCCTGTTGCGAGGGAGCGGCGTCGCCGGGCTGGCGGCCATGGCCCCTGTCTCGCAGAGGGGCGGCCTGCGGATCGTGCGGCCCTTGCTGGGCCTCTCCAAGGCCGACCTCATCGCCCATTGCGAAGCCATGGGGCAGGCTTTCTTCCAGGACCCCTCGAACCGGGACCCCCGCTACGCCCGGACGAATCTCAAGCCATTGCTGACCGATCTGGCGGCGCAGGGCCTTGGCAGGGACGAACTGCTGCGGCTGGGGCGCCGGGCGGCCCGGGCCGACGAGGCCCTGCGCGCCTATGTGGAGAGCCTGCGGACCAGCCTCGCCCCGCTTGTTAGGGAAGACAGTTTCGAATGTCCTGCCGGGTCCCTGCGGTCTGTCCCGCTGGAGGCGCTGCTGCGGATTCTGGAGGTGGAGATCGCCCGAATCGGCGACGCCGCGCCGCGCCTTGACAGACTTGAGAGCCTCGCCGCCGGGGTGGCGGGCGCCATCGCCAGCGGAGGACATTTTCGCGCCAGCCTGGCGGGTGCGCTGGTCAGCGTGACCCCTGCGGGCGCGTTGCTTGTGGTCAAAGCCCCACCGCGTCGCCGGAAGGCGTCAGAGCCGCCTCCGGAGGCTTGATTTCTTAACAATACCGTGACTTCGTTCCCCCCGCGACATGAAAGCAGGGCGCCTTCCCTTGGCAAGCCCTCTTCGGAAGCCTAAATTGCAGATAGCGGCCAGCGTTGTTTCGTTCGAAGCTGCGCAGGGATCGCACAAGGACAACCGATGAATCCGAATTTCCGGAATTTCGCCCTCTGGGTCATCATCTTCCTGCTGGTGGTGGCCCTCGTCATGCTGTTCCAAAATCCGGGGCAAAAGTCCCAGACGACGGACATCAGCTTCAGTCAGTTGCTGACCGATGTCGATCAGGGCCGCGTGCGCGAAGTCACGATCGCCGGCCATGAAGTGACCGGCCATTATATCGACAATCGCGCCTTCTCGACCTATGCGCCCAATGATCCGACCCTGGTGCAGAACCTCTACAAGAAGAACGTGGCGATCACCGCGCGTCCGCCCTCTGACGGCAACAGCTGGCTCGTCACCCTTCTGGTCAATGGCCTGCCGCTGATCGCCTTCCTGGGCGTCTGGATCTTCCTGTCCCGGCAGATGCAGGGGGCCGGCGGGAAAGCCATGGGCTTTGGCAAATCGAAGGCCAAACTTCTGACGGAGGCCCATGGCCGCATCACCTTCGAGGAGGTGGCGGGCGTGGACGAGGCCAAGGAGGATTTGCAGGAAATCGTCGAATTCCTGCGCGATCCCCAGAAATTCCAGCGGCTTGGGGGGCGCATTCCCCGCGGCGTGCTGCTCGTTGGCCCTCCGGGCACCGGCAAGACCCTGACCGCCCGGGCGGTCGCGGGCGAGGCCAATGTGCCCTTCTTCACCATCTCGGGCTCGGACTTCGTGGA
>CANGTC010000308.1 GCA_947456505.1 Beijerinckiaceae bacterium
AGGACATGGAATTCACGGTCGAGCGCGGCAAGCTCTGGATGCTCCAGACGCGCGGCGGCAAGCGCACCGCCAAGGCCGCCCTGCGCATCGCGGTGGATATGGCGAGCGAGGGCCTCATCAGCCACGAAGAAGCGATCCTGCGCATTGATCCGGCCTCCCTCGATCAGCTGCTGCATCCCACCATTGATCCCAAGGCAGAGCGCAAGGTGATCGGCTCGGGCCTGCCGGCCTCGCCGGGCGCGGCTTGCGGCGAGATCGTCTTCAATTCCGATGAAGCCGAGCTTCTCAAGAACGCTGGCCGCAAGGTCATTCTGGTGCGCGTGGAGACCTCGCCCGAGGACATCCACGGCATGCACGCCTCCGAAGGCATTCTGACCACCCGTGGCGGCATGACCTCCCATGCGGCGGTGGTGGCGCGCGGCATGGGCAAGCCCTGCGTGTCGGGCGCCGGCTCCATCCGCGTCGACTATGCCGCCCAGACCTTCACGGTCGCGGGCAAGGTGATGAAGAAGGGCGACATCATCACCATCGACGGCTCCACCGGCCAGGTGCTGGAAGGCTCCGCGCCAATGCTGGAGCCGGAGCTTTCAGGCGATTTCGCCAGGATCATGGAATGGGCCGATCAGGTGCGCCGCATGAAGGTGCGCACCAATGCGGACACCCCCGCCGACGCGCGGGTGGCGCGCAACTTCGGCGCCGATGGCATCGGCCTTTGCCGCACCGAACACATGTTCTTCGAGGGCGACCGCATCGTGGCCGTGCGCGAGATGATCCTCGCGGACGACGAGGCCGGTCGTCGCCATGCGCTGGCCAAGCTGCTGCCCATGCAGCGGCAGGATTTCGCGGCCCTGTTCGAGATCATGTCGGGCTTGCCGGTGACGATCCGCCTGCTCGACCCCCCGCTGCATGAATTCCTGCCCCATACGGATGCGGAAATCGCCGAAGTGGCGAAAGCCATGGGCGCGAGTCCCGAGAAGCTGAAGCGCCGCGCGGCGGAGCTGCACGAGTTCAATCCCATGCTCGGCTTCCGCGGCGTGCGCATCGCCATCCGCTATCCTGAGATCGCAGAAATGCAGGCCCGCGCCATCTTCGAAGGCGCCGTTGAGGCCGGCCGCAAGACCGGCCAGCCCGTGACCGCCGAGATCATGGTGCCGCTGGTGATGGCACTGCCGGAGCTCGATCTCATCAAGGCCCGCATCGTCGCCATGGCGGAGGCCGTGACGAAGGAAAGCGGCGTCACGGTTCCCTATCACGTGGGCACCATGATCGAACTGCCTCGCGCCGCGCTGCTGGCCGCCGACATCGCGAAGACGGCGGAGTTCTTCTCCTTCGGCACCAACGATCTCACCCAGACGACGCTCGGCATCTCGCGCGACGACGCCGCCTCCTTCCTGGCCTCCTATACCCAGAAGGGCATTCTGCCCGCTGATCCCTTCGTGACGCTGGATCAGGATGGCGTCGGCCAGCTTGTGCGGATCGCCACCGAGCGTGGCCGCGCCACGCGGCCCGACATCAAGCTGGGCATCTGCGGCGAGCATGGGGGCGATCCCGCCTCCATCGCCTTCTGCGAGAAGACGGGTCTTGATTATGTGTCCTGCTCGCCCTTCCGCGTGCCCATCGCCCGTCTTGCGGCGGCGCAGGCGGCGCTGGGCAAGAAGGCTTCGAGCACAGCGTGATCAGGCTCACCACAAGCGTCATCTATACGGCCGCCATGGCCGCCGTCGGGCTCGCCCTTGGGGTGGCGAGCCTGATCTGGCCCGTGATCAACGACGGTCCCGTGCCGCCGTTAATGCTCCTGATCGGCGTGTCCCTTGTGTTCGATCTGGCTCTGATGAGGGCCGCATCCCTGGGTTGGGCCGAGGCGCTCCAGATGAATGGCCGCATGATCGGTTTCTTCGCGGGCGCGCTGATCTATCTGGGAGCGCGCCTCGTGCTGGCCTGACCTGCCCGTGGCTGCTCCATTTTGGCACGGTTGGTCGCAGCGCCCGGTAACCCCTCCTCAAGCATAAACGAGCATACATGAGCGTAGCCCTGCGAAGCGGTTCGCAGGGTTTGCGTCTCTCGTTGGCGTGGGGTCGTATGAGTCGGTCGCGTCTCACATGGGCGGTTGGGGTCATGGCTCCCTGGTGCCTCGGCATGGGGCTGGTCGTATCCTTCACCGCCGACGCAGGGACGGACGCCTCCATGGGCGCCAGCCTCGCGCAATTGAGCTCTCGCGCGCCCCTTGCGCCCCTCGATCTTATCCCCACAGCTCGCTCCGATCTGCGGCTCTCCGGCTTGTCTCGCCCGCCCATGGACGCCGTGACCCTCGCGAGCCTCGCCATTGGCGAGGCCGAGGATCTCAAATCCCTTCCTGACGAGGAGGAACCCCGCGCGGACCTCAAGCGCAACGCCTCCCAGTTTCCTGTGCTCGACAGCAGCAACAAGGGCGATCCGGTGGTGGGCCTGCGCCCGACCTTCGACACCAAGCTGCGCCTAAAAGGCGGCCTCGCCCGCTGGCAGGCCTCCGAACTCATGTTCAATGCGCAGGAATATCTCGCCTTCGAGGGCTTCGCGCCTGCGGGCGGCGAGGCGCCGGGCCCGGAGTCGGTCGCGCAATTCGAGCCCGAGGAACGCGCTGTCGGCTCCACCCGGCGCGCGGAGGGGGGCGCCTCAACCGGGTCCGCAGGCTCCACGCCCACCCTGCGCGTCGCGACCACCGCCGCCCGCACGCGCGATGGCGCGACGCCCGCCGTGCCGCGCGCGGTGGCGCTGGCCTCCTCGACCCCGGCCGCTGTCGATCAGACCCCTGTGCAGGTTGTCGCCGCGACGGGAACGCCCGTCCGCGCGCAGCCGCCTCAGGTCTCCGTATCAGCCGTGGTTCGCACCCAGCGGCCCAACTACGCAGCCCTCATCGAGCATGACCGCGCACGGGAGGAGAAGTGCCTCGCCGAGGCCATCTATTTTGAATCGCGCAGCGAGTCAGAGGAAGGGCAGGCGGCGGTCGCCCAGGTGGTTCTCAACCGTGTGGGCAGCGGGCTCTATCCCGCCACCATCTGCGGCGTGGTCTACCAGAATCGCCATCGCACCAACGCCTGCCAGTTTTCCTTCGCCTGCGAGGGCAGGGCCCTGCGGGTCACCGAGCCCGAGTCCTGGCGCCTCGCCACCCGCATCGCCCGCGAGGTGCTGGACGGCAAGACCTATGTGGCGGATGTCGGCAATTCGACCCATTACCATGCCACCTATGTGCGCCCCTATTGGGCGAAGGCGCTGAAGAAAATGGACAGGATCGGGGCGCATATCTTCTACAAGCTGCGGCCAGGGCAGACCTGAACCGGCGCTACATGACGGTTTCAAAACATTTACTGGACATTCCCTCACGTTCGCCCTATCTAATGCTCGACTGGAGTATAAGGGATGGCCT
>CANGTC010000309.1 GCA_947456505.1 Beijerinckiaceae bacterium
AATGCGTGACCATGGACGAGCTGCTGGCCCGTGCCGATGTGGCGACGATCCATCTGCTGCTGAACAAGGACACCAAGGGCTTCATCGGCGCCGACAAGCTCGCGAAGACGAAATCCACCGCCCTGCTGGTGAACACCTCCCGCGCGCAGATCGTGGATACGCCCGCCCTGATCGCGGCCCTGAAGGCGGGGACGCTGGGCGGGGCGGCGCTGGATGTCTATGACCGCGAGCCGCTGGCGGCGGACGATCCCATCCGTAGCGCGCCCAATACCCTGCTGACGCCCCATCTGGGCTTTGTCATGGCTGAAAATTACACCATCAGCTTCGGGCAGGCGGTGGAGAACATCCTCGCCTGGCTCGACGGCAAGCCCACCCGCGTGATCGAGCCCAACGCGCCCGCAGGACATTGACCCATGACCGACGCCGCCAAGCCCGCCCATCCGCCCCTCAACGCCGACGCCCGCGCGCGGATGGAGGCCCTGAACGCGGAGGCGGGGGGCCTTTCGATCTGGCTGCGTACGCAAGCCAACGCCCCCGCCCAGCGCCCATGGTTCCGCGAGGCGGAGGCGGGCGCCGCCGGGCAGATGGCGCAGGGGCGCGTGGGCGCCGGGCAGATGAAGGCGGTTCCGCACCTCTGGAAATGGCGCGAAATTTCCCCCTATCTCGACAAGATCGCTCGCATCGCCACCGAGGCGGACGTGCCGCCCGTGGAATTCGCCGACCGGCAGCAGTTCCTGCTGACCAATCCCGGCCTTGGCGGGCGCCTGCAGGTGGCCTCGACCATCCGCTGCGCGGTGTCGATCTACAACCCCGGGGACGTCGCCCGCGCCCATCTGCACAGCCCCAACGCCAGCCGCACCATCCTCTCCCACAACGGCGGCTACACCAATGTGGAGGGGGAGCGTTGCGAGGCGACGCGCGGCGATCTCGTGCTGACCCCCAATGGCACATGGCACGACCACGGCAACGACGGGAAAGATCCTATCATCTGGATCGACACCCTCGACTGGCCCCTGCTCGAACATCTCGACATCATCTGGCTCGACGAAGAGCTTCCCAATGATCTGGGTCGCGACAATATCCGCGCCCAGAAGACGGTGTTCGAGACTGGCCATTCCCGCCGCCTCTATGGGGCGGGCGGCATCGTGCCGCGCTTCGCCTCCCATCAGCGCGGCATCGGCCATAACCTCTCGCCCTTCATCCATTATCGCGGCGTGGACATCCGCGCGGCGCTCAGTGACATGCGCAGCCAGACCGGTTGCGCCTACGAGGGGATTGATCTGGCTTTGGTGAACCCGGTGACGGGCGGCTCACTCTTCCCCACGCTCGGCTATGGCGCCCAGATGATCCGGGCGGGCGAGGAGACCCGAGCCAAGCGCGAGACCTCCAGCACGGTCTATGTAGTCATGGAGGGGCGCGGCCAGACGGAGGTGGGCGGCCAGACCTTCGACTGGGAAGAGAATGACATTTTCGTGGTCCCGAACTTCCTCTGGCGTCGACATGTGGCCAAGGCTGGCGCGGACGCGGTGCTCTATACGATGAGTGACGCCCCCCTGCTGGAGAAGATCGGCCAATACCGGGCGCAGGGCATGGATGCGGCGGGGAAGGTGACGCAGCTGGTGGCGTGAACCGCCCTACAGCGTCGCCTCAATCAGCGCCCGCAATTCCGGCGTCACCTTGGGATCAATCCCGAACCAGGCCTCGAAGGCCGGGCGGGCCTGGTGCAGCAGCATGCCCAGCCCATCCACTACGCGATTGCCCCGCGCCCGCGCCGCCGCCAGCAGAGGGGTCTCCAGCGGCACATAGACGATGTCCACCACCAGCGCGCTCACGGGCAGCGCATCAAGGGCGAGGTCCAGCGGCGCTTCGCCCACCATGCCCTGGCTCGTCGTGTTCACCAGGATGGCGGCGCCTTCCAGCGCTTTCGCACGCGCCTCCCAGGGCACGGCCCGCACCGGCTCGCCAAACTCCGCCGCCAGCGCCTGCGCGCGGGCTGGACTGCGGTTGATGAGCCTGATTTCGGGAACGCCCTCGTCCATCAGCCCGGCCAGAATGGCCCGCGATGCCCCGCCTGCGCCGATCACCACCGCCGGTCCGGCGGCGAAGCGCAGATCGGGCGCGCGTTCGCGCAGGCTCTCGGTGAAGCCGAAGGCGTCGTAGTTGCGCCCTTCGAGCGACCCGTCCGCGCGCACCACGATGCAGTTCACCGCCCCGATGCGCCGCGCCAGCGGGCTCGCCGCATCGACAATCCGCAGGGCCGCCTCCTTGTGGGGGATGGTGAGGTTGCAGCCTGCAAACCCCAATGCAGGCAGCGCCCGCAGGGCCGCCTCGAGGCCCTCGGCCTTGATCGCCAGCGGGACATAGGCGCCGGCGAGCCCGTAATGGTCGAGCCAATAGCGGTGCAGCCTTGGCGAGCGCGAATGCATGATCGGCCAGCCCATGACCCCGGCGAGGAGGAAGCGGTCTGGGTGGCTCATTTTTGTCTCCGGATGGCGCGCTGGCGCGAGTTTTGTAACCCAGCCCGCGCCTGCGCGCCACCTTCTCAGCTCTGCAAGTCGGCGGGCACCTTGCCGCCATTGGCCGCCAGCTTCTGCATGACCTGCTTGTGCAGCCAGATGTTCATGGCGGCGCTGTCGTTCATGTCGCCGGCATATTTCAGCTCCTTGGCCAGCTCCTTGCGGGCGGCGAGGCTGCTGTCTAGGTTGAGCAGTTTCATCAGATCCACGATGGAGCGGCGCCAATCGAGGGAATCGCCCCCCTTGCTCGACAGGCCGATCAACACGGCCTCCACGTCCACCGTCGTCATGGCGCCGGCCTGCCCGCCGGTGGAGGCCTGCTGGCTGGGCACGCCTGTCGGCGTCCCCACCGCAGGGGTATGGGCGCCGCCGCCGAAGATCTTGCCCATGATCGAACCAAATACGCTCATCGCCCTGCTCCATGTTGGTGAACCCAGTGGAGACATTGCCTGCAAAAGTCCCCCGGCAAGGGGTAGACCACACCAAAATCAGGCGGCGCCGAAGGCATGGCTTGCTGGACCAGGAGCCGCGGGTTATCTGTTGCGAATGCTCTCGAAAGGAAGTCCCCGATGCTGAGATGGTCCATCGCCACGGTCTGCATGGGAGGAACGCTTGAGGTGAAGCTGGCGGCCGCCGCCCGCGCGGGCTTCCGCACCATCGAGATTTTCGAGAACGATCTCACTTTCTTCAGCGGCAAGCCGCGAGAAGTGCGGGCGATGGCGCAGGACCTGGGCCTCGAAATCATCGCGCTGCAGCCCATGCGTGATTTCGAGGGCATGCCCGAGCCCATGCGCGCCCGCAATTTCGACCGCGCCCAGCGCAAGTTCGACCTGATGGAGGAGCTGGGCACCAAGCTCCTGTGCATCTGCTCCAA
>CANGTC010000310.1 GCA_947456505.1 Beijerinckiaceae bacterium
ACCATCCACGATATTGGTGAACAGGAAGGCCTTGCGCTGGGGCTCGTCGATGCCGCCCACGAATTGCCAGCGCACCAGCGGATGCAGCTGGCTGTCCTTGTCGATGGGCCGGTCCACCTCCACCAGCAGCCCCGCCGCGCGCAGCGCGTCAAGGTGGTCGTGCAGGTCGCGGTAGCCCCTCTGGTCCTGTTCTGACTTGGTCACTGGCGCAGGCCCTTACTTGAGGAACAGATTGCGGGCGAGGCCGCCGTTCATGGCGGCCGCCTCGGCGGCGGAGAAGCCCGCTTCCTTCACCACATTCATGGGCGTGAGATCGCCGATGGGGAAGGGCATGTCCGAGCCCATCATGATGCGGCCAGCGCCCACCTTGTCGGCGAGGAAGCGCAGGGTCGCGGCGTCCTGCACGATGGTGTCGTAATAGAGCGCGGCGAGACTCGCCTCGGGATCGCCAAGGCTCTTGTCGAGGGAGGCGTTGCGGCGCAGGCGGCCCAGCACATAGGGCAGCGCCGCGCCGCCGATGCCCACCACGATCTTCGCGTTGCTGTATTTCAGCACATGGCCCGAATAGATGATGCGGCTCACCGCGATCAGCGTGTCGGTGATGCGCCCCACCGCATTGGCCATGCCATAGTCATGCACCCGGTTGTCGCCGCTCTCGAAGACCGGATGGATGAACAGCGCCGAGCCCAGCTCATGGGCCGCTTGCCAGAAGGGCTCGAGCGAGGGGTCGTCCAGCACGCCGCCGACGCCCTTGGGCTGGGTGCCGATCATCGCGCCGGGCATGCCCGCCGCATGGGCCTCGCGCAGCACCTGCGCCGCGCTGGCGCCGTCCTGCAGGGGCACCGTGGCCAGCGCCACGAAACGCTGCTCCTGTTTGGCGAGGGACTGCAGATGTTCGTTGATGAGCCGCGCCCAGGCAAGGCCCTCCGCGCCCGGCAACTCATAGCCGAACATGTCGAGCCAGCCGCCCGCGACCTGACGGTCGATGTGCTGTTCGTCCATCCACTTCAGGCGGCCCGCCACATCGCTGAGGGGCTTGGCCACGGGGCGCGTGGGCTTTCCGCCCGCGAAGGAAAGGCCGAAGCCGCCCGAACCATCCTCAACCAGTTTCAGGGAAGGGAAGGAGGCCGCGTTGGCGCGGATCGCCTTGATGAGGCTGGGCGGGCAGATATGGGCGTGGCAATCTATGATCATGGCGGTCTCACACTTGGGTTGCGTCAGTCGCCGCAGCGACCGCGTCGCTGAGGGCGGAAATACGGATGGGAAGCTTGCTCATGCGGATCCCCAGGGGGCGCAGGGCGTCGTTGATGGCGCCTGACACAGCGGCGGGGGCGCCCAGATAGCCCGATTCCCCCGAGCCCTTCTGGCCGAAGACCGTGAAGGGCGAGGGCGTGCAGTGATGCACGATCTCCACAGGGGGGATCTCGTGAGAGGAGGGCAGCAGATAGTCCATGAAGCTCTGGCTCATCATCTGGCCCTGTTCGTCATAGACGAACTCCTCCAGCAGGGCCGCGCCGATGCCATGGGCGATGCCGCCAAGGGTCATGCCCTTGACGATATGGGGATTGATGACCGTGCCGCAGTCATGGCCGATGACATAGCGGCGCAGTTCGGGCTTGCCGATGACCGGATCGATGACCACGAGCACCAGATGAAACTCGAAGGAGTGGCAGGGATACATCTGCACCCGCCCATCCTTCGGCAGCGCCACGCCGGTGGGCACCTGGAAGACATGGGTGGCCTCCAGCCCCGGCTCCGTATCCGCTGGCAGTTGGTGGAAATGGCGATGGCAGATGGTGACGAGATCCATCCAGGACAGGGACTGACCCGCGCCGCTCACCACGCCGCTCTTGTAGGTCAGCGCCTCTGGCGCGCAGCCAAAGATATGCGCCGCGATCTTGAACAGTTTCGCCTTGAGTTTGCCCGCGGCATGGAAGGCTGCGCCGCCCATCATGATGGCCATGCGGCTGCCCACGGGCGAATTGCCCGGCAGGCTCGCGATGGAGTCGGGCCGCACCACCTGAATCCTGTCGGGGTCGATCTGCAGCACTTCGCCGACCACGGTGGAGACCAGGGTCTCATGTCCCTGCCCCGACGAGGTCGTGTGAATGGCGGCGGTGACCGTGCCCAGCGCATCCACATTGATGCGCACGGATTCCATCCAGGTCGTCGTGGTGTTCTTCTCGTTGAGCAGGGGCTCGAAAGAGGAGTTGCCGCCGGAGGGCTCGAGGCAGGAGGCGATTCCGATGCCCGCCAGCATCCCCTCCGCCCGCAGCCGGTCGCGCTCGGCGATCAGGCTCTCGTAGCCAGCATGGGCCAGCACCTTGTCGACCACCGCATGATAATCGCCGGAGTCATAGCTCGTGCCGCTGGGGATCAGGTAGGGGAACTCGTCAGCGCGGATGAAATTGCGCTGCCGCAATTCGATGCGGTCCAGTCCCAGCTTCTCGGCCACAAGGTCAACGCCCGTCTCGATGGCGTAATTGGTCGGCGCCTGACCGAAACCGCGCACAGCCTCTTCCACCGCCTTGTTGGAGGTGACGGCGATGGCCTGATAGCGCACGCTGTTGATCTTGTAGGGGCCGACGATGGCGCCGATGGGCTTGCCCAACTGGAAGGGCGCGCGGCCCGCATAGGCCCCGACATTGTCGAGGGCGCGCATCTTCATGGCGTTGATGACGCCGTCCCCATTGAAGGCCAGCTCCACGTCGAAGATGCGGTCGGGTCCATGCATGTCGCCGCCGCGCATGTTCTCCAGCCGGTCCTCGATCAGGCGGACCGGGCGGTTGAGCAGGCGCGAGAGATGGGCGACGAGCACGGTGTGCTTGATGCCGCGTTTGACGCCATAGCTGCCGCCCACATCCACATCCTGATGCACGCGCACGCTGGTCATGGGCAGGCGCAGGGCGCGCGCGATCTGGTCCGCATATTTGGGCATCTGGATCGAGGCCCAGACATCCATTACATTCCGCCAGGGATCCCAGGCGGCCAGCACCGCAAAGGTCTCGATGGGCACGGTGGCGTTGCGGCCCCACACGACCCGGTATGTCAGCTGATGTTCGCTGCGCGCGAAATCCTCGTCCACCGGCCCCCAGTTGAAGGTCTTGTCGAGCAGCACATTGGAGCCATGGCCGGGATGCACGGGCGGGCTTGCGGGATCATAGGCCTCCTCGGCGCCGATCACGAAGGGCAGGGGCTCGTAGGAGACCTCGACCAGTTCGGCCGCATCCTCGGCGATGGCGCGGGTGTCGGCCACCACGGCGGCGATCCATTCGCCCATGTAACGCGTGGCGCCCACGGCCAGCGGATAGCGCTTTACAGCGGGGGTTTCGAGCCCGTTCAGCAGGTCCTCGCAGCCCTCGGCGACTTCCGCGCCGGTGAGCA
>CANGTC010000311.1 GCA_947456505.1 Beijerinckiaceae bacterium
AGCCCCACCTTCCATCCCGTGAGGGAGAAGATCTTGCCCGCGCTGCCGATCTTGATGGTGCGCTCGCGCATGGAGGGAATCTCCATCATCGACACATGGCGGCGCCCGTCGAAGATCACATGTTCCCAGACCTCGTCGCAGATGGCGATCACGTCAAAGCGCGCGCAGAAGCTCGCGAGCAATTCGATCTGTTCGCGCGCATAGACGATGCCGCTGGGATTGAGCGGATTGTTGAAGATGACCGCCCGGGTGCGGGGCGAAAAAACCGCCGCCAGATCCGCCTCGCTGAAGGTCCAGTGGGGCGGTTGCAGAGCCACCAGACGGGGCACGCCGCCCGCGCGCTGCACGAGGGGCAGATAGGCGTCATAGGTCGGCTGGAACAGCACCACCTCGTCGCCGGGCTCGATGGCGCCGAAAATGGCGCCCGCCAGCGCTTCGGTCGCGCCCGAAGTGACCATGACCTCGTTCACCGGGTCCAGCTCCAGCCCCTGAAAGCGCTTGTAATGGTCGGCGATCGCCTGCCGAAGTTCGGGGATGCCCATCATGGAGGGATATTGATTATAGCCGTCCAGCACCGCCTCAGCGGCGATGCGACGCACATCCTCCGGGCCGGGATCGTCCGGGAAACCCTGGCCCAGGTTGATCGCCTGCTTCTCGCGGGCGAGGACGGACATGACTTCGAAGATGGTGGTGGGCAGGGCGGAGAAGATCTTGTTCATGGGTGGCGCCTGGGATGCTGCGACGGCTGGCGAGCAGACTAGCAAGACGAAAGCCTGATGTCGCCTCGCAAGCGCGTGCTTGGCGCAGGAGGGCGGATGACGGTAAAAGGATGGGTTTCCGCCATCTGGACCCACCCCATGCCCTATGACGCCGCGCCCCGGAGCTTCGACTATATCGTGATCGGCGCGGGGTCGGCGGGCTGCGTGCTCGCCAATCGCCTGACGGCGGACTCCCGCAATCGCGTGCTGGTGCTGGAGGCCGGGGGCAAGGACGACTGGATCTGGTTCCACATTCCCGTGGGCTATCTCTTCGCCATCGGCAATCACCGGGCGGACTGGATGTTCAAGACGCAGGGCGAGGCGGGCCTCAACGGGCGGGCGCTCGCCTATCCGCGCGGGCGGGTGGTGGGGGGCTGCTCGGCCATCAACGCCATGATCTACATGCGCGGCCAGGCCGCCGATTATGACGGCTGGCGCCAACTCGGGCTCAAGGGCTGGGGCTGGGATGATGTGCTGCCCGTCTTCAAGAGCCATGAGGATCATTTCGCAGGCCCCAGCGCCCTGCATGGGGCGGGCGGCGAATGGCGCATCGAGGAGCCGCGCATGCGCTGGCCCATTCTGGATGCGGTGCGCGACGCGGCCGCCGAAATCGGCATTCCCAAGGTCGAGGACTTCAACACCGGCGACAACGAGGGCGCCTCCTATTTCCAGCTCAACCAGAAACGCGGCAGGCGCTGGAGCGCGGCGCGGGGCTTTCTGCAACCCATTCTGGAGCGGGACAATCTCAGCATCGAGATCGGCGTCCATGTGGAGCGACTGATCATCGAGGAGGGCCGCGCTGTCGGCGTGGTCTATCTGCAGCATGGGGAGCGCCGGGAAGCGCGCTGCACGGGCGAGGTGATCCTGAGCGCGGGCGCGGTGGGCACGCCGCAACTGCTGGAGCTCTCAGGCATCGGCGATGGGGAGCGCCTGTCGAAGCTGGGCGTCGATGTTGCGCAGCATTTGCCGGGGGTGGGCGAGAACCTGCAGGACCATCTGCAGATCCGTCCGATCTACAAGGTCTCGAACACCCGCACGCTCAATGTGGAATATCAGTCCCTGATCAAGCGCATGAAGATGGGTATCGACTACGCCCTGTTCCGGCGCGGCCCCCTCACCATGGCGCCATCGCAGCTCGGCCTCTTCACCCGCTCGAGCGCCGATTACGCCACCGCCAATCTGCAATTCCACATCCAGCCCCTTTCCCTCGATAAATTCGGGGAGCCCATGCACAGCTTCGGCGCGATCACGCTCAGCGTCTGCAATCTGCGCCCGGCGAGCCGGGGCTCGATCCATGCGACCTCGCCGGATGCGAAGGACCATCCCTCGATCCAGCCCAACTATCTCTCGGCAGCTGAGGACCAGCGGGTGGCGGTGGACGCTCTCAAGGTCGCCCGCAGGCTCTGCGAGGCCCGGACGCTGGCGCCCTTCGCGCCGGAGGAGTTTCGGCCGGGCAAACACGTGACGTCTGACGAGGATCTCTTGCACGCGGCGGGGGATCTGGGCACGACCATCTTCCATCCCGTGGGCACCGCCAAAATGGGCGTGGACGATGATCCCATGGCGGTGGTCAACGAGCGGTTGCAGGTGCGGGGTATCGCGGGCCTGCGCATCGCCGACGCCTCGGTCATGCCGCGCATCACCTCGGGCAACACCAATTCTCCCACCATGATGATCGCCGAAAAGGCTGCGCAGATGATCCTGGCCGATGCGCGCGCAAAGGCCTGACTTGAAGCTGCCTGAGTTGAAGCCCGATGGCCGCCAGTCGCCGACCGCTCTTGCGGTGGCGCGGGGGGTGCGACGGCTGCTGCGCTCGCTCGGCTATTCCACCCTGCCCGAAGTGGCGCTGCCGAGTGGACGACGCGCCGATCTGGTGGCGGTGAGCGGGGAATCCTCCATCCACATCATCGAGATCAAATCCTGCGTGGCTGATTTTCGCGCAGACCAGAAATGGCCGGATTATCGCGCCCATTGCGACCGGCTTTATTTCGCCATTCCCCAGGACATGCCGCAGGAGCTGCTACCGCTGGACGCAGGGCTGATCGTCGCGGACGCCTATGGGGCCATGGTGCTGCGCGAGGCGCCCGAGCATCGCCTCGCCCCAGCCACGAGGCGCGCCATGCTGTTGCGCTTCGCCCAGACTGGCGCGGACCGGCTGCATGATCTGGCCGACCCCGAGCGGGGTTAGCGCGGCGCCCTTTTGGCCAGAATGCGTTGCAGCGTGCGGCGGTGCATGTTGAGGCGGCGCGCGGTCTCCGAGACATTGCGGTCGCACAGTTCATAGATGCGCTGGATATGCTCCCAGCGCACCCGGTCCGCCGACATGGGATTTTCCGGCAGCTCCGCCTTGTCGTGGCGGGTCGCCATGAGCGCATGATAGATTTCATCGGCGTCGGCGGGCTTGGCGAGATAATCGAAGGCGCCGAGCTTCACCGCCGTCACGGCCGTGACGATATTGCCATAGCCCGTCAGGATGATGCCGCGCGCCTCGGGGCGCCGCGCCTTCAATTGGGAGATCACGTCGAGGCCATTGCCGTCCTGCAGGCGCATGTCGATGATGGCGAAGGCGGGCGGCTGGAGCGCGATGGCGGCCAGACCCTCGGCCACGGACTCGGCGCT
>CANGTC010000312.1 GCA_947456505.1 Beijerinckiaceae bacterium
CGCGTGATCCGCCTGCCGCGCCACGGCGCCTCGCTACCCATCGGCATGGGCGTGTCCTGCTCGGCGGACCGGCAGGCGCTGGGCAAGATCACCCGCGACGGCGTGTTCCTGGAGGAGCTGGAGCGCGATCCCGCGAAATTCATGCCCCATGTGGATGAGGCGACGCTGGGCGGGGATGTGGTGAAGATCGACCTTGGCCAGCCCATGAAGGAGATTCTGGCCACCCTCTCGCGCCATCCCATCAAGACGCGGCTCTCCCTCACCGGCACGGTGATCGTGGCGCGCGATCTCGCCCATGCCAAGCTGCGCGAGCGGCTGGAGCGCGGCGAGGGCCTGCCCGACTATATCAAGAACCACCCGGTCTATTACGCCGGCCCCGCCAAGACCCCCGATGGCATGGCCTCCGGCTCCTTCGGCCCCACCACTGCGGGGCGTATGGACAGCTTCGTGGACGCCTTTCAGGCGGCGGGGGGCTCCATGGTCATGCTGGCCAAGGGCAACCGCTCCAAGGAGGTGCGCGAGGCCTGCGCCAAGCATGGCGGCTTCTATCTCGGCTCCATCGGCGGCCCCGCCGCGCGCCTCGCGCAGGATTGCATCAAGAAGGTCGAGGTGCTGGAATATCCCGAGCTTGGCATGGAAGCGGTTTGGAAGATCGAGGTGGAGAATTTCCCCGCCTTCATCGTGGTCGATGACAAGGGCAACGACTTCTTCAAGGAGCTGCACCTGAGCTGAGCGCAGCGCGCTCGTCTCGACATTCGCCCCCCTGCATGGCAAAAGCCGCGCTCATTTCGCCAGAGACCGCTCATGTCCGACCTCACCGCCCTTGAAGCCGAAACGCTGACCGCCATCGCCGCCGCCGCCGATGAGGCGGCGTTGGAGAGCGTGCGCGTGGGGGCGCTGGGCAAGAAGGGCTCCATCTCCGCCCTGCTGGCGACCCTGGGCAAAATGTCGCCGGACGAGCGCAAGAGCGCAGGCGTCCAGATCAACGCGCTCAAGGATAAGGTGAGCGAGGCCCTGGGGGCCCGCCGCGCAGTTCTGAAGGAAGCGGCGCTGGAAGCCCGGCTCTCGTCCGAGCGGGTGGACGTGACCCTGCCCACCCGGGAGACCGGGATCGAGACCGGCCGCATCCATCCCATCAGCCAGGTCATGGATGAGCTGACGGCGATTTTCGCCGATCTCGGCTTCTCCATCGCCGAAGGGCCGGATGTGGAGCGCGACGACTACAATTTCACCAAGCTGAACTTCCCCGAGGGCCATCCGGCCCGCGAGATGCACGACACCTTCTTTTTCGCGCCCAACGAGGCGGGAGAGCGCAAGCTGCTGCGCACCCACACGAGCCCCGTGCAGGTGCGCACCATGCTGGCCCAGAAGCCGCCGATCCGCGTGATCTGCCCGGGCCGCACCTATCGCTGCGACAGCGACCAGACCCATACCCCCATGTTCCATCAGGTGGAGGGGCTGGTCATCGACAAGCAGGCGAATCTCGGCCATCTCAAATGGATTCTGGAGGAGAGCTGCAAGGCGTTCTTCGAAGTGCCCAGCGTGAAGATGCGCTTCCGCCCGTCCTTCTTCCCCTTCACCGAGCCCTCCATGGAAGTGGACATCCAGTGCTCGCGCAAGGGCGGCGAAATCCGCTTCGGCGAGGGCGACGACTGGCTGGAGATTCTGGGCTGCGGCATGGTCCACCCCAATGTGCTGCGCAACTGCGGCCTCGACCCCGACGAATACCAGGGCTTCGCCTGGGGCATGGGCATCGACCGCATCGCCATGCTGAAATACGGCATGCCCGACCTGCGTCCCTTTTTCGACGCGGACGTGCGCTGGCTGTCGCATTACGGCTTCAGGCCGCTGGACTTCCCGACGCTGGCGGGGGGGCTGAGCGGGTAGGGGGATTAGCTGTAGAGGTTGATAACGGGGGCACCTGTCAAATTGAACCGATACCTGCCTCCCTAGCATTTGGCGGATTTAAACTGCCTACCCCGACAAGACGCGGTCCCTCCGTTCTCGTTTAATCACTCCCGTTTCTTGACCCGCGCCAACTCCTCATACTCGCGTCTTTTGGACCGTGCCAACTCTTCATAATGCCGTGCCCGCCTTTCCGAATGCCGTGCCCACCTTTCATACCAATCAGCAATTTTGCAATAAAACCAACCTCTAAGGGAGTGATAGGCCGAGCGGCACCCCAACCAAAATAACCTTGGCGTCATCATAATCATTCCACATGTCCTTTTACGCCGTTGGCCCGGAAACATAAGCTTCACATAAAAAATTGTCATGCGCGGCATTGAAGTGCATCCACCCCAAAGAGGCCCGTGCGCGCATTGAACTCATACCTATGCATATGCACTGGCCTGAAATCGGCGAAGACATCAGCGTCGCCAGCATGTTGCGAGGTGCCAAGGCTTCTAGCGCGGGCGGGCATTGAACTAACCGCTCCTATTTCGCTATTTTACCCAAAACAGCCACTCAGGCCCTGCCATGAAAATCATGACAACCACCCAAGCCAGAAACGCCTTCGGCCAAATGCTCGACGCCGCCCAGGGCGAGCCCGTGATGATCACGAAGCGGAACCGCCCCGTGGGCGTGTTTCTGTCCATGCAGGACCTTGAAGATACCATCTGGGGTGAGCAAGCCCTGCGCGCTCATGAAGAGGGCTATGTGGGCGAGGAGGCCAGTCGCGCGCTTCTGGCTTCGGGGTTTCCTGACGCTGGCGGAAGGTGACGGATAAAATGCCGACGCTGCTGAGGTGGAAGGGGTATCGTTTCTTTTTCTACTCGGCGGATGGATCGGAACCCGCCCACATTCACGTTGCCAAAGACGGAAAAGAAGTCAAAATCTGGCTGAACGATGCGACCGTCGCGATCAACATGGGCTTTGCCGCCGTAGAATTGAGCGAGATCATCCGGAAAGCGCGTGAAGAGCGCGTCAGCTTCATGGAGGCCTGGAATGACCATTTTGCAGATTGAGCTTGAAGACAGCCGCCCCACCGCCGCCCACTGCGACGCCGAAAGCCTCACCGTCACCCTCGCGGACGGTCGTTCCGTGACCACGCCCCTGTGGTGGTATCCGCGCCTGTTGAAGGCCTCCCCCGCCGCTCGGGCGCGCATCGAACTCATGCCCATGGGGATGCACTGGCCGGAGATCGACGAAGACATCAGCGTCGCCAGCATGTTGCGCGGCGCCAAGGCCCCCGGCGCGCGGCCTCCGGGCCTCTGACGAGGCGCCCAGCGTAGCGCGGGCCTTGAACCCCCCTCCCGCATTGGTTATTGCAAGCCATTCGCCAAAAGGAGACCAGCCGCCCGCTGCTGGATCGCTCGGCTGGAGCACGCATATGAAATTCACCCTCTCCTGGCTCAAGGATC
>CANGTC010000313.1 GCA_947456505.1 Beijerinckiaceae bacterium
AAGGAGCCGAAGTCGATCTTCAGCAGCATGGGGATGATCATCAGCCAGACCAGCACGGCCACCGGCAGATTGACCTTGGCCACCTCCGCCATGGCGATCACGTTGAAGAGGCCAGGCAGGGCATAGCCCAGGGCCACGCCCACAACGATGCACAGCGCGACCCAGAGGGTGAGATAGCGTTCGAAAATGCTCATGGAATCAGGCCTTGCTGGCGTCAGAACGCGTTGCGCCTTCAAGCTGGCCGATGGCGTCGAGGCGGGCCTTGAGGGTCAGGCGGTCGAGGCTCTTCACAGGCAGGGCGGCGAAGGCGGAGATGCGGTTGCGCATCTGCTTGAAGGCGGTGACGAAGGCCGCCTCTTTCTCCATGTCGGTCCCCTCGACCCCTGCGGGGTCGGCGATGCCCCAATGAGCGGTCATGGGCTGGCCAGGCCAGAAGGGGCAGGCCTCCCCCGCCGCGCTGTCGCAGACCGTGAAGACGAAATCCATGACGGGCGCGCCCGGGGTCGCAAATTCATCCCAGCTCTTGGAGCGGTAGCCCTCCACAGGATAGCCATAGGCGCCCAGCACCTTCAGCGCGAACGGGTTGACCACGCCCTTGGGCTGACTGCCCGCCGAGAAGGCGTTGAAACGTCCCGCCCCCTCCTTGCGCAGGATACCCTCGGCGAGCACCGAACGGGCGGTGTTGCCGGTGCACAGAAACAGCACATTGAAAATTGTATCAGACACCAGCGTTTTCCTTCGGCGGACAGCAAGGGATGAGATCGGCGATGAGGGGCGCGCAGACATCGGGCCTTCCGTTGCAGCAATCCTGCAACAGGAAGCGGGCGACGGCGCGGAACCCATCGAGGTCGGCGCGATAGATGATGGAACGGCTGCGACGCTCCCCGCGCACCAGCCCCGCCCGGGCCAGAATGGCCAGATGGGTCGACATGGTGTTCTGGGGCACGCCCGCGAGCTTCGCGAGCTCCCCTGCGGAAACACCCTCGGGCTCGCGGCTCACCAGCAGCCGGAACGTGTCCAGGCGGGTGGCCTGCGCGAGGGCGGCGAGACAGTCGATGGCTTGATCCGTTTCCATATATCCAGAATGACCGATGGATGTGACAGATTCAAGACAGGCAAGAGGCTTGGGATAAGTGGGAAGCCGGTTGCGGCCCCCGGCGGAGGCCTATATCGTTTGGACATGCTGCGTCGTCTGATGTTCATCTGCCTTCTGATGCTGGCTTCGGTTTGGGCTGCGCCCGCCGCCATGGCCCATGCCGCGCATGATCACGGCCATAGGGGGCAGGCCCAGCCCGCATCTCAACCAAAAGCCGCCCCCGCGCCCATCGCCAGCACCGCGCAACCCGCCTGCATGACCTGCAGCCGGGACAACGCCCACCACCACGATGGCGACTGCTGCTCCTTCGGCTGCCATCTGCTCTCCCTGCCGACCCAGGCGACCCTGTCCCTGCGGGACACCCTGCAGTCCACGCCGCCTGTAACGCAGGGACGGGCGACGCATGGCCTGAATCCCTCCGGCCTCGAGCGACCCCCCAGAGCCTGATCCCTCCCGGACATCACAAGGCCAGCGCGGGCGCCTTTGGCGTGCCCCTGCCGCTGGCCATCCGTCCAAGGATCTGGATCTGACGCTCCATGCTGAAACCCATCGGTTTGTGCCTTCTCGGCCTCACGCTTGCGGGCTGCGCGCGCGATGCCCCCATCTGGCTCGCCGCCCCCGCTGATGCGCCAGCGCCCCCACGCGCGGCCCCAGCGCCCGTGACGGCGGACGCCCGTCCGTGGGCTACCGTCGAGCCCGGGGACTGGGCCGAGCTTAACCGCAAGGCGACGCCCAAGGGGACAGCTAAATGAGCCGCTGGCCCAGCCTTGCGCGCCTTCTCGCTGCGGCCTTCCTGACCGCGCTGGTCGACGGCTGCATGCCCTCGGGCGGCTTCCAGCCGGTGCTCGATCTCACCGCTGCGGAGACCGGGGCGCAGGCCGCCCTCATCGGTTCGCCGGAGAACGCAGCGGAGGCCTCCGCGCACACCAAGGCCCTCCTGCGCGGCCCCCTTTCCGCGCAAGCAGCCGTGCAGGTGGCGCTGCTCAACAACCGCGCCTTGCAGGCCGCCTATAATGAGCTGGGTCTGGCGCAGGCCGACGTCATTCGCGGCTCGACCCCCGCCAATCCGCGCCTCGCCTATACGCGCACGCAGGGCAGCGGCGAGCTGGAGATCGAACGGGAGATCCTCGTAGGGGTCTTCTCCATCGTCACCCTGCCTGCGCGGGCCGCCATCTCGCAGGAGCGCTTCAAAGCCGCGCAGATGCGCGCGGCGGAGGCGACCTTGAAGCTCGCCGTCGATGTGCGCCGCCAATACCTGCGCGCCGTCGCCGCGCAGGAGCAGGTGGCGACGCTGACCAAGGCCAAGCAGCTCACGGACGCGCAGGCGCAACTCGCCACAAAGCTGGGCGAAACCGGCGCCCTCAACAAGCTCGATCAGGCCCGCGAATATGCCCTGGCCGCCGAACTCGACAACCAGCTCGCCCGCGCAAGGCTCGACCAGCGGCTGGAGCGCGAGCGCCTGACCCGCCTGCTGGGCCTGTGGGGCGCGGCGGCGGACTATCGCCTGCCAGCAGCCACCCCAGCCCTGCCCGCGCACCTGCGCAGCGCCAATGACGTGGAGGCGCAGGCTCTGGCGAGGCGCGTGGATCTTGAAGCCGCGCGCCATGATCTGGAGGCCCTCGCCATCGAGCTCGGCCTCACGGAGGCCACGCGCTTCATCTCCGACGCGGAGCTTCTGGGGCGCACCAAACATGTGAGCGATCAGACCACCGGCGAGGTGCGCAACACCCGCGCCATCGGGCTTGAACTCGAGATCCCCCTGTTTGATTTCGGCGCCGCCAAAAGCATCGAGGCGGAGCAACGCTACATGCGCGCCGCCAATCTTCTGGCCGACAAGGCCGTGACCATCCGCTCGCAGGCCCGCGAGGCCCATGCGGCCTATCGCGGCTCCTGGGAGATCGCGCGGCACATGGAAAAAACCATCCTGCCGCTGCGCAAGGACATCGAGCAGGAATCCCTGCTGCATTACAACGGCATGCTGAAGGACCTCAGCGCCTTCATCGCGGACACCCGCATGAACATTCTGGCGCGGGCGCAATTCATCGAGGCCAAACGCAATTTCTGGATCGCCGAAAGCGACATGCGCGCGGCGCTGGCGGGCGGCGGGTCAGGCGTGAGCAATGTGGGCGCGGGGCCGGTTTCGGCGCCCGTCGCCGACAGTCATTGAACAGAGGGGCGCAACTTCCATGACGGTATCGCGCAGGGATCTCATCGGCGGCTCGGGCCTCGTGGTGGCGGC
>CANGTC010000314.1 GCA_947456505.1 Beijerinckiaceae bacterium
CGTGGCCGTGGAATGTCCTCGTGGGCGAGAATTCGCCGAACTTGTGACCGATCATATCCTCGGTCACGGTGACAGGAATGTGCTTGTGGCCGTTGTAGACGCCGAACGTCAAACCGACGAACTGCGGCAGAACGGTCGAACGACGGCTCCAGATCTTGATAACCTCGGAGCGGCCGGAACCGCGCGCGGTGTCAGCCTTCTTGAGCAGATAGCCGTCGACGAACGGGCCCTTCCAGATCGAACGCGCCATGGATCAGCCCTTCTTCTTGCGGGTGTGACGCGAAGCCACAATGAACTGCGTCGTGGATTTGTTGCTGCGGGTCTTCTTACCCTTGGTAGGCTTGCCCCACGGGGTGACCGGGTGACGACCACCAGACGTGCGGCCCTCGCCGCCGCCGTGCGGATGGTCGACAGGGTTCATGGTGACGCCGCGGTTATGCGGACGCTGACCCAGCCAGCGATGACGACCGGCCTTGCCCATGGAGGTGTTCATGTGGTCGGGGTTCGAGACCGCGCCCACAGTCGCATAGCACTGACCATGGATCAGGCGCTGCTCGCCGGAGCTTAGACGCAGGGACACATAACCCTGGTCGCGGCCGACGATCTGCGCATAGGCGCCAGCAGACCGGGCGATCGCCCCACCCTTGCCGATCTTCATCTCGATGTTATGCACAATCGTGCCGACCGGGATGCTGGACAATGGCATGGCGTTGCCAGGCTTCACGTCCACCTGATTGCCCGACACCACTTCGTCGCCAGCTGAAAGCCGCTGCGGCGCAATGATATAGGCCTGCTCGCCATCCGCATAGCGGATGAGGGCGATGAAGGAGGTGCGGTTGGGGTCATACTCGAGCCGCTCGACCTTAGCCGGCATATCGCTCTTGCGACGCTTGAAGTCGATGATGCGATAGGTCTGCTTGTGCCCACCACCACGGAACCGCACTGTGATGCGACCGGTGTTGTTGCGGCCACCCTTCTGGCTCTTGCCCTCGGTGAGCGCCTTGACCGGCTTGCCCTTGTGGAGCTCGCTACGGTCGACGATCACCAACTGCCTTAGGCCAGGAGTGATTGGCTTGAATGTTTTAAGCGCCATGGTCTTGATCCTCGACCTTGCCTCAGACCCCGGTCGTCACGTCGATCCTGTGGCCCTCGGCGAGGGTCACGACCGCTTTCTTGACGTCCGATTGAGTCCCGCGGGTGCCGCGGAAGAATTTCGTCTTGCCCTTGCGGACGAGCGTGTTGACGCTTTCCACCTTGACGTCGAAGAGCCGCTCCACGGCCGCCTTGATCTGCGGCTTGGTGGCGTCCCGGCTCACCTTGAAGACGACCTTGTTCTGCTCGGAAGCAAGGGTCGCCTTTTCGGTGATCACAGGAGCGACGATCACGTCGAAGTGGCGCGTATCAGCGAAGCGCGAAGCCTGGCTCATTTGAATCGCGCCTCCAGCGCTTCGAGGGCCGCCTTGGTCAGCACGAGCTTCTCGCGGCGAATGATGTCGTAGACGTTGATGCCTTCGATCGGCAGCACATCGACCTTCGGAATGCTGCGGGCGGCGAGGCGGAAGTTGTCGTTGGGCTCCGACCCGTCAATGATCAGGGCGGAAGCGAAACCAAGCTTGTCGAACTGGGCGCGCAACGCCTTCGTCTTGGGCTCGGCGACGGCCGCATCATGCCAGATGACCAGCTCACCGCTCTTGGCCTTCACGGAGAGCGCATGGCGCAAGGCGAGGGCGCGCACCTTCTTGGGCAGATCGTGGGCGTGGCTGCGAACAACCGGCCCGAAGGCGCGTCCACCGCCACGGAACTGGGCGACGCGCGCCGAACCGTGACGGGCGCCGCCGGTGCCCTTCTGCTTGTACATCTTCTTGCCGGTGCGCGCGATGTCCGCACGGTTCTTCACCGCGTGGGTGCCAGCGCGCCGCTTGGCCAGTTGATAGCGGATCATGCGCGCGATGAGATCCACGCGCGGCTCGAGGCCGAAGATATCGTCCTGGAGCTCGACCGAACCGGCCGACGATCCGTCGAGTGACGTGATGTCGATCTTCACAGCTCAGCCCTCCTGATTGGATTCTGCGGCGGCCGATACGGCGCCCTTGACCCGGAACTTACCGGGCATGGGAGCATCCTTCGGAAGCGCCTTCTTGATAGCGTCACGGATGAAGATCCAGCCGCCAGACGCGCCGGGAACGGCGCCTTCGACGAGAACCAAACCGCGCTCGACGTCGGTTTGCACGACGCGAAGATTGAGGGTCGTAACCCGATCAACGCCCATGTGGCCGGCCATCTTCTTGTTTTTGAAGGTCTTGCCGGGGTCTTGACGGCCACCGGTAGAACCATGGGAACGGTGCGAGAGCGAGACGCCGTGGGTGGCGCGCAGACCACCAAAGTTCCAGCGCTTCATCGGGCCAGCGAAGCCCTTGCCAAGCGTTGTGCCGGTGACATCGACAAACTGACCGGGGACATAGTGGTCAGCCGTGATCTCGGCGCCGACCGGCAGGAACGTATCCTCGGCGACGGGGAACTCAGCCAGCTTCAACTTCGGCTCGACCTCGGCACGGGCGAAACGCTCACGCTCGGCCTTGCCGACGTTCTTGACCTTGGCGCGCCCGATGCCGAGCTGCAAGGCCATGTAGCCATTCTTGTCCTGGGTCTTGTGAGCGACGACCTGACAGCCGTCAATCTTGAGGACCGTGACCGGCACATGTTCGCCAGCGTCTGTGAAGACGCGCGACATGCCGACCTTCTGTGCGATGACACCTGACCGCATTTTTCTATCCTTAAAGGCACATTCGGAAAGAGGTGCCCGGTTTCGTGAACTCAGAGCTTGATCTCGACATCGACGCCAGCCGCCAGGTCGAGCTTCATCAAAGCATCGACGGTCTGGGGAGTGGGATCGACAATGTCGAGAACACGCTTATGGGTGCGGATTTCGAACTGCTCGCGCGACTTCTTGTCGACGTGCGGCGAGCGGTTCACCGTGAACTTCTCGATCTGCGTGGGCAGCGGAATGGGGCCGCGTATCTGCGCGCCCGTCCGCTTTGCGGTCGAGACGATTTCCTTCGTCGAGGCGTCCAAGACCCTGTGGTCGAACGCCTTGAGGCGAATGCGGATGTTTTGCCCGTTCATGTTTTCGTCCTGTCGGCCGCTATCGAAAGATCAGATCCGGCGCGCAAGAGACGCGCCGGATGACTTCGATAAAATTTACTCGATGATGGAGGCGACCACGCCGGCGCCGACCGTGCGGCCGCCTTCGCGGATGGCGAAGCGGAGCTTCTCTTCCATGGCGATGGGAGAGATCAGCACGACATCCATGGTGACGTTGTCGCCAGGCATCACC
>CANGTC010000315.1 GCA_947456505.1 Beijerinckiaceae bacterium
ACGCAACGCCTTGAGAGACCCGGTTCCGATAATGCGATCGTCCACGGGGGCGCGTTGCAACCGTCAAACCCAGATAAAATGCCATTTTTTTAGAGGCAAACCCTGTTGGGTATGTGGGCCAGGTGGCTGGCGGAGGGGGCGTCCGCCACATATCTTTATATTTCAGTTATTTAGGTAGGCAATACTAATCTATCCCCTGTTTTGTCCCCTATCCATGGGGCGGTATGGATCGAACTGATACGAACAAATGGCTCGTTAGTGAGGCGAGACTTGGGTTGGGCTGGCGCTCATGAAAACCTACAAAACCAATAAAACTACACCATGAAGCCTCCGCTTTGCGGTCCTGCCGTATGTTTTATAAGGCTGTCGCCTCCAAGAATGGCTATGCCCAAAGGAACGCGAACTTCTCTCGCCAGCGAATTAAATTCACCGCCCCAGCCGGGCTCTGCTGGCTGCTCCTCCAAACCCCAGCAGAAGGGCGACCCCTTGTCTATATAGTATAGCATCCCGAACCAGACGTAGCCCTAACCCAACGACTCCCCGTGTGCGCTCGCCGCCAACAGGGCCTGCTTGAAGGCATGCCGCTGATCGGATGTCAGCAGTCTGGCATCGATTACCGTCACTTCGGCCTGAACTTGGACAGCGCCGCCATCCGGCCCGGAGACTTCAAGCTTGGCATGCGCATGATCCCAGCCCGAAGCCGCCCTTGAGCGGTTCCGTAGGGCCCACTGGATTGCCTGCGCGTTGCCTGAGCCACCCTGAGCTACATCCAACAGTCTGCCCTCCCAGAAGGCTGTAGCAGCCGCTCTGCCAGCCCTCACGGCAACGGAAAACTCCGGATGGACCCTTTGCCACTCATTTAGGCTGTCAGGGTGGACGCCCAGCAGGGCAGCGCAGCCGTCGAGGGATCTACCCTCTGCCATCAACTCAACGACACGGTAGCAGTATTCCGGGCGGTACGCGGTGGGCCGTCCGGGGGCTCTTTTGCACGCACTTGGCTGGACATCTCGTCTCATGTCAAAAAATATAACGATCGTTTCATATTTTAACAAGCACCCTGTCAAAAAGCCCCCGCCTCTGTTCATACTTAGCGAAGACACCCGCCATTCCAATGTTGAGGTATCACAAGCAGGCTTAACAGCCGTCTTCTCCTGGGAACCACACAACGACGGCAGGGGGCGGGACTATCTATAGTTAAAGGTCTGTAAATAAGAAAATTGGTTGAAGGAAAGGTAGATTTCTAAATAAAACTTGTAAGTAAGTAAAAAAATTACGTAGGGGTAGAAAATGTGGCATTTACGACACTCACCCCAGCGACGTTGGGTTAGCTTTGATTCCAGACTAGCCAAGCGCGGTCAAAGTACGTTTATTACCAGAACCAGTTCCTGTGCGTCCTATCGCGCAGGTCGGTTAGGACTCGCAACCCTGCGTCACCCTAAAGCACCCTGGAGGGATTTATGCTCAATAAGACACTTCTCGGCTCCGCCGCGGTCATCATGGCCGTTGTTGGCGCCCAGGCCGCCGATCTTCCGTCGAAGAAGGCCGCCCCCGCCACCTACGTCAAGATCTGCGACGCCTACGGCGCCGGCTTCTTCTTCATCCCCGGCACCGACACCTGCATTAGGCTCGGCGGCTACGTGCGCGCTGAATACCAGTACACCCCTGGCAAGGACATGCACAATTGGATGGGCAATGGTGTCCCGAGCCAGTTGGCTAAATCTCAATCTACCGCTGGTTACGAAGTCCGTGGCCGGATCGATCTCGACTCTCGCACGCCGACCTCGATGGGCGTAGCGCGTACATTTGTTCGGTTGCGCGCGGCGAACGTGTCGGGCATTCGTGGGCAGACACAGCTTCTTGATGCGAATTACTACCCTGCTGCAAATGGCGCAAACACTGTGAACGTAGATCAGTCAGCCACGGGCATTTCAATTGAAAGCGCCATGGTTCAGTGGGCTGGCTTCACTTTTGGCGTCGCTCCTGAAAACTACGCCATGATGCCGGGCATCATGTATAATGGTATGCCTTGGGCTGGCTTCCCGAACGGGATCAAGCAGATAGCTTATACCGCGACATTCGGTGGTGGCTGGTCTGCAACGGTCGCTCTTGAAGACCGTAACGACACCTTCAACGCCTCGGCTACAAATACTGTGTTCGCAACCGCAAACCAGTACAATGCTCAACCCGCCACTGTCGCCAACCTGGCTGGTAACATTCGTTGGGATCAGGCTTGGGGCTTTGCTGCCGTCAGTGGCCTCGTCGGCAACAATTCGCTTCGCGAGGACGCTACAACTAACGGCGCTTGGCCTGCCTCGGTTGCTTGGAATGCGCAGCAGGGACCGAAGACCTACAGCGCATATGCAATTGGCGGTACTGTCCGGATCAACCTTCCTATGATCGCCGCTGGTGATTATGTGATTGGGTCGGCTAACTATGCACGCGGCATGACCGGCGCTCTGATTGGTGGTGGTCTTACCGCTGTTTCGAACGCTGCTCAGCGCCGTGAACTTGGCGGTATGAATAGAAATGATATGAACCTCGCCGTAACTGGTGGTGCAGGCACCGTGGCCAACCCTTGGACAGTCGGGTCCGTTGCGGGCTGGAATGTGGGCGCGATCTTTGTTCATAACTGGACAGGTCAGTTGCGGTCTAACTTCGCTGCCGGCTACATCGAGATCAATCCGCCGACAGCCGCAGCGAACATCACAACTTGGGGTAAGGGCAGACTTGCTGTTGGAGCCGCTTCATTGATCTACAGTCCCGTCCGTGACTTAGATATCGGCCTTGAATTTCAGTACGCCAATGTGAAAAACAACGTTCAAAATCCGACTGCGGCATGGGTTGCGGCGGGTCGGCCTGGTGATAGCTCCAACAACTACTCGACCAGGCTCCGCGTCGAGCGCGCCTTCTGATCAATCTCAGCCCTCCCCGCTGATGCTGAATTGCTCCTGATCACCTTGGCGACAAGTGCAATCTTGAGCAATTCTTAATGATCAAACAATAGTCTGCCCCGGGTTGTAAAATCCGGGGTAGATCTATTTTAGGCGTGTCTGACCTTGACTTATGGTGCTGATATGCAGAATGATTTGGATCCTGAACGGGTCGCTCAGTTGAGCGAATTGGTACTTGCCAACTTCGGCGCTTTAAGTGATGCATCTGGGCTTCAGGGTTCCCAAGCTCTGAATGACTTCACTCAATCCAATGCAATTACAATCTCATATGCTCATTTTTATCTCGTCATCGGCGCGCTGAATTTTCCGAAGCTGGATGATGGCAGGATGATGTTCGCCGGTATAACGCCTGTACAAGCGGCGAAAC
>CANGTC010000316.1 GCA_947456505.1 Beijerinckiaceae bacterium
GATCTTGCGAACGGTGAAGCTCTCGTTGATGCCAGCGCCGCTGCGGGCGATGCAGACGCCTTCATAGGCCTGCACGCGGCTGCGCTCGCCTTCCTTCACCTTGACGTTCACGATGACCGTGTCGCCGGGAGAGAAGGGGGGGATTTCCTTGGCGAGCCGAGCGATCTGTTCGGCTTCGATCTGGGCGATGATATCCATAACAAACTCCTGCGCATTTCGCTCTCGGGGAGCGAGCGTTTTGGCAACGCTGTTTTGAGTTGAGAGGGGCCTATACCCCACGGCGCCCGGCTTGTCCAACCCCAACAGCTGCGCTTTCTCGAAAAAGCGACCTATCTGGCGACCCGCGCCGCCAGCTCGCGGGAACCCCGGTGCTGGGCGTGGGTGATGGCCACCGCCAGCGCGTCCGCAGCATCGGGGCTTTTGGCGTCGCTTTTGGGCAGCAGCACCTTCACCATCATGGCGATCTGCGCCTTGTCGGCGTGGCCTGCGCCCACGACGGTCTTCTTGACGAGATTGGCCGCATATTCGGCCACCGGCAAGCCCGCGATGCTCGGCACCACCAGCGCAATCCCCCGCGCCTGCCCCAGCTTGAGGGCCGATTGCGGGTCGCGGTTGACGAAAGTCTCCTCCACCGCCGCCTCCTGGGGCATGTGCAGATGGATGATGTCTGTCAGGCCCTCGTGCAGCTGGCGCAGGCGGTCGGCGAGCGACAGCTTCGCGTCCGAATGGATGGAGCCGCAGGCCACGAAGGACAGGCGCGAGCCCTCGCTCTCCACCACCCCCCATCCGAGGTTGCGCAGACCAGGATCTATGCCGATGATGCGAATCGTAGCCATTGTCATGGGCCAAGGTGTAACAGTCCAGCCGTCCCGCCCCTAGCCCCGCCAAAGCCCGGAGTCGCTTTTGCCCGATCTTGTCGCCCTGCTCACAGAGCTCATCGCGGGTCTCTGGTCCGCCGTGCAAGAGCCCCGTCTGTGGTTCGTCTTCGCGGTTTCCGTTGTGGGCGGGGTGGTGCGAGGCTATTCGGGCTTCGGCGGCGCCCTGATCGTGGTGCCGCTGGCGGCCATGGCCATGGGGCCGAAAGTGGCGGTGCCCATGTTCTATCTCTTCGATCTGGGCTCAGCCACGCCCTATGGCTACAAGGCCCTGCCGAAATGCCGATGGTCGCAGGTCTGGCCCATGCTGGCGGGCCATATCCTGATGCTGCCTGCGGGGGCCTGGGTGCTCACCAACATGCCTGCGGAGGGGGTGCGCTGGGCCATGGCGGGCACGGTGTTCCTGATGCTGATCCTGCTGGTCTCGGGCTGGCGCTATCAGGGCAGGCCAACCCCGCCCGCCTCCTTCGGCGTAGGGACCGTGGCGGGGCTGATGGGCTCCTCCACGGGCATGTCGGGGCCGCCCGTCATCGCCTACTGGCTTGGCCAGAAGGACAACGCAGCCATCATCCGCACCAATATCATGGCCTATTACGCCCTCAGCTCCACGGCGACGGATGTTCTGATGTGGTGGAAGGGGCTTTTCACCTGGCAGGTCGTCATCTACGCCGTGGTCATCTGGCCAGGCTATGCGCTGGGGCTCTGGGGCGGGGCGAAGCTCTTTGGCAAGTCCAGCGAAAGGGTCTTCCGCATCTCGGCCTATGTGCTGATCCTGATCTCGGCGGTGATCAGCCTGCCGCTGATGGATCGTTTCCTCGTGCGCTGAGGCTCATTTGGGCTTCAGCAGATCCGGCCGCCGCGCCCGTGTGATCGCCATCGCCTGCGCGCGCCGCCAGGCCGCGATCTTCGCATGATCGCCCGACAGCAGCACGTCAGGAATGGGCCGCCCCTCGAAGTCGCGCGGGCGGGTGTAATGGGGATATTCCAGCAGGCCGGATTCGAAGCTCTCCTCCGAGCCTGACTCCAGCTTGCCCATGACGCCGGGGATCAGCCGCACGCAGGCGTCGAGCAGCACCATGGCGGCGAGTTCGCCCCCCGAAAGCACGTAGTCGCCAATGGAGACCTCCTCCAGAGCGCGCGCCTCGATCACCCGCTCATCCACCCCCTCGAAGCGCCCGCAGACGATGGCCACGCCCGGGCCCTGCGCCAGTTCGCGCACACGTTCCTGTGTGAGCGGGCGTCCGCGCGGCGACATGAGCAGGCGCGGGCGCGGATCGTCAGGAGCGAGCCCGGCGTCAAGGCTGGCGGCCAGCACATCGGCGCGGATGACCATGCCGGGGCCACCGCCTGCGGGGCTATCGTCCACTGATTTGTGACGACCCAGCCCGTGATCGCGGATCTGCCGCGTCTCCAGCGCCCAGAGCCCGCGCGCCAAAGCGTCGCCAGAAAGGGACTGGCCGAGGGGGCCGGGGAAGAAATCGGGATAGAGGGTGAAGATGGCGGCGCGGAACATGGGGGCTTGTAGCACGGGCGAAGGCTTCAGGCCTCCCCCTCCCCATCATCTTCCTCTCGCGCCTCGCTCTCCTGCGGAGGAACGATGGTCACGCGGCCTGCGCTCAGGTCCACCACCGGCGCCACAGCTTTCGTGAAGGGGTAGAGCAAGGTCTCGCCGCCGCTGGCGGGGCGCACTTCCAGAATGTCGCCGGCGCCGAAATTCAGCACGTTCACGACCTCGCCGATCAGCTCACCGTTCTCCAGATGGGCGGCGAGGCCGATGAGATCTGAGTGGTAATATTCTTCCTCGTCCGGCGGCGGGAGGTCGGCCTTGAGAACGTGAAGATCCAGATTGACCAGGGCCTCGGCGGCGCTGCGGTCATTGGTCCCCTCGACCCGGGCCACGAACATGTCGTCACGAATATGGCGCAGGCTGCGCAGGACGAAGCTGCGGGCGCCGTCAGCGCTGTAGAGGGGGCTGTAATCGCCTATGGCGGCGGGATCGCCGGTGAAGCTCTTCAACCGGACTTCGCCACGCACCCCATGGGCCGCACCAAAGCGCCCCACAAGTACGAGGTCTCGCGCGGGGACCGGCGCCACGGGGGTCGGGTTCTTCGCCATGGGAAATGTTCTTGCAGATCTGAGAACCGGGTCGGGCCAGCCCCCCCTCAAGAGAGACTGGCCCTTCGGTCTTACTCGGCGGTCGCGGCGGCGGCGGCTTCAGCAGCAGCGGCGGCGGCGGCGGCGCGCTCTTGCGCCTTCTTCTTCGGCTTGGCCTTCTCGGGGTTGCTGTGGGCGGCGCGCTGGCCGACGCCCACGGTCTCGAGCAGGCGGGCGACGCGGTCGGTGGGCTGGGCGCCCTTGGCGATCCAGGCCTTGGCCTTCTCGGCGTCGATCACGATGCGGTCGGCGGCGTCCTTGGCCTTCAGGGGATCGAAGGTGCCGA
>CANGTC010000317.1 GCA_947456505.1 Beijerinckiaceae bacterium
CTTCATGCCCTTGAAATCGGCGGGCGAGTTCCACTTGCGGTCCTTCTTCACCGCCACCGCGATGGCCGGGAAGCGACCAAGCTCGATGACCGCGCGAATGTCCTGCCCCTTGGCCTGCATGCGGATCGTGTGCTCATAGGCGCCCGTCACCACATCGATGGAGCCGCCCACCAGAGCCTGCAAGCTGCGCGCGCCGCCGGAAAAATCCTGGATCTCGACGTCCAGCCCCTGCTCCTTGAAGAAGCCCTTCCGCTCCGCGATGGTCAGCGGCAGGTAATACAGCAGCGCCTTGCCGCCGACGCCAAGGGTCAACTTCGGCTTTTCGGGCGCCTGGGCGAAAGCAGCGGCGCTGGCGACGATGGTGAGGCAAGCGGCGGCGAGGAGCCGGATCATCTTCATTGGGTCTCTCCCTCTTTTATCTTCAAGCTGAATCCTGCACGGGCGGACGCCAGGCCAGCAAGCGCCCTTCGACCAGCGTCACCCCATAATCGATGAGAATGACGAAGAGCGAAAGCACCACCATGCCCGCATAGACGCCGGTGACGTCAAACGTGCCTTCGGCCTCGTGGATGAGATAGCCCAGCCCCGCCGCCGACCCCAGATATTCGCCCACCACCGCCCCCACCAGCGCGAAGCCGACGGAGGTGTGCAGCGACGAGAACATCCAGGACAGCGCCGAGGGCCAGTAGACATGGCGCAGCAACTGCCGCTCGTTCATGCCGAGCATGCGCGCATTGGCGAGCACCACCGGGCTCACCTCCTTCACGCCCTGATAGACGTTGAAGAAGACGATGAAGAAAACCAGCGTGAAGCCCAGCGCCACCTTGGACCAGATGCCCAGCCCGAACCAGAGCATGAAGATTGGCGCCAGCACCACGCGCGGCAGCGCGTTGGCCATTTTCACATAGGGGTCGAAGACAGCGGCGACACGCTGCTGACGGGCGAACCAGAAGCCGATCACAATCCCCGCGCCCGAGCCGATGAGGAAGGCCAGCAGGGTCTCGGTGAGGGTGATGCCCAGATGACGCCAGATGGCGCCGGTGTAGAACAGCTTCCAGATGCGGGCGGCCACATCGACGGGGTTCGAGAAGAAGAACTGGATCGTCTTCACATCGCCCAGAATAGGATAGGTGGAAACCATATGCCAGACCAGCAGCATGGCTAGGCCGACGCCGATCTGCAGAAGCAGGAGACGTGCGCTGCTCATGCCCTGCCCCCCACATCATCCTGCGCCCCATAGGCCTTCATCACCTCGTCACGCAAATCGTTCCAGATGGCGCGGCGATAGTCGTGGAAGGCGGCGTCAAGGCGGATCTCGTTGATGGCGCGCGGGCGCGGCAGATCAATGCGATGGTCCGCCATGATCCGCGAAGAGGGACCGGCCGACATGACCACCACCCGATCCGCCAGCGAGATCGCCTCCTCCAGATCATGGGTCACGAAAAGCACCGCCTTGCGGTCCGCCGACCACAGCGAAAGCAGCAGGTCGCCCATCATGCCGCGCGTCTGCGCGTCCAGCGGGCCGAAGGGCTCGTCCATGAGCAGGATCGCGGGATTGCGGATCAGCATCTGGGCCAGCGCCACGCGCTTGCGCTGGCCGCCGGAGAGCTGATGGGGATAGCGGTCGAGGAAACGGGCGAGCCCCACCCGCGCCAGCAAGGCCTTGGCCCGCTCGCGCGCCTCGGGCGTCGCCACGCCACCCACTTCCAGCGCCACGGCCACATTGGCCAGCGCTGTCTTCCAGGGCATGAGCGCGTCCTGCTGGAACAAATAGCCCGCCTCGGCGGTGATGCCCGCAACCCTGCGGCCATGAACCCGGGCGAGGCCGGCGGCGGGCGCCAGAAGCCCCGCGACCACATTCAGAAGGGTGGACTTGCCGCAGCCGGTGGGGCCGACAATGGCGACAAACTCGCCAGCGGCGACATCAATCGAGACGCCGGCGACCGCCTCATAGGCGGACGCGCCGAGCCCGAAACGCACGCTGACCTGATCGAGAGAAACGATCCCGGTTGCGGCTGCATGGCCGTCATCTCTTGGAATGGATAAAGAAGGCATGGGGCGAGAGGCTTCCTCCAGGGAGGCGCACGCTCGCTCAAATCAGGGCTGCTGGCAAGCGCAGCGCGGTTCAGGCGACAAGTTCGACCAGCGGCAGGGTGTCCGGCACAAAGATCAGTTCGGACATGAGCCCATCCTGAAACTGGATCCAGTCGCAAAAATCCACATTCATGACCTTGCCGGTGCCCCGGTGGCGCATACGGCAGACGCGGCGCACCACGGCCCGGTCCCCGTCCAGCAAGACATCGCGGATGTCCTGATGCAGCACGTCATATTCGATCAGAATTTCGCGAAAAGCGGCGCGGATGGCGTCAGCTCCGTTCCGGGCGCCATAGAAAGGCATGGCCCGCAGGTCGCCGCCAAGGGTTAACCGGGCATGCGGATCGATGTAGGCCATGGCCTTGTCGAGAGATTGATCAGCGAGGCATTCAAAAAAGCTGAAGCAACGTTGCTCCAGAAGCTCCCGATCTACGGCGGCGAGAAGTTTAATTGTATTGAAGCTCTGCATGTTCGTTTCACCCAAAGGCGTCAGCTTAACATTAAGCGTCACGAATCGTTATCATATTTGTGACTATTGGCAAGCGCCTCCGTGACATAAATAAAGAAAAATGAAATAAAAAACGGGCGGAGACTGTCTTTGACAGTTCCGCCCGCATGTTTTTCCGCCCGATTTGGGTGGATGCGTTACACTAGACTTAGTTGCGGTCCTTATCGACCAGCTTGTTCTTGCCGATCCAGGGCATCATGGCGCGCAGACGGGCGCCGACTTCCTCGATCTGATGGGCGTTGTTGCGGGCGCGTGTCGCCTTGAAGGAGGTCTGGTTGACCTTGTTCTCCAGCATCCAGTCGCGGGTGAACTTGCCGGACTGGATGTCATCCAGAACGCGCTTCATCTCGGCCTTGGTCTCGGCGGTCACGATGCGCGGGCCCGTGACATATTCGCCGTATTCGGCGGTGTTGGAGATCGAGTAGTTCATGTTGGCGATGCCACCCTCGTAGATGAGGTCGACGATCAGCTTCACTTCGTGCAGGCACTCGAAATAGGCCATCTCGGGGGCGTAGCCGCCCTCGACCAGGGTCTCGAAGCCAGCGCGGATCAGTTCGACAAGGCCGCCGCAGAGAACGACCTGCTCGCCGAAGAGATCGGTCTCGCATTCTTCCTGGAAGGTGGTCTCGATGATGCCCGCACGGCCGCCGCCGATGGCGGAGGCGTAGGACAGGCCGATGTCATGGGCGTTGCCCGA
>CANGTC010000318.1 GCA_947456505.1 Beijerinckiaceae bacterium
AGCCCGCTACATGACGCTGGAAACAATCGCCCCATTAAGCGATAATCACATCGTCGGGCTGCCCGCCGTGGCGACCTGACCAACTCGCCAAGACCGGCGATGGCGGTGATCAGCGCCAGCTTGTTACACCACGCTCCGGGACACGACCTGCAAGTGATAGCAGCGCCCTCATCGTGCTTCGAGTTCCAATTGGAACCTTCTGCTTGTGACAGACCCGAATAATGTGGAAGGTTGCGCCCTTACTGAATTCTGTACGGCTAGGCTTTTCAGTTCCACAGCAGTCTCGACAGGTTTGGCGCTCATATGTGAGTTGGTCCGTCGAACTTATTTATACGAGGGTATTACTACTTTTCGATTTTTCGGAATTTTTTTTAAAATTTTTTCTCATTCGACGCTTCCGACGCTTTGCAAATTCCGCGCAAGTTCACGACTTATCGGCAGGTGACGAAGGTAATGTTGTTCCAGCATTTCAACGCTTGTTCCAGCGTTCTTTGCAAGCGTGTAGATGTTGACCTGACCACCCGAAAGGACGAGACGCATTGAAAGCGAAGTGTGTCGCAGGGAATACATCGAATGTGGAAAGCCCGTGTAGACGTCTTTCTTCAAATCGAGATTTTCCAGGAGGACGTTGAACTGACGCATCACCATACGCTTCGCAGTGTCCCGATTTCGATAATGTGGGAAGAACAAGAAGTCTTCGGGATTGGCGAGTGGATTGCGCTGACGAATTCGTTGGAAGACTTCAACAGAAGTTTCCATCGTATTGGCCACTCGATATCCCGTCTTCCCTTTACGAATTGTCAGCAGCAAGCGCGAAGGATTATCTTCAACAGTCACATCAGCGTGACGCAATGCATAGAGTTCGGTGATTGTGGGTCGAACGAACGAGTGCAATGTAAACAGAATGATGTCGCGCAGTTCGTCATTCACTGTCACGCCGCGCACAACGACTGCGTCATGCGCCATGCGTTCAGCTTCCTTGAGCATTCGCACCACATCGTCTTTTTCGCGGGACACGAGCGGATGGAATCGAAAGAATGTACGAGCTGCTGGTTTTGAGGAGACCAATTTAGGCGTTTCTGGAATGCTATGTATGACGCCATCCAGAAGAGCGACGCGCAGAATGGAACGAAAGACAGAAGTTGTGCGCGCAATTGACGATGGTGCAATATCTGGACGCTTTTCAATGAACCATCTTACATACGAAGTATAATCGTAGCTCGCGATTTCCTTGATGTTCCTGCGACCGAAATATTTTATCAGTCCCCATTGCTTATTCTCGATGGGCGCGATTGCGTTTCCAATTGCAGACCTAGCTTTTTCGCTGCGTTCAACTTTTTGCCGTGTCTGTTGTATATATAGTTTCGCATAATGTTCGAACGATAGGTGCCTGGGAACAGCTGGAATTTTCCCGAGCATGTCGCGTGCTAGTTCTTCCGCAGCGACACGAGCTTTGATGCGTGCTGTTTCCTTGGTGGACCGTACGATGTATTTCCCAGCGACTGTGTCGCGAATTCTGACTTGGTAGAATGGCGTTGCGAAGGTCTTGTAGATTGCTAGTCCTTGTCTGATGATGATGATTTTGCCGTCGAGGGAATGGATACTTTTCCCTTTCCGCTTCATGCTGCGGCCATCAGAATGCGTCGTGTCGTGCCGACGCCGATTTTCAGGTGCTTAGCTATTCGGTGGATGGAGAAGCCATCGGTTCGAAGCTGCTGGACAGTTTCGCGGGTGGTGGCTGTGACGGCGGACGGTCGACCCAGCTTCGTTCCTTCCGACTTTGCACGCGCTAGGCCCGAGTGAATGCGTTCTTTTATAAGCTCGCGCTCAAACTGAGCAATAGCGGCGAATATTGAGAAGGTCATGCGGCCAGCGGGCGTCCGCGTATCGATGGCTTGCTGATGGGAGTAAAGCTCGACGTGCTTCTCTTCCAGCTCGCTCATGAGAGCTACGAGGTCTTGTATGGAACGTCCGAGGCGGTCGATGCTCCAAGTGAGCACCACGTCTATCTCGCGGTCCTGTATCATCTTGTGCAGGCGATTGAAGGCTGGTCGTTCGTTGCGTCCCTTGGCTCCGCTAATTCCGTCGTCTGTCAGTTCCTCCACGATGGTCCACCCATTTTTGCGGGCGACTTCACGAAGCTCCAGAAGCTGATTTTTTGTGGTCTGTCCGACGGTCGAGACTCTAGCGTAAATCACTGATTTCATGGTATTTTTACTGTTAAGTTCATGATGAAAAAGTTATAAAAGGCTTTTATAAAAAAGTAAATAAGTCATTGATTTCATTGTGATTCACGCTACTTCGTAATGAGGGGGTCGGGGGTTCGAGTCCCTCCTGCGGCACCATCAAATATCTGAAAATATTAGTCTTTTTAGACCCGCTTGAGCTAAAGCACGGCCTTATAAAAAACTATAAAAAAATCTGCAGGACTTTTCGACAAATCACCCCGCGCACGGGTAGAAATCTTGCCGCTTGACCGCTGCGATAAAGTTCCAAATGGAACCGCGTGAGCAACTGCATGCGAATGGTGAAGCAGCTGCAATTCATCACCTGAAGGCGCTGGACCGCCCGCGCTTCAAGAAGAAGGCGGCTTGAGAACTACGGGGGCGGGCTTCACGGCTCGCCCTTTTTCTTTTGTGGGTAGTGATTGGATTACGTTTTGTTTGTCGTTTTGACACGACAATCGCGATCAAACTGTCCAGCCTCAGGGCTGTACCTGGGCACGCTCCGGTTCACGCAACGACGATCGGGTTCACAATACTTAACCCCATCTCCGTGCATCAGGATGGAGCTTGACCGCCCCCCTTCCCCCGTTGCGGCCTTCCGGATAGCGCATCGGAAACCGGGGGCCATCGCCCGACGCGACGCACAGGGATGTCGTCGACGCGTCAGGGATCAGTTGCGATAGAAGCCCTTCACGTTGGTCTTGATCTTCCAAAGACCCCAAGGCAAAGCCGTCGAAAGATAGAGCGTAGAGCTGTCATCGCCACGGCCGAAACCGAGTTGCACCGGCAGACCGGCCGAGGGGAGCGGCAGTTGCTGCAGCACGCTACCGTCTGGCCGCAGGGCGACCACCTCCTTGCCGCCATTCGACCGGTCATTGGCGGCCGTATAGAGATTGCCGTCCACATCCGTGGCCGTGCCGTCCGAATCTGCGGCGGCGGTGCGATAGA
>CANGTC010000319.1 GCA_947456505.1 Beijerinckiaceae bacterium
ATGGGCCCGTGGCTAGAGGTGGGCGCCCTGGGCGATCAGGCGGAGAAGGGCTTCAGCGCCGATCCCCTGGCCTATGGGGTGAAGGCGGCGCGGCCGGTGCTGGAGACCGTCGCGCAATATCTGCAGGAGCAGGGCCTGACCAATCGCCGGGTTGGGCTTGAGGAGGTCTTCGCCAAGACCACCCTCGACGTCTGAGCCGGAGCGCCCCATGAAGAAGCTCTCCGCCCTGTTGCTTGGCGTCAGCGCCCTCCTCAGTGGAGCGTCCCTTGCTCAGGAACGCGTCTGGAAACATGGCGTCATCGAGCCCAAGGCGGATGCGGGCCTCATCATGGCGGGGCTGCAGGGGGGCTTTCCCGAAAAGTTCGGATTGAAGGTGGAGATCCTCAACCTGAAATCCGATGCGCTGGGTCTAAAGGCCCTGCTGGCGGGCGAACTCGACAGCTACGAGGGCGGCCCCGCTGGCACCATCACCGCCGACACGCGGGGCGTCGATGTGAAGGTCATCGGCTGCGCCTGGCCGCGCATTCCCCACGGGCTCTTCGTGCGGTCGGACATCACGGACATCGCAGAGCTCAAGGGCAAGGCCATCGCCATCTCCGCCCCCAACGCCTTCCCCGACCTCCTCGCCCGAGCGGCGCTGAAGAAGGCGGGCGTCTCTCCCGACGATGTGAAATTCGCCAATCTCGGCAGCGATTCCGACCGCTTCAAGGCGCTCATGGCCAATGTGGTGCAGGCCTCTGTTTCCTCAGGCGAATTCCTCGCAGTGGCGCCGCCGGACGTGAAGCTGCTCTTTGCAGGCCGGGACCTCATGCCCCAGTTCCTGCGCAATTGCGTCATGACCTCGGGCAAGACCATCGCCACCAGACGCGACGATATGGTGCGCTTCATGGCCGCCGAGATCGCCGGCGCCCGCTGGGCCATCGGCCACAAGGACGAGGTGATGAAGATCACCCGCGAGATCGCCAGCATCAAGGCCGACGACCCGCGTCCCGAATTCGTCTTCGCCGAATCCCTGAAATATGGCGACTACGACCCCGAGATGAATGTTGCGAAGGAAAAGCTCGCCTGGTTGCAGAACCTGCTGGTCGAGACCGGCGACATCACCAGGCCCGTGGATATCGCCAAAACCTTCGACGACACCATCCGCAAGGATGCGGCGGCGCTGGCGGACAAGGCGCAGTAGAAGCTCAGGGTCGCGCGAAGCCCGCAGCGTCAAAGGCGGCGCGGCAGGGCTCCTGCGCCAGAAAAGCCAGAAAGTCCCGGGCGGCGGGCGAAGCGTCGCGGCCAGGAGCGACCGCATATTGGGTGGTCAGCTGCACCTCTTCCGGCAGCCAGGCGCCGATCTCGACCCCATCGACGGCCACGATCTCGGTGGATTGGGTGAGGCCGAAGGGAGCGCGGCCCTCAGCCACTTCCTTCATCACATTATAGCCGCCGACCCGCAGGATCGTCCGGCCAGCCAGTTCATCAATGAGGCCGAGGCGCTCCAGAACCTTCTGCATGTGATTTCCCGCCGTACCGCCGCCAGCCGGATCGCCCCGCACAATCACGGGCGCAGCGCGGAGGGTCCGCACAAAAGCCTCAAGGGTGGAAATATCCGGCGGCGTCTCGCCCCGCCGCACGCCCAGCGCCACCCGCGAAACGCCCATGACGACAGGCGCGCCGCCCAGCAACCCGCGCCCGGCGAGTTCCTGCAGCGAATCGAGCGAGGAAGCGACGATATCGCAGACCTCGCCCTCCCCAAGCCGACGCAGAATGGCCCCGGAGGTGTCGAAACGCGCGTGAGCGCCCTGCCCGGTCTGGGCATGGAAGAGTTCCGCACAGCGCGTGATCGCCTGACGCACGGCGCTGGCCGAAAGAATGCGAAGGGTCGAGCCGCCCTGCGCGCCAATGATGGTTTCGTCAGACATGGTTTCCCCCCTCGCTTCAGAGCCCGACCATAGAGGATGACGCGGCCCATGACGAGTGCGGGGTCATTCTCCCTTGCAGGACGCAACCCCGGCCAGCCAAGGAAGGCTTGCCACCCCCCGCCAATCCACGTATTCACGGGAAGTTGATCGGTTTGCGATTTTTTTGTGATCGGCGAGCCAATCACGCAGAACACGAATCTTGGCTGCAAAAGCCCAAGTAAGGGGAAAACGCGCATGATCAGTGAAGGTAGGCGTGACTATTACGCCGGCGGACTGATGATCCTCATCGGCGGCGGGGCCGCTGTCGTCGGAACCAGCTACAAGGTCGGCACCCTGACCCAGATGGGGCCGGGATTCTTCCCGGTTTGCCTGGGGGTCATGATGACGATCATGGGCGTGTTGATCATGCTCGCCGCCCGCGCAGGCGCCAAAGCCGGCGCCGACATCATGGACGCCCACCATGCGCTGGCCGCCCATCCGGACTGGCGGGGCTGGGGCTGCATCCTTGGCAGCGTCTTCGCCTTCATCGTTCTGTCCGAATATGCGGGCCTCGCGCCGGCCACCTTCTTCTGCGTGTTCATAGGCGCCTGCGGCGACAATGACAGCCACGTAAAGGCCTCGGCCCTGCTGGCGGGGGGCATAACCCTCTTCGCCATCGGGCTTTTTTCTTTCGTTCTGCACGTGCAGATTCCCATCGTAAGGGGCCTGTGACATGGATACTGGCATTGGCGGTCTCATGCATGGCTTCAGCATTGCGCTGGAGCCCCACAATCTTCTCTGGTGCTTTGTCGGCGTCATGGTGGGCAATCTCGTCGGCGTGCTGCCCGGCATGGGCGTGCTCTCGGCGATTTCGATCCTGCTGCCTCTGACCTTCGGCATGAAGCCCGTCGCGGCGGTGCTGATGCTGTCGGGCATCTACTATGGCGCGCAATATGGCGGCGCCATCTGCTCCATCCTGCTCAACCTGCCCTGTCACCCACCCCATGCGGTGACCTGTCTGGATGGTTTCCCCATGACCAAACAGGGTCGCGGCGGCGTGGCGCTCGGCATCACCATGCTTGGCTCCATGTTCGGCGCCGCCTTCGGCATCCTGCAGATGATCTTCTTCGCCCCCTATGTGGCGAAGGTGGCCTTCCAGTTCGGGGCGCCCGAGATCTGCGCGCTGATGCTGCTGGGCCTGCTGGCGGGCTCGACGCTGGCCAAGGGCTCGCCCCTCAAGGGCGTGGCCATGACCATGCTGGGCCTGATGCTCGGCATCATGGG
>CANGTC010000320.1 GCA_947456505.1 Beijerinckiaceae bacterium
AAAGGCGACGCTTCGAACATGCGATGGCGCAAGGCCAACAAGGCCACCATCATGTCCTGCTCCAAACAGCCCTGAGAACCAATTTCCGATACTATCGAAAATGCCTCCACTGCTGGCAGCAGTGCTTGCGGCGCCAGCGGCCGCTTGCGGGGCGACGACACCAAAGAGACCGGGAAACGCCCCAACGATCTGCGTCGTGATTGGTAGGATAAATTTTTGTTCGATCAGTGTGGCTGCGATTTTCGCCGCCATGCGTTTGAAAAGACCAACGGCGCCATCAGCCAGATTGGCGAAGACGCTCTTGCCAGCTTTCCCAGCGTTGACAAAGCCATCGACGAGAAAAGTCGAAATGTCGCTGGCGATGCTTTTTGCCTGATCACGGATATCGTTGAAGTAGCGCGCCTGTTCGCGCAGCGCGGCAGCGGCGTCTTGTGTTTCAGTTAATTTAGGATCAATGGCGCCGAACTTGTCTTTTTGCGCCAGAAGGCGTCGCTCTCGCTCAACTACGAGTTCCCTCGCACGGCGCTCTGTCGCATTATTTGTGGCGGCGGCTTCCTTTTCGAGGTTGGCGATCAAGAGATCATTGGTAGCTAGGCGCTGCTCGCGAAGGATTTGTCCAGCGCGTTCCGCTGATGATTGGGCCTCTATGGCGCGGGTTGTATCTTCGATGCTTTTGCGCAGAGCCGCTTCAGAATTACCGGTGGCGGCCCCAAGTGCAGCGCGCGCTTCTCTGGTTGCCGACAGTGCTCGCTCGGATGCCTGGGCGCGCGCAACCGCTGCTGCGCCACCAGCTTCTGCTCCTGCAATCCTTCTGGCTGAATCTGCGGATTCCTGCGCCTGCAAAGCAGCGCGGGCCTGCGCCTCGGCTGTTTCGGCTACCTTGTTCTTGAGAATTTCCTCGGAACGTGCGGTCGCATCAATGCCGCTTCGTAGATTTTCAAGTTCTGCGGTGCGCTGGGCTTCCGCCCGCATGACCGCCGTTAATCCTTGACCGTAGGCTGCGGCAACATCGAGCGCCGTCTTGCTTTGGAGTTCCATTTCTCGAGTGAGATCGGCGTATTGGCGCTTTTGATCAGCAATGATATTGCCGACCATGGCTCTTTTGAGCGCTTCCGCCTCAATTGCATTGAGGTTGCGCTCGCGCGCGGCGAGTTCAGCCTGGATTTCGGCTTCTGCCTGTGGCCGCGCCGCCGGGGTCAGGCTGTCGAGGCGGCGGCGTGTTTCAAGATCAGCGATCTGGCGTGCGGTTTCTTCGCGGATCGTTCGGTCGCCGAGAGAGGCTTTGTCGCTATTGGGAGCGTCTGCCTGCGCCGCGAGTTGCTTGCCTTGCTCTTGCGCGCGTGCGGAAGCCTCGTTCAAGCGCTCAAATTCGGTTCGCGCCGCTTCGATCTCGGCCTGCAATTGCACACGAAGTGCATTGGGTGCGCCATAGCTGAAACCGGGGACAAATACCTCCGCATTGGGATCGCGGTAACGGCGGGTTTCGTTGTTGAACTTTTCGAGCCGTTCAATCGCACGCTGTAAAGCGTCTTCTGCATCCCCAATGCGATCGCGCACCGGCACCTTTGAGGGTGCAATCAGATTGGCGGCCCCGCTGATCGTACCTTCCACCACAGAGAGGGTGATGCGGCCAACCGCGCCTTTTGCAAGATTGTCGACCAGCCGATCCCAGGCGCGGCCAATATCATTGAGCGATTTCTGGGTTGGGGAAAGTGCCTGATCGTTAAGCCCCTTGATGCGCTGCTCTAAGGCGTCAATGGCAATTTTGTAGGCAGCAGTGCTTTCGCCTTGCTGGCTGAGAAGGCGAATGTTCTCCCGCTGCGAGGGGTTCAAGAATCCATTGAGAGCGCGGTCGAGTTTGATGATCGCATCATAACCGCTTGTAGCGACGTCTGCGAGTTGGCGGGCAGCCTGCGAGGTGGTCGTGCCAGTCGCCGCTGCAAGATCAGGCGCCATGCCTGCAAGGCGGGGTATCTCTGCGACAGAAAGTTCTGGCGTGCGAACAAGAGCCGCGACAGTGGACCTTGCTTCTTCGCGCGCCACCCCGACATCGCGCAGCTTTTCAACGAGTTCACCAAGCTGGTTGGCGGTTGTCTGGCCCTGCAACCCCATAGAGGCAAGCGCGACATTGAAGGTGCGTGATTGGGAAGCAAGATCAAAGGCTCGTGACAAGATGATGCCGAGCGGGATGCCAACAGCTGCAATGGCTGTTGCTGCCGCCAGAGCCACAGGCGGTATCGCCCGAAACGTTCCGCCAATGCCTCCAAAGATCTGCGTGATCTGCGGGCCCTGCTGAAGGGCGATCGTCAAGGGGCTCATGCCCGTCGTCAGGGTCGTGAAGATATCGTTGAGCTGGGGCTGCAACTGCGCCATCTGAGACGCGGTGGCTCTGACTTTTTGCCCTTGCTGTTCGACCGACTGACCGAATGCGCGGGCGTTTGAATTGGCTGTTACATATTTACGACCAATACCCTCAAGCACGCTCGCATATTCGGTTTGCGTCAGGACGCCTTTGCCAAGGAGATCGCTGGCGCGGCTTTGCTCCTTTGCTGCCTGGTAGCCCTCAGTATATTGACGCTTCAGCCTCTCAGCCGAACGGGTAAGTTGCTGTTGATCACGATCCGCCTTTTGTGCGGAGGCACCAGTTTTTTCAAGCGCCGCTGAGGCTTCGCGTGCACCCACCTCAATTTGCTTGAGCGCGTCCTGGCCTGTGCGCCCAGCCTCGATCAGCTCCGCCTTGAACGCGCCGCCCTCGACCTGAAGGCGAACAGAGATGTTACGACTGGCCAAGTGCAACCTCCCTCATTCTAAATATGCCTGCGTCATTCAGCTTTGGTCATGCGCCGCATCAGACCGCGTATGAGACCGGCCTCAGCAGCAGGCAGAAACTCGGCCAGCGCCTTGCGGGAGTGTCCAAGTGCTCCAGACATTTCAAAGACAGCCATGAAATCGAGCGCCACAGGACCTGCCGGGCCGATGCGCAATTGCCCGGCGCAGCGCTCCAGAACATCCCAGACCTCCCATCCCTCAACGGTTGCGGGGAGTTCACGAAGGTAGGGGCAGTCATTGCAGCGCTCAGGGCAGGCTGCGCAATAATCCGGACCGCC
>CANGTC010000321.1 GCA_947456505.1 Beijerinckiaceae bacterium
CTGCCGACTGCCGACTGCCGACTGCCGACTGCCGACTGCCGACTGCCGACTGCCGACTGCCGACCCTCACCCCATGGCGGCCTTGAGGCGCGCCGGAGTGAAGGGGATGTCGCGCAGGCGCACGCCCACCGCATCGAAGATGGCGTTGGCCAGCGCTGCGCTGGTCGGCCCCTGAGAGGCCTCGCCCGCTCCGAGGAAGGGCGCGCCGGGCCGGTCGATCAGCTCCACCGTGATCGGGGGAACCTCGCTGAAGGTGAGGATCGGGTAGGACACCCAATCTGATGTCTTCACCCCCGCCGCGTCAAAGCGAACCGCCTCCTTCAGGGTCCAGGAGAGCGACTGCACCACGCCGCCTTCGATCTGGTTCTTGACCCCATCGGGCGCCACGACCTCGCCTGCGTCACTGGCGCTGACCACGCGCAGCACGCGCACCACGCCGGAGCGGCGGTCGACCTCAACCTCCATGGCGACGGCGCAATAGGTGGCGAGGCCCTTGTAGCGGGCGAAGGCGATGCCCCGTCCCCGTCCCGCCGCCTTCTCGGGCTTGGCCCAGTTCAGCATCTCGGCGGTCTTCTGCAGCACGGCGCGGGCGCGCTCGTCCTTCAGATAGCGCAGGCGGTACTCGACCGGGTCCGCCTTGGCGCGATGAGCCAGCTCATCCATGAAGCTCTCGATGGAGAAGACATTGGCATAGGCGCCCAGACCGCGCGTGGAGGAGGCGCGGGCGGCGAAATTGGTGAGGAAGTGGGTGTTCACCACCTGACCGGGGAATTCGTAGATCGCGATGGCGTTGCGGTCGGCCGCATAGTTGGGCGGGCCGCCGTTCACCGGGGTTGGCAATTCGAAGGGCTTTTCCAGCATGCGCGCGGGCAGCAGATTGCCCGCCCTGCCGCTGGGCCTTGTGCCGTGGGAGGTGGACCAGAGGTCCAGCGTCCAATCGAGAATGTCGCCCTTGGCGTCCACCCGCGCCTTGGTCTTCACCAGCATGGCCGAGCCATAGGGCTCCCATTTGTGCTCGTCGTTGCGCGACCACTGGATGCGCACGGGCTTGCCCGGCACGGCCTGGGCCAGCAAGGCCGCATCGGCGGCGGCGTCATCGGCGCCATTGTGGCCGTAGCAGCCCGAGCCCTGCACGTGGCGGCAATGGACCTTGGCCTTGTCCACGCCCAGCATCTCGGCGATGGCCTGGCTGGTTTCGAAGACGGACTGGCTGTGGGTGTCCACATGGGTCACGCCCTGCGCGTCCAGCAGGCCTATGGCGGTCGAGGGGCCGATGGAGGCGTGCATGTGGTAGGGGCGCTTGTAGGCGGCTTCCACAGTCTGCGCGTCGACGGGCACAGCCTTGTTGGGCAGGTCCTTGATGACGATCAGCTTTTCGGGCTGCTTCAACAGCCAGGCGTGGACCGTGTCCTGGGTCTCGCTGGCCTTCGGCAGATCCCATTGGGTGATGGATTGCAGCCGCACGACGGCGTTGATGGCCTGCTCCTCGCGCTCGGCGATCACGCCGACGAAATCGCCATTGCGCACCACCTTGACGACGCCAGGCATTTTTTCGACTTCGGCGGCCTCGAACTTAACGAGCTTGGCGTCATAGGCCGGGGGACGCAGCACGCGCCCATGCAGCATGCCCTGTGGCCGCTGGTCCTGCACGAAGATCAGGTCGCCCGTGACCTTGGCGGGAATGTCGATGCGCGGCACATGCTTGCCTGCATAGCGACGCGTTTCGCGCGGGCGGATGGGCGCCTTGCCGGAGGCCTCGATCTCCAGTTCGCGGCCCGCGACCAGATCCCAGTAAGTGACGCTTTTCCCATCGAGCGCCTTCACGGTTCCGTCGCTCACGGTGAGCTTGGTCGCGTCGGCGTTCAGTTTGGCGGCCGCCAGCGAAATGAGGATCTGCCGCGCTTCGGCGGAGACCTGACGCACGGCGCTGCCGCAATTGGGCATGGAGAACGAGCCTGCGGTGACGCCCTCATCCGGCACCAGTTGGGTGTCGCCGGAGGTGATGTCGAGGCGGGCGAGATCAATCTCCAGTTCCTCGGCGCAGAGCTGCGCGAGGGCGGTCAGGATGCCCTGTCCCAGCTCCACCTTGCCGACGAGCAGGCGCACGCGCCCATTGGCCTCGATGCGCAGCCAGGACGAGACCTTGGGGAAGAGCTTGAGATCGCCCGGCAGGGCGGGTGCGGCGGGCTGCTGGGCCAGCAGATCGCCGGTGAGGGAGAAGCCCAGCGCCAGAGCGCCGGAGCCAGTCAGAAGGGAGCGGCGGGTGGTTTCGATATTCATGGCTCAGCCCTCCTGCGCGGCGCGAAGCACGGCGCGCACCATGCGGTTTTGCGCGCCGCAGCGGCACAGATTGCCATCCAGCGCCAGGCGCACTTCGCGCTCGGTGGGCTTGGGGTTCTGATCCAGCAGGGCCCGCGCGCGCATGATGATCCCGCTGACGCAGTAGCCGCATTGCATGGCCTGCTCGTCGATGAAGGCCTGCTGCAGCTTGCTGGGTTTGCCATTGGCGGAGAGGCCCTCCAGCGTGGTGATCTCCTGCCCCGCGACCGCGCTGGCCGAGGTCACGCAGGAGCGCACCGGCTGGCCATCCACCAGCACCGTGCAGGCGCCGCATTGGGAGAGGCCGCAGCCGTATTTCGGCCCGTTCAGGTGGAGATCGTTGCGCAGCACGAAGAGCAGGGGCGCATCTTCCGCAGCCTTCACCTCATGGGTATGGCCATTGACTTTCAGGGCGGGCATTTTCGTTCCTCCGGGTTGGGCTGAGGATGCGAAGCCGCCCCGCCTTTGTCAATCAATTGGCGCAATGGAAAACGGCGGGGTGTGGCCCCGCCGTTGAAAGCATATGCGCTGCGATCAGATCGAAGGCCCGATCGTCACCTTCAGGCTGCCCGCGCCCTCGATGGTGCCTTCCAGCACATCGCCGGGCAGGCAGGGGCCGACGCCGGCGGGGGTGCCGGTGAGGATCACGTCGCCCGGGCGCAGGTGATAGAGCGTCGACAGGTGCGAGATGATCTCGGGCACGGACCAGATGAGGTGGCCGAGGGTGGAATCCTGCTTGGTCACGCCGTTCTGGCGCATCTCGATGCGCTGGGCCTTGGGCTCGCC
>CANGTC010000322.1 GCA_947456505.1 Beijerinckiaceae bacterium
CATCTCCTATCGCGGCACGGACAATGTGACGGGCGAGGATCCCGGGACATATGGCGGCAGCGATCTTTGGAATGGCTGGGTGACGGGCGCGGGCGTGGTGGCGAAACAGACGGAGCTGGCCGAACAATTCTACAAGACAGTCACCGGGCGGAGCGGCCCGCGCAGGACGAACAAAGCCAACGCCCCCCTCACAACCCGCCCACCCCTCACCCCCCACGCGGAGCATGCGGCGTGATGGGGCGGCGGTCGTTTCTCACCCTCGCCGCATCGCTGGGGGCGTCGGCGCTCGGCGGTTGCGGCAGCAATAACACTGCGGATTTCCGCTATCGGTTGTCCTTCACGGTTGATGTGGATGGCGAAGAGAAGACGGCTTCTAGCATCATCAACGTGCATTTCTACGGCATCGGAACCAAAAGCCCGGAGGCGGGGGGCAGGCGCTTTTATTCGCGCGTGCAGGGCGTCGCCCCGGTGATGGACCTCGGCCCGCGCCACGGCTGGCTGGTGGCGGCGCTGATGTCCGATACCCGTGAGGAATCGCGTCGAAAGGGGTTCGACGGTCGGCGGCTCAAACCCGCTGTGACCGCTGGCGGAATCGTATGGGCCTTTGGCGATGATTTGATGGTGTTGCGAGACCTCAAGACGGGCAAAGTCGATCTGCCGGATACGCGGCAGCCCGTATTCGTCTGGTTTCCTCCCAACGCCTCCTACATAATGGCGCAGCAAATCAGCCCCGAGGACTTCGCCCACGTCATCGGCGCCGGGGTCAAGCTGCGCTCGATCACAGCCGAGATAGCGCCCGACGCGCCGTTGTTGAAGCGGCTGGAGGTACAGGCGCCTTGGCTGGAGGAGCTGCGAGTTGATCAAGGCAATGGTTACCCTGGCTATGATGCGCCGAAAATTCCAAAAGATTCGAGTGGATTTTCTACGTTCAGGGTATCTCGCGAAGAGCAACTTGAGACAGACAGGAGTTAAGAATGGCGACCGCGACACAGTTGCTGCTTCCTGCCCTTCTAGCGATGGACGTTTATCATCGCGATGTGGAAGAGGTGCTATTTGACCTCGTCAATGGTTTGCCTTTGCCTGACGGGGTAAAGCCGTTCGGTGATGTGCGCAAAGATCTCGACATCGGCTTCGTCGCCAAAGCCTATGAATACAAAGGCACGATCTACATCGCCTATCGCGGCACGGACGATGGGTCGCTGGATCTCGGGGCAAACGGCGCCTTCGCTGACCACAACAAAGCCGGAGCGGAACGCGATCTAATCACGCGCGCAGCGGCGTGACGCCCGGAGGGGCGACGTCCCGTCGTCCGGGTTCCCGGGGAATCGCGCGATCATAAGCGGCATTCGCGGGCTGCGGACGACGCGGCGTCCCCCCTCCGCACCCCCTACCCCCGCACCGCCCTCGCCGCCGCCTCGCCCGCCAAAAACGCCCCGCCCGCCGTCATGGCCGCGCCGAAATCGCCATCCCCCGCAGCCGTCGCCTCGCCCGCAAACCAGATGCGCTCCCCCACGGGCTGCGCCAACTTCGCGCGGGCGCTCGCCTGGCCGGGCAGCGCGTGGGAGTAGCAGCCCATCGAAAATGGGTCGGTCGCCCAGCCGTTCACGCTGGCGCCCTTGAACGCGGCGCGCACCTGAGGGCCGAGCATGGCGGTCAGGCGGTCCAGCATGGTCTCCACCGCCGCCTGCTCGCCCTGCGCCAGCACCGCGCGGGCGAAATCGCCGCCGAAGACCGCCACGATGAGATCGCGGTCGAAGGACCAGCATTCGAAATTGATCCCGCCCGCTCCGGGGACCTCGTCCCACAGATTGCTGTTCACCGGCAGGCCGAAGCGGGTCCCGTCAAAGCGCAGGCCGATCTTGGTGAGCGCGCCCATGGAAAGGCCCCCAAGCCCCTCCTGCGTCAGCGCAGGCAGCTCCGGCGTGAAGCGGATCGCCCCCGCCGCCAGCACGCCCACGGGCACGGTGACGATGACCGCGCGGGCGGTGAGGCGTCCCGCCGGGCTCTCCACCACCACCCCCTGCCCGTCCCACCTGATATGGGTCACGGGGGTCGAAAGCTTCACCGGAAAGGCCGCGCCGAACCTTTGCACCAGCGCGCCATAGCCCTCGGGAACAATCAGGTCATCGCCCGACCAGAGCCGCGCATAATCAAGGGCCGAGACGCGCTCGGCCTCCTCGCCCACAGCCATGCGCGCCATGCCGCGCGCGCCCGGCAGCAAATCGGGCGCATCGGCCACGCGCTCGGCGAAAGACACATCGGGCACCTCGCTCAAGTCCGTATCGAAGCGCCGCGTGAGTTCCGCAAATTGCCGACGGCGCCCCGAACGCTCCACAGGCGCGCCATTCTCGAAGCTCAGCCAGGCGCCGGAGGGCAATTCATTCTCATCCCGCAAGGCGACCCCAAGCTCGGCGGCGATGGGCCGCCAGGGGTTGCGCTCGGCCCAATGGATATAGAAGGCGCCTGCATCAAAGGGCGCGCCCAGCGAAGTGTCCGTGAACACGCGCCCGCCGATGCGATCCCGCGCCTCCAGCATGACAAACCGCTTGGCTGCGCGCGCGCAGGCCCGCGCCGCCCCAAGGCCCGCCGGGCCTGCGCCCACGATCACCACATCCGTATCGAACAAGCCCTGCGCCCGCAGCGCGCGCGGCAAGGCGAGGGCTGCGCCAGCGGTCAGAAGCGAGCGGCGTGTGAGCGTTGAAGTCATGGCGACATCTTGGGTTTCGCTGATAGCCAGCGGCTATGCGACGTAAACGATTACGCGGGGTCTGCAAGTTCGGATTGATGGGAAAAATACCGGAACATTTGACGGTGAGCCGCTATTCCTCCGGCGTCTCCGCCTTGGCCTTGGGCGCACGCACACGCTTGCGGGTCTGCGCCTCCTTGCGCGGCCCATCCACGAGGCGCACGATGGCGCCGCGCAGGGTGCGCACATCCTGCTCGGTCAGGCCCATGCGATGGAAGATGTTGCGCAGGTTGCGCTGCATGACCGGCTGTTTGGTTTCCGGACGGAAGAAGCCATTCACTTCAAGCGCATTTTCGAAATATTCGAAAAACGAC
>CANGTC010000323.1 GCA_947456505.1 Beijerinckiaceae bacterium
ACGGAACATAAAAGGGCGGGTCACTTCTCAGTGAAAATCCCGGGTCAGTTCTTCGTGAAAATCTACATACATGCTTCTCGACATGCACGATTGGTCCATCCAGTGCCTGCTTTGACTTCTCTGTCATGCCTAAGCTTTCTCAATGCCAATCGTGCGTTTAGGGGTCGCTCGCTGATCGCAATAGTCTACGGAGTGCTGTGCTAATGCAAAGCCGGAGTGGAGGGGTCGTTCAGTTCGGTTTTTTGGATGTCATAGCGGTCTGTATCGACTGAGATTTATTTTTTGTGATATACTGTAGTGATATAATATCAACTAAGCCGTTGAAATACAATGTCTGTCAAACGATTCCCAAGCTTCATACGAGGGTTCGATTCCCTTCGCCCGCTCCAAGGCTTTCCCGGAAAATCTGCATCATTCCTTATTTGTGGCTGTGGCGTTATTTGCCGATTGTACTTACGCGGTCGCTCCTTTCATGATATTTTCTTACCCTTCGTGGATCGATCAAGGGTAGTGCGATGTCCGATACCGCCACGCTATCAGCCAAGTTCCAGATCTCGATCCCCAAGGCCGTGCGTCTGGCGCGGCAATGGAAGGCGGGGCAGGAGTTCGCCTTCATTCCCAAGGGCAAGGGCGTTCTTCTGGTGCCGGTTCCCGCTCGCGAGGACCTCGCGGGGATTGCAGCTGGCGCGAAGGCCGATGATTATCGTGATCGCAACGACCGCTTTTGATGCGGTTAGTGGATACATCCGCCTGGATCGAATGGCTCATCGGATCGCTGACTGGTCGGGAGCTGGAGCCTCTGATTCCCCGGCGCGAAGAGCTGCTTGTCCCCACCGTGGTCCAGCTTGAATTGGCGAAATGGCTGACCCGTGAGGTGGGGGAGGACAAGGCGGAAGAGGTGATAGCCTTCACGCAGATGTGCGTGGTGGCGGAACTCGACACCAAGGTGGCTATCGCCGCCGCCGAAATCTGCGCAAAACACAAGCTGGCGATGGCCGACGCCATCATCTATGCGACTGCGCTTTATCACGGGGCGGACCTTCTGACCTGCAACGCGCATTTCAACGGCCTGCCGGGCGTGACGTTTGTCGCAAAAATACCGGCTTGAAGAAGACCCAAGTTCCGACGATCCCCTCGCCCAGCCTCACTCCGCTGCAGCGGCTCCCATCTGGCGCTGCTCTCGCTCATAGGCCTCTTCGAAGGCGCGGCGGGCGTGCAGCAATGCGTTGTCGGCGCGGATCGTCAGCAAGGGGCGATAGGGATCAAGGTCAATGCGCGCCTGTTGCTTGCCCATGATCTCCACATCTTCAATGAAGGTTGGGTAGGTGTCGGCGTATAATTCTTCCGTGGCTTGGGGATCGTCCTGACGATAGCCATTGGCCGCCGACCAGAAATAGAACGAGGAGGTCTCCGTCTCCGGCGTGATGGCGTGGAAAAGGTGCAGATGGAACCCTTCCTGATCGCGGTTTTCCCGCGCGCCCCGACCAACCTCCAGCGCGCCGGACCATTGGCGCACGGCGCCGGGGATCACATATTCGAACTCCTGCCAGCGATCGACCCGGCCGGTGAAGCCGGCGCCCTTGACGTAGGTGGGTGGGGGGACGGCGTCGAGCATCCAGCGGATGAATTTGCAGCCGGTTTCCGTGCGAACTGTCTCCATCTCGGCGGCCACATGGGATTTGGGATTGCCTCCGATGGTCTTGGTGTGGACATAGCCCAGATGGGTGAGATCCATCAGATTGTCGATCATCATGAGGTAATTGGCCTTGATCGGCATCACCGCCTTGCGGTGCGGGTATTTCTCGGGCTGATCATGAATGGACCAGTCCGCAATGGTTTCGGGCGTGGCGAGCTTTGGATCGCCCATCCAGATCCAGATGAACTCCTGCTTCTCGACCACGGGGTAGGATTTGACGCGGGCGATGCTCGGGATCATGTCCTGCCCGGGAATTTCGACGCATTTGCCGTCCCCGTCGAACACCAGCCCGTGATAGCCGCATTGCAGCCCGTTCTCGACGACCTTGCCAGCGGTGAGCGCGGCGCCGCGATGGCAGCAACGATCCTCGACCGCGCAGACCTTGCCCTCCGCATTGCGGAAAATGGCGATGGGCTCGTTCATGATGGTCCGGCCCATGAGGCCGCTTTCCAGCTCCTCGGACCAGGCGGCCACATACCAGGCGTTGCGGAGAAAAGGCGCGTTCGCGGACTTCCGGGCCATGGACCACTCCCTCAGATCGGCGGCGCTTTGTTCATTTGCGCCGTCCTTTTTCAAATCTGTGGCGGGTCCCGAAGCTTGTCAAGCAGCGGGCCTTGTCGCGCCTTGGCCATGTCGCCGCCCCACGCCACTCCAACGCGAGGCGGCTTTTTCTCTTCGCTTAGTCTTCCAGCGTGTCGATATATTTCAGGCCCGCTTTTGCGAGGGGTTCGCGCATCTTGTACATGTCGAGGCCGAGCACGCCTGCGGCGAGTTGGGCGCGCTTGTCGCCTTCGTTGGCCTCGCGGGCTTCGCCAGCCTTCGCAACGGCTTCGGCGATCTTGCGGGGCACCACCACCACGCCGTCGTCATCGGCCACCACGACATCGCCGGGCTTCACGATTTCGCCCGCGCAGACCACGGGGATGTTGACGCTGCCGAGCGTCGCCTTGACCGTGCCCTTGGCGGAGATGGCGCGCGACCACACGGGGAAGCCCATCTTCTTCAACCCGCGCACGTCGCGGCAGCCTGCATCGATGACGAGGCCCACGACGCCGCGCGCTTTCAGCGAGGTCGCCAGCAATTCGCCGAACATGCCGTCCGTATTGTCGCAGGTCACGCCGACTACGAGGATGTCGCCCTTGCGGCATTGCTCCACCGCCACATGCAGCATCCAGTTGTCGCCGGGCTGGGCCAGCACGGTGACGGCCGTGCCCGCCACGGCGACGTCGGGATAGATCGGGCGCATATAGGGCTTCATCAGGCCAAAGCGGCCCATGGCTTCATGGGTGGTCGAGACGCCCAGATGGGCGAGCCGATCCACCACGCTCTGGTCAGCGCGTTCGATCTTCTGAACGACGAC
>CANGTC010000324.1 GCA_947456505.1 Beijerinckiaceae bacterium
GCTCGCCTCTCTCGCTATGCCGGGCCTTGAGCCGCTGCGTCCCGAGCCCCTGCGGCCCATCGTCAACTGCGACAGCGAGACCAACCGCCTGCAATCCTATGCTCAGAAGGCCAGCGCAGGCGTCGCCGCCTCGCCCGACGAGGATCTGGCGCTCTTCACCTCCGAGGGCGAGCCCACCCCCCATCTGGCGCGGGTGATGGAAAACATGTCCGCCGTCGAAATCGGCCCCCTGCGAGCGGACAAGGCCGTGATCGCGGCGGGAATCGCAAGGGCCATGGCGGCGATCCGGCAGGTGCAGGGAGCCAGGGAGGAGGCGAGCCGATAGTGGGGCTTTCGCAAAGTCCCTGTCGTGCTTAGATGATGATCGCCCCTCCATCGCGGTCCCGCCTTGCCCAGTCTCTCCGATCTCACGCAGGAAGCCCATATCGCGGCCCGCAGCCTCGCCGACTATGTCAGCGGGCGGGGCTTGCGGCTGGGCGTCACCGGCCTGTCGCGGGCGGGCAAGACCGTCTTCATCACGGCGCTGGTGCATAATCTCCTGCGGGGCGGGCGCCTGCCGGTCTTGCAGGCCCATGCGCAGGGGCGATTGATCGGCGCGCGGCTGGAGCATCAGCCCGACGACGCCGTGCCCAGCTTCGCCTATGGGGATCATCTGGCGGCGCTGACCGGCGGCGTCGAAGGGCCTTCCGCCCGGCACTGGCCGCAATCGACGCGGCGCATCTCGCAGCTGCGCCTCACCCTGCAATACGAGCGCGCCAGCGGCTGGCTGCAGGGTCCACGCGAACTCACCATCGACATCGTCGACTACCCCGGCGAATGGCTGCTCGATCTGCCCTTGCTCGAAAAGAGCTACGCCCAATGGTCGCGCGAGACGCTGGAGGCCAGCAGCGCCGCCGCCCGCGCCACTCTGGCCGCGCCATGGCGGGGCTATCTCGCAAGCCTTGACCCCACAGCCCCCTTTTCAGAGGAGACCGCCCGCAAGGCCGCCGAGCTCTTCACCGCCTATCTGCGCGGCGCGCGGGCCGACGCCTATGCGCTCTCGGCCCTCACCCCCGGCCGCTTTCTCATGCCCGGCGACCTCGAAGGCTCGCCCGCCCTCACCTTCTCGCCCCTGCCCCTTGAAGAGGGCGCGCCCATTAAGACAGGCTCGCTGGGCGCCCTCATGGAGCGACGCTACGAGGCCTATAAAACCCATATCGTCAGGCCCTTCTTCCGCGATCATTTCGCAAGGCTCGACCGACAGATCGTGCTGGTGGATGCGCTGAGCGCCCTCAACTCCGGCCCCGCCGCCGTGCGCGATCTGGAGGCGGCCATGGGCGATGTGCTGAGCGCCTTCCGCACGGGGCGAGCGGGCCTGATTTCGCGCATCTTCCGCCCGCGCATCGACCGCATTCTCTTCGCCGCCACCAAGGCCGACCATCTGCATCACACGAGCCATGACCGGCTTGAGGCGATCCTGCGGCATCTGGTGGCGCGCGCCATCACGCGGGCGCAATCGGGCGGGGTCGAGATCGACGTGATCGCCATGGCCGCCGTGCGCGCCACACGCGAGGCGCGGGTTCGGCAGGACGGACGCGATCTCGAGGCCATCGTGGGCACGCCGTTGAAAGGCGAGCGGCTTGGCGAGGATGTGTTTGATGGGGAAGCCGAGGCGGCCATCTTCCCCGGCGAGTTGCCCGCCGATCCCCGCGCCGCCTTTCGCGGCGATGGGCTGGGCCTCGCCGGGGGCGAGGCGGACTATCGCTTCCTGCGCTTTCGCCCGCCCCTGACCACGACGCCCGACGCGCCCCTGCCCCATATCAGGCTCGACCGCGCCTTGCAGTTCCTGCTCGGAGACAGGCTCGCATGACCAGCGACCAGAGGCCCCGCCCCCGCGCCTTCCGCCTCGACGAGGTCAGGCCCGAAGACCCGCGCGTGGCCATAGAGCCGCAACCCGACGCCTTCGAAACACATGGCGTCATCGAGCCCGAGGAGGCCGCCATCGAAGCGGCGCAGAAGCGCGGGATCATGGCGCGCCGGGGTTTGAGCTGGGGCGCGCTTTTCTGGTCGGCGCTGGGGGCGCTGCTGTCGCTCGCCGTAGGCGTTTGGATGCAGGGGCTGATCGAGAGCTTCTTCGCCCGCTCCGTGGCGCTGGGCTGGATCGGCGTGGCGTTGCTGGCTCTGGTGGGTATCGCGCTGCTCGCCCTGCTGGGACGCGAGCTTATTGGGCTGATGCGCCAACGCCAGATCGCCCGCATGCACATGGCCTTCGCCCAGGCCCGGGCGGCTGATGACCGAGATGCGGCGCGCGCTCTGGTGGCCGATCTCGCCAGCCTCTACACAGAGCGCCCCGGCACCGCCCGCGCCCGCGCGAACCTCGCTGACCTCACCCGCGAAATCGTCGATGGCCGCGACCTCATCGACATCGCCGAACGCGAACTCATGCCAACGCTCGACGAAGAGGCGACCCGCGAGATCGCCAGCGCCGCCAAGCGCGTCAGCGTGGTGACCGCCATCAGCCCGCGCGCGCTTGTGGATGTGATCTTTGTGGGCGCGCAGGCGGTGCGGCTTATCCGGCGCCTGTCCGAGATCTATGGCGGGCGGCCGGGCCTCATCGGCTTCCTGCGGCTGGCGCGGTCGGTGGGGGCGCATCTGGCCATCACCGGCGGCATGGCGGTGGGGGACAGTCTGGTGCAGCAGGTGCTGGGCCACGGGCTTGCGGCGCGCCTGTCAGCGCGGCTTGGGGAGGGCGTGCTCAACGGCATGCTCACCGCCCGCGTCGGCCTCTCCGCCATGGCCGTCTGCCGCCCCATGCCCTTCGCTGCGAAAAAGGCGCCGGGGGTTAGTGACGTGGCGCCGTTTCTGTTCGGCGGGGAGAAGGGCGGGGTTTAGGTTTTTGCCGCAGCACCATCGGCACGCGGCAATGAGGCTTGATCCATTCATGCGTTGAAGGACAAATCCATTTGAGCAATGTCATGACATTAGCGAAATCCTTGGACAGATCGCGCTTGAAGATCGGTTCGTGATGGGAAATCCGGTTACGGAGTTCTACGACGCTCGA
>CANGTC010000325.1 GCA_947456505.1 Beijerinckiaceae bacterium
GATTTTCGCGGTGCGGTCGATGCGGTTGCGCTGATAGAGCTGCAAGGCCTCGGGGATGGTGTCGCGCATGGCCAGCGCCCGCGCCAGCACCGCGCCATCCTCGATGGACATGGCGGCGCCCTGGGCGAGGTAGGGCAGCGTGGGATGGGCGGAATCGCCCAGCAGGGTCACGCGCTTCGAGCTCCAGTCATGCAGGGGCTGGCGGCCATGCAGCGACCAGCGGTAGCACTGATCCTTCTCGGCGAGGTCGATGATGGTCTGGATGGCGGGATGCCAGCCTTCGAAATCCTTCTTCAGCTTGTCCCATGAGAATTTCATGGTCCAGCTCTCCTCGAAGACCTCCTCGGTCTCGATCAGGCCCACGAAATTGATGAGCTTGCCCCCACGCAGATAATAGCAGACCGCATGGCCGCCCGGCCCCATGAAAACAGACATGACCTCTTCCAGGAAGGGCTTGGGCAGACGCTCGGTCGGCACGGTGATGCGCCAGGCGGCGTCGCCGGTGTAAAGCGAGGTCGCGTCGCCGAACATCTGCGCGCGGATCACCGATTTCAGGCCATCGCAGGCGACGAGAATATCGCCGCGCGCCACCGCGCCATTGGTGAAGTGCATCTCCACGCCATCCTCGCGCTCTACGAATTTCGCACCGCGATGGTTGAGATGGATGAGGTTGGGCTTGAGCTCCTGCGCCTTGGCGGCGAGGATCTCATGCAGGTCCGCCCGGTGCAGCTGGGTATAGGGCGCGCCATGCTTGGCCAGATGGTCTTCGGAGAGTTCGAAGCGTTGCAGCACCTCGCCGGTGTCATGGAGGCGGAACACATAGGCGCCGGGGCGCACGCCCACCGCGTCCAGCTGGTCGCCAAGGCCGAAGGAGCGCAGCACATGCATGCAATTGGCGCTGAGCTGGATGCCCGCGCCCACTTCGCCGAGCTGGGAGGCCTGTTCATAGACCTCGACATCATGCCCGGCTTTCAAAAGGCTGATAGCGGCGGACAGGCCACCCAGACCCGCGCCGACGAGAATGATTTTCTGGCGTTCCATGCAAATCCCCTCGAACCCTTGCAAAACCCTGCCGGGCGCGCCGCTCTGGCGGGCTTTCCCGACGGGAGGTCTTAGCAATGATCGCGCGAAAAGTCGCGTCCCCCTTGGGGGGCGGGGCGAGGATAATTGTGGAACCGGCCCTGAAGCCGTGCGGCCTAGCGCCGCTCCACCATGCGCGAGGCGACGGCCAACGCCAGCGGCGCGCCCACGATCCACAGAAACAGAACAAGGCCGATCTTGTCGCCGAACATGGTGATCACTCCGGTTATCGCGAAGCAACCGACCACTGCGGGCTTGGTTCCCCGGCTCATGCGGCCCAGCTGGAACAAGGCCGCCGCGCCCGCGTTCGCCCCTCACCAGAGGAGAGAATCCCCATGACCATGATGGACCTGCGCCCGGACCAGATCCGGGACGACCCCGACCTTGCCGAGCACCTGCGCACCTACGAGCATTTCAAGACGCTGTTCTTCTGGGGAGCGATTGCGCTCCCCTTCCTCTTCATCGGCGTGCTTTTGGTCTCGCAGTAGCCTATTTTACCACGCGCACGGCGCCGGTGGCGGCGCTGGTGGTGAGGGCCGCATAGGCCTTCAGCGCCATGGTGATGTTGCGGGTGCGCTTCTCGGAGGGCTTCCAGGCGTCGGCGCCCTTGGCCGCCATGGCGGCGCGACGTGCGGCCAGGGCCTCGTCGGAGATGGCGATCTTGATGCTGCGCTGGGGAATGTCGATCTCGATGCGGTCGCCCTCCTCCACCAGAGCGATGGCGCCGCCCTCGGCCGCTTCCGGCGAAGCGTGGCCGATGGACAGGCCCGAGGTGCCGCCGGAGAAGCGACCGTCGGTGATAAGCGCGCAGACCTTGCCCAGGCCCTTCGATTTCAGATAGCTCGTGGGATAGAGCATTTCCTGCATGCCCGGCCCGCCGCGCGGGCCCTCATAGCGGATGACGAGCACATCCCCCGCCTTGATCTTGCCGCGCAGGATCGCGTCCACCGCCGAGTCCTGGCTCTCGAACACGCGCGCAGGACCAGCGAAAACATGGATGCTCTCATCCACGCCCGCCGTCTTCACGATGCAGCCATCAAGCGCGATATTGCCGGTCAGCACCGCGATGCCACCATCCTTCGAGAAGGCGTGGGCGTTGTCGCGGATGACGCCTGCGGAGCGATCCGTATCCAGATCGTCCCAGCGGCGGTCCTGGCTGAAGGCGGTCTGGGTGGGCACGCCGCCGGGGGCGGCGCGAAAGAAGCTCTTCACGCCCTCGGTCGCGTCGCGGGTGATGTCGTAGCGGTCGATGGCCTCGCCCATGGTGGGCGTGTGGACCGTGGGCACATCCCCATGGATGAGCCCGGCCCGCTGCAACTCGCCCAGAATGGACATGATGCCGCCCGCGCGATGCACGTCCTCGACATGCACATCCGCCACCGCAGGCGCGACCTTGCAGAGCACAGGCACCTTGCGGGACAGGCGGTCGATATCCGCCATGTGGAAGGGCACCTCGCCCTCATAGGCGGCGGCGAGCAGGTGGAGGACCGTATTGGTCGAGCCGCCCATGGAGATATCGAGCGCCATGGCGTTCTCGAAGGCCTTGAAATTCGCGATGTTGCGCGGCAGCACGCTCTCGTCGTTCTGCTCGTAATAGCGACGGGCGAGATCGACGATCAGGTGGCCCGCCTCCACGAAGAGGCGCTTGCGGTCCGCATGGGTGGCCAGCACCGTGCCATTGCCGGGCAGCGACAGGCCGAGCGCCTCGGTGAGGCAGTTCATGGAATTGGCGGTGAACATGCCCGAGCAGGAGCCGCAGGTCGGGCAGGCCGAGCGCTCGATGGTCTCCACCTCGGCGTCGCTATACTTGTCATCGGCGGCGGCGACCATGGCGTCGATGAGATCGACGGAGCGGGTCTTGCCCTCGTGGATATATTTGCCAGCCTCCATCGGCCCGCCGGACACGAAGACCACGGGGATGTTGAGGCGCATGGCGGCCATCA